>JANQOE010000029.1 GCA_028279245.1 Alphaproteobacteria bacterium
GCCGTCCGCCGCGTCTTCGCCGCAAAGGGCCGCCCGTCGACCAACCCCCTCATCATCCACGTCGCCGATGCGAAGGCCGCCGCCCGCCTGGCCGAACTCCCGCCCATCGCCCAACAGCTCACCGACCGCTTCTGGCCCGGCGCGCTGACCATGGTGCTGCAACGCCGCCCCGACGCCGGCCTGGCCCCTGAAGCCACGGCCGGCCTCCCGACCGTCGCCATCCGCGCGCCGGCACACCCCATCGCCCGCGACATCTTGCGCGCCGCCGATCGCCCCATCGCGGCCCCCAGCGCCAACAAATCGGGCCAGGTCAGCCCGACCCGCGCCGCCCATATCCGCGCCCAGCTCGGCGCCGCCGTCGATCTGATCGTCGATGGCGGCTCTTGCGAAGTCGGTATCGAATCCACGGTCCTCGATCTCGCCCACGGCGCGCCGGCCATCCTCCGTCCCGGCGGCGTCACCCGCGAAGCCCTGGAAGACGTACTTGGCCCCCTCGCCGAGCCCACCACCGCGACCCGGCAGCATTCCCCCGGCACGCTACCGCGCCACTACGCGCCGCGCGCCCGCCTGCGCCTGAACGCGACGGACATCCAACCCGGCGAAGCCTATCTCGCCTTCGGCCGAACCGCCGTCACCGCCGAGCTATCCCGCAACCTCAGCCCCACCGCCGACCTGCAAGAGGCCGCAGCCAACCTGTTCCGCCTGCTGGTCGAACTCGACCAGCACGGCGCCACTTCCGTCGCGGTCGCCCCGATCCCCGACCACGGCCTCGGCGCCGCCCTCAACGACCGCCTCCGCCGCGCTGCAACAAGATGACCTAAGTCATTGGGCAGGCTGAAGCATTCCGCTTCACTGCCGCTCATGACAACACCCGAACTGATCCACGTCACTGCCGACAACGTCGCCAAGACCGGCTTCTTCTGCAAAATGAGTGGCCGCAAGCAGCCGGGCTATCAGCGCAAGCTGGCCTGGCTGCAACAGCGCTTCGACGAAGGCCTGCAGATGCGCATGCTTGGCGGCGGCGAGCGCGGCTTTGTCGAATTCATCCCCGGCAAATACGCCTGGCGCGCGATCAAGAAGGCGCAGCCCTATCTCGTCATCCATTGCCTATGGGTCGTTGGACGCAGCAAAGGGAAAGGTTTCGGTCACGCGTTACTGCAAGAGGTTATGGATTACGCGCAAGCCAATGGTTTCAAAGGCGTTGCAGCCGTCGTCAGCAGCGGTGTTTGGCTGATCAGCCACGACATATTGTCGAGCCACGGCTTCACCAGCGTCGCCACGGCCCCGCCGGGCTTTGATCTGATGGTCCACAAGTTCGACCCCGGCACGCCCGATCCGGCGTTCTGCGGCGGTTGGGAGAAGAAGGCGCGCGCCTACGGCGACGGGCTCGTGGTGTTCCGCACCGACCAGTGCCCATACATCGATGACGCCACGAAGCACATCGCCGACTTCGCCAAAGCCCGCAAGTTAGCCTTCACCGAAGTGGAACTCACCAGCGCCGCTGACGTGCGCAAACTGTCGCCGACCGCCTACGGCGTGTTCGCGATCGTCAAGGACGGGACGCTCTGGTCCTACCACTACCTGCTGCCGAAAGACCTGAAGAAGCTGGCCGCCTAGTCTCTTACAAACATCTGTAATCCTACCGTGCCGGACCAGGGATCCTCCGCGGCTTCCGAGACAAGCCGAAAGCCGAAATCCTCATAAAGCTTTCGCGCCGCATCGAGTCCGGCAAACGTCGTCAGGCTCACCTTGCGATACCGCCGCTCACGCATAAAGTTGTCGGCTTGCTGCATCAGGGCGCGGCCCAGCCC
This sequence comes from Alphaproteobacteria bacterium, assembly GCA_028279245.1. Taxonomy (GTDB): domain Bacteria; phylum Pseudomonadota; class Alphaproteobacteria; order UBA6615; family UBA6615; genus JANQOE01. The sequence continues at coordinate 1,812 of JANQOE010000029.1, forward strand.
TTTACCGCGCGCCCGGTCGCCAACAATGAACCAGCGCAACTGCGCCCCACTTCCATTGTCGCCCCCATCGACCGTCAGCGAACCTAGGAGCCCACCGTCATCGTCATAAGTATTGGCAAAGAGGTCACGAGCCGGATCGTAGCGGTCGAGAAAGGCCGCCAACTCACCGGCCACCTTGGTCTCGAACTGCCGGCCGAAGTTCCAGTGCCGCGCGTAGTAGTCCATGTGCAGGCCGACAATCGCCGCCAACACGCCCGGCCGGTACCCGTCGAACCGAATTGGCTCAGCTGTCATCCACAGGTCCCAACACAAGTGCCGCCAACCGTGCCGCCAACGCGTCGTTCAATGCGTCCGGTTCGAGAATGAGGGTCTTCCAGATGACCGCGACCAGCATTTCCAGCATCTCTTCGGGGGCCCAATCCCGCGTTCCGGCCGCTGCCGCCCGCCGCAACGGGCCGAGCAGAATGTCGCGCCGGCCAAAGACCAGCTCGCTGTTGATCGCCGCGCGGGCCACCTCGTCGTGTGTCGCATCGGCAATCAGCCCGCGCAGAACCGCGCCTGCCACGGTATCCGTCAGGTGTCGGAACACCGCCGCTAGGGTCACCTCCAGTTCTCGCCGCGGGTCGGCGTACCGAGCCGCCACGGCCTCCCGCGCCACCAGCAACTGGTAGAGCTCGACAAACAAGGCTGGTTTGCTGGCCCACCACCGATAGATGGTCTGCTTGCCGGCGCCGGCCCGCCGGGCGACCCCTTCGATCGTGCAATTCTCATAACCAAGCTCTTCAACCAGCGCCGCCGCTGCATCGAGTATGGCTTGCTGCCGTGTCGGAGAACGCCGCCTTTCGGACATCTCGAAACACTAGACGAGACGAACCGTCGCGTCTAGTTGAACTGCCTTGCCCCACCCCGCCGCGCGACCTATCAGTCCTCCATGACCCAAGCCCTCCCCAGCGGACTCCTCGACCGGCTGTCCGATATCGTCGGCCCAAAAGGTCTGATCACCGCCCCCGAGGACCTGTCGCCCTACACCCGCGAGCGCCGCGGCCGTTTCGAGGGCACGACCCCCGCCGTGGTCCGGCCGACCGACACCCACCAAGTGGCGGCCGTGGTCCGCACCTGTGCCGACGCCGGCGTGCCGATGATCCCCCAGGGCGGTAACACCGGCCTGGTGTCGGGCAGCCTGCCGGACGGCGAGGTCATCATTTCCCTCGGCCGTATGAACAAAGTCCGCGCCGTCGACGCCGAAAACTTCGCCATCACCGCCGACGCCGGCTGCATCCTGGCCGACATTCAGACCGCGGCCACCGAGCATGACCGGCTGTTTCCCCTCAGCCTCGGCGCCGAAGGCAGCTGTCAGATTGGCGGCAATCTGGCCACCAATGCCGGCGGCACCGCCGTCCTCCGCTACGGCAACATGCGCGAACTCACCCTCGGGCTGGAGGTCGTGCTGCCGGATGGTCAGATCTGGGACGGCCTCCGCGGCCTGCGCAAGGACAACACCGGCTACGACCTAAAGCAGCTCTTCATCGGCGCCGAAGGCACCCTTGGCATCATCACCGGCGCGGTGCTCAAACTCTTCCCGCTGCCCAAAACCCACGAAACCGGGCTGGCCGCCCTCACCGGCCTCGATGAAGCCCTGACCTTGTTTGCCGACCTGCGCCGCGGCAGTGCCGATGCGCTCACCGCCTTTGAGCTCATTCCCGAGACGCTGCTCGGCCTCGCCGAGACCCATATCGACCCGAACGTCCGGCCCTTGGCCACCCGCGCCACCTATTACGCACTGGTCGAGCTGTCGGCGCCTGAGGGCCAAACGGATGGCCAGCTCGCCGAACTGCTGGGCGCGGCGCTGGAGCGCGGCCTCATCACCGATGCCACCGTCGCCCAGTCCGAGACCCAGCGCCAGCAACTCTGGCGGGTGCGCGAGGCATCCTCGGAAGCCCAACATCCGGCAGGCGCCAGCATTAAGAACGACGTGGCCGTGCCGGTCTCCCGGGTGCCGGACCTGATCCGCCGCGTCGACGCCGAGCTGTCCGCCGCCTGCCCCGGCATCCGCCCGACCCCCTTCGGGCACGTCGGCGACGGCAACATCCACTACAACCTCCTGCAGCCGATTGGTGCCGACCCCGCCGCCTTCATGGCCCGCTGGGACGAGCTGACCGGCATCGTCAACCGGATCGTCGCCGACTTAGGCGGCAGTTTCAGCGCCGAACACGGCATCGGCCTAATCAAGAGGGAAACCCTGCGGCACTATCGCTCGCCCGTCGAAATCGCCCTGATGCGTAGCGTGAAACAGGCGTTGGACCCCCGGAACCTGATGAATCCCGGCAAGGTCCTCCCACTTTCGGAGTAGCCCGCTTCGGACCATCTATCACATTTTAGATAACCTAGAGCCTCCGTTGCGGGCGCCTCGGATGGGCGGTCTAATCCTTGCGACCCAACCAGTTCGTGTCGCCATGCCCACATTTCTTTCCGAGTTTGGACAAGCAGCCGCGGCCATCTCCGCCAGCGTCGGCGGTTATGTCGAGTTCCTCTCGGCACATTTCGGCGCCTACGCCACCGCCCGCTCCGTTGGCGAGTTCATGCTGCTTTGCATCGTTGGCGTGGTCCTGGTTCAGCTCCTCCGGGTTCGCGACCTGTTGGCCCACCTACGCAAAGCCCCAGCGGAAATGGAAAGCGAGATGGAACGGCTGCAGCGTGAGGTCGAGACGCTGTCCCACACAATCGCCCGCCTCCGCGCTGACAACCGTGTCCCGGTATCCCGCACGGCTGTGAAAGAAGCGGTCTAAGCTGTGGACGTTCTCCTACTCGTCGCCAACACTGTCGGAGGTTGGCTGTCCGCCATTCCTGTGCGGCCGCTGATCGAGTTCGCCGGTATCATCGTCGGCCTGCTGCTGATCGTTCGCCTGAACCTGGTAGCGCAGAATATCAAACGGGCCACCGCCGCACCCCGCGCACTGCGGGCCGAAGTGATGAACCTTCATATTCAGATTGAACAGTTGTCTAACGAGACCGCCAAATCGCACAGCTACGCCATGACTCCGGCGCAGCGCACTGCCGCGCTCTCCATCTACCGCGACGACTAGCCCTTACTTCCAGCACCACCGGCCATCTGTTATGCCTCGCATGGACCAAATGCGAGGGATTGCCGCATGACCTACGCCGCGCCGTTGGACGACATGCGCTTTGTCCTGAACGAACTGTGCGACTTGCCCGCCATCGCCAGCCTTCCCGGTTACGGCGAAGCCACGCCGGAACTCACCGACCAAATCCTCAACGAAGCGGCACGCCTCGCCAGTCAGGTCTGGGCACCCATCAACCAAACCGGCGACCGCGAAGGCTGCGTGCTGGAGAATGGTGTCGTCCGCATGCCGGAGGGCTTCGCCGAAGCCTACCGCGCCTATGTCGACGGTGGTTGGAACGGTCTGTCGATCGACACCGAACACGGTGGCATGGGTTTGCCCGCAACCTTGGCAACGGCGGTGCAGGAGATGTGGCACGCCGCAAATCTGGCCCTAGGCCTCTGCCCGTTACTGAACCTCGGCGCCATGCAGGCACTGATCGCCCACGCCGACCCCGCATTGCAGGCCGCCTATCTACCGAAGCTGACCGCCGGCACCTGGACCGCGACCATGAACCTAACGGAACCCCAGGCCGGGTCCGATTTGGGTGAGATCAAGACCCGTGCCGTCCGCGACGGCGACCGCTTCCGCATTCACGGGCAGAAGATCTACATCACCTTCGGCGAACACGAGATGGCGGAGAACATCATTCACCTGGTGCTGGCCCGCGCCCCGGACGGTCCGCCCGGCACCAAGGGCCTCGGCCTTTACCTCGTGCCGAAGTTCCTGCCCGACGCCGACGGCAATCCCGGCGTCCGTAACGACCTGCGCTGTGTCAGTCTGGAGCACAAGCTCGGCATCCACGGCAGCCCCACGGCCGTCATGGCCTATGGCGACAATGACGGCGCCATCGGCTTCCAGGTCGGTGACGAATTCGGCGGCATCGCCTGCATGTTCACCATGATGAACGCCGCCCGCATCGGCGTCGGCCTACAGGGTGTCGGCGTGGCTGAACGTGCCTACCAACGCGCGGTCGACTATGCTCGCACCCGCGTTCAGTCGCGGCCGTTGAACGGCGGCAAGCAACCGGTGGCGATCATTCAGCATCCCGACGTCCGCCGCATGCTGCTGACCATGCGCGCCCTGACCGAAGCCGCCCGCGCCATCACCTACTACACCGCCGCCCAGGCCGACACCGCCCGCCGCCATCCCGACGCAGCAACGCGGGAGCGCGCTGACCACCGCGTCGAGCTGCTGACACCGGTCGTCAAAGCCTGGTGCACCGACATCTCGACCGAGGTCGCCAGCCTTGGCATTCAGGTCCATGGCGGCATGGGCTACATCGAAGAGACCGGCGCCGCCCAGCATTGGCGCGACGCCCGCATCACCCCGATCTACGAAGGCACCAACGGCATCCAGGCCAACGACCTGCTGGGCCGTAAGCTGTTGCGCGACAAGGGCGCCTCGGTGCAAGACCTCATCGCCGAGCTGCGGGGCACGGTGTTCGCCGGCGACTTCGCCACCGCCTTCACCACCGCGCTCGACGATCTGCAAGCCGCGACGTCCTGGGTGCTGGACCACGGCACTCGCGACCTGGACGAAACCTTCGCCGGCGCGAACGCTTATTTACAGCTGACCGGCCTGGTTGTCGGCGGCTGGCTGATGGGACGCGCCGCCGCCGCTGCCGGTGACACACCGTTTCACCGGCACAAACGGCTGACCGCCGACTTCTTCGCCCAAAGCCAACTGCCGCAAACCCATGCGCTGCGTGCAGCGATCACCGGCGCCGGCGCGTCGGTCAACCAGTTCCCCGAAGCGGCGTACTGATCCACAGCTTTTTTTCGCGGAGTGACGCGCATCACATCTCGGTAGCGCCGCCCCCCGTAGAACTTCACGTGTCACCCCGTTCCCATCTCCCCAAATGGTGACACTGATCCCCGTTCGCGGCGGGAGTGCCCCCCACACTCCCGCCGCAAATCTTTCGGGCCCTCCCCCTGCACCGCCAGCTTTTTCCTTGCATCCCGAGTCGGATTTCGCCTAAAACCCCGCCTCCACTCAATCTTTGGCTAGGGGAAGCCACCACGGCGGCGATTGAATGCGCCCCATGGAAAGGGAAAAGTCAGCCCATGCCCGACTCTCTCCACCATCCGGCGGCATCCGGAGAACTCGTCGATTACTTCGTCGAACGCGACGGCGTGAAATGCGCCGGCATCCACTTGCTCTTGGAGCTATGGGATGCGAAGCGCTTGAACGATGCCGCGCATATCGAGGCCGCATTGAAGGCGGCCGTGCAGGGTGCGGGCGCGACACTACTGCATATTCATCTGCATCAGTTCTCTTCCAGCGGCGGCCTGTCGGGCGTCGCGGTCCTCGCCGAAAGCCATATCTCGATCCACACCTGGCCGGAACGGGACTATGCCGCCATCGATATCTTCATGTGCGGCGAATGCGATCCCCATCAGGCAGTGCCGGCCCTGCGCGACGCTCTGCAACCCGGCACGCTGCAGGTCAACGAGATCAAGCGGGGCATCGTCACGTGACCTGGGTCTGGTTCGACGGCACCCTGGGTGCCGGCTACCAGCTTGGCCTCGAAATCACCGCCACGCTCTACGAACACCGCACCGATCACCAGCACCTCGCGATCTACGACACCAGGGAATTTGGCCGCGTGTTGGCGCTCGACGAGGTCATCCAGACCAGCGAGAGCGACGAGTTCATCTATCACGAGATGATGGCCCACGTGCCGATCCTGGCCCACGGCGCGGTCGACGATGTGTGCATCATCGGCGGCGGCGACGGCGGCATGCTGCGCGAGGTCGTCAAGCATCCGTTGCAAAGGGCGACCATGGTCGAACTAGACCCGGCGGTCGTCGAGATGAGCCGCGAACACCTGCCGCGCCTCTCCGCCGGCGCTTTCGATCATCCGTGCACCAACCTGTTGTTTGCCGACGGCGCGAAATACGTCGCCGAAACCGATGACCGCTTCGACGTCATCATCATCGATTCAACCGACCCGCTGGGCCCTGCCGAGATCCTGTTCAGCGAAGCATTTTACGCCGATTGCAAACGCTGCCTGAAGCCGGGCGGCATTCTCGTCACCCAGAACGGCGTGCCGATGACCCAGGCCGAGGAACTCACCACCTCGATGCGCCGCCTGCGCCGCCACTTCGCCGAGGTGTCATGCTACCTGGCGCCGGTCCCGACCTACTTCGGCGGTCATATGGCGTTCGGCTGGGCAACCGACCACGCCGCGCACCGCACCGTGTCTCTCCAAGCACTCACGGAACGGCACCGGGCGACCGAGCTCAACACCCGCTACTACAACCCGGCCATCCACCAGGCCGCATTCGCCCTGCCGAACAGCGTGCAGGCGCTAGTCAACGCCGGCGGATAAGCGCGGGGCGAAGATGCGCTTCGTCAATCCGATACCGTTCGTCCGCGACGTCGCCGCATCAAAAGCCTTCTACACCTCGCTGCTGGGACTACGTGTCGTCGAGGACCACGGCCATTTCGTACGTTTCGAAACCGGCTTCGCCATCCACGACGGCACCCGCCTCGAACAGACCATCTGGGGGACATCGTCCGCGAACCCCAGCTACGGCCGCCGCAACGTCCTGCTCTATTTCGAGGAAGAGAATCTCGACGCGCTATTCGAACGCATCCACAGGCACGTCAAACTGATCCACCCGATCCAAACCCAGGACTGGGGCCAACGCGTCTTCCGCTTCTACGACCCCGACGGCCACGTCATCGAAATCGGCGAACCGCAGAACTAGCCGTGCAACGGCGTGCCGAGCAGGTTCGCCACTTCCGGCACTTGGTTTAACGCCCACCGGAGTTCCTGCCGCTGATGCGCCGTCAGTGATCCCGGCACAATCTTGTTCGACAACGGCACGCCGTCGCTCAAATCCTGCAACTGTTGCCGCAAAACGGCGCCGAGGAACACCTTGTGCGCCTCGATCAGATTGTCATAGGTCCCGCTGTCGCTGTCCGTCGCCTGCTGCACCGCGCGCAGCCGTCCCGGCGTCGACCGCGCGCGCACCTCGTGCCGCAACGCCAACACCCGCGCCGTCCCGAACAATGGCATGAGGCCCGACTGTTTCAGGTCGACCCGCCCTGACGACGCCTTCAGCCGGCCGAACATGCCGAGCGGACTGCGCACCTCCGCGGCGTTCAGCGCCAGATGCTGCAGGAACGTGCGCGACCCACTCGCCGCCTTGACCGCCGCGCGGTGCAGGTCGTCGGCCAACGCCGCGTCGCCATGCACCACCACCCCGTCGAAAAAGATGTCGGCGTTCAGGATGTCCTCACCCTTGCCCCGCCGCACCCAATCGGCGACGGTCGCCCGCCACGCTGCAGCGGCCTGGCGCCACTCCGCGCGGGACGCCATGACGCCGCCCTTGCAGTAAACGACGCCGACCTCGTTCAAGATATCGGCAACCCGCGTCCCAAGCTGCTCGAACCACTGATCCGCTTCGCCGCCCGCCGGTCCCTCGGTGAAGACAATCGCATTGTCCTGATCCATCGCCAGCAAGCTTTCGCCGCGGCCGCCGGAACCCAGCACGATCATCGCGTACGGCACCGGCGGCGCGCCCTTGCCTGCGTCCGCCATCTCCGCCTCAGCGATCTCACAGGCTCGCCGCGTCAGCGCCCGCAGTTCCCGCGAGATGACGGCGGCGATGTCGCGCGGATCGACCTCATCCTCGACCAGCCCGCGCACCACCGTGGACAACGCCGACCACACCTGTCCGAGCGTCGCCGCGCTTTCCGCCGCATCGATATTGTCGCCCAGCGCCACCGCCGACGCCGCGCGCTGCCGCAACAGGTCACGCGCGCTCACCGCGCCGACTACCTCGCCGGCCGCGTCCGTGACGCCGAGATGCCGGAACCCCTGGGCTGACATGCAGCTCATTGCCCGGTAGACGAACTCGTCCTGGTCCAGCGCCACCAAGGGCCGTACCACATACTGATCCACCGGCCCGTCGAGCACCCCGGCCGTGCCGCCGGCAATCGCCCGCAACACGTCGCGCTCGGTCACGATGCCGTACGCCGCGGCGGTTGCATCCGGCGGCACGAACACGGAACTCACCTCCGCTTTCATCATTGCCGCCAACGCGTCGCCGAGCGTCGCATCGGCAGCAATCGTCACCGGCGGCGCCGCCATAATCTCCCGCAGCCGATGGCGGAACGGGTAGCTGTCGATGTGTGGCTGTTTCGATGGCTCCAACGCCGGTGCGGCCACGTCATGCCAACCGGCGCGCGTCTCATCCTCAAGTTGCGGCGCCACGCCGCGGCAGGCACGCTCGGCCTCCGCCAGCGTCATCACCCCGCGCGCCCGCAGCCGCGGCACCAGCGCCAGGAACATCCGCGCCGTCACCAACGCATCCCCCAGCGCCTGGTGGCGGCCCATCACGTCCACCCCCAGCCATGCCGCCGCGGTCTCCAACGCGTAGTCCGGCAGGTCCGGACTGAGCACCCGGACCAGGTGATGCACGTCGAGCGCCCGGGGTGCCTGCCATGCCAGCGACGCGCGTTCATGCTCCGCTTTCAGGATCGCCAGGTCGAAGCCGATCGACCAGCCGATGACGACCGCGCCACCGCTCCAGTCGACGAGGGCCGGCATCACCCCGGTGAAATCCGGCGCCCCCGATATGTCGGCATCGGTGATGCCGTGGATCTCCGTCGAAGTCGGCGGAATGCTGATCCCCGGGTCGACCAGCCGGTCGAACGCATCGGCATCGTCGACCTCGCCGTCCGCCAACCGCACCGCGCCGATCTGCAGGACCCGCGCAACCTTGGTGTCGAGGCCGGTCGTTTCCGTGTCCAACACCACCGCCGGCAGGCACGCCAGCGGCAGCCCGGCGGGATCACGCTCCGGATTTCGAAACGTCATCGGGACGGCTTAACGCACGTGGCGGATCGGCGGCCTTGTGCTGGGTCAACCCGGTTTGAATGCCCCAGTCGGTCATCACCGCATCAGCATCCAGCCGGTCGCTGAAGTCCACGCGGACCTCGCGCCACGCAAAGCGGATCGAATTGAAGACAATCTGTTCGTCATGCGACTTGAGTTCCGGCGCGATTGGCGCCCATCGCACCAGTGCCGCCGGACTACGCGTGAAGTTCTCCCGCCGCAGCGCACCGAAACCCCAATCCGTATCGCGCAACCGGCTGGAAAAAGCTTCAATGCAATCGCGCGGCGCGAACTGCAGCGGCGCCGTCTCCGCATTTGCCGCAAGCGCCGCCTCGTAACAGCGCTGCGCCAACTTCGCCCGCTCTTCATCCGCCATCGAATGCCCGTGGGTCGCGTTCGCCACCGCAAAAATAGTCAGGTCGGACAGACAAGCCGCAAACACATGCTGCGTCGCCAGCTTGATGGAGTTCGAGAAGACTTTGTCTTCGAATACCGTTGGGTACCGGGTCCCCATGCGGGTCTTTAGATAGCCGTAAAGTGTCTTCTGCGCGATGAACGCGGACCGAGTCGATACGAAGTCACACAACACGGTGACACCATCGATCGGCCCACGATCGCGCCGCGGCACCAGCAGCCGTGACACGTCACGCCAGAGATTCCGGGCCTTTCCTAGATACTCACGCACCATCCCAGCCTGAAGGTGATCGTTCCGGTCCCCTCGCACCGGACCAATCCGGTTGCGCATCTCAAAAAGCTGTGAGCTAATGTAGTCATAAAAGCGTAATAGCGCGATACATGGGATCAAGTGAGGAACAGTTGATGCCAGAACCTACTGAAGAGACACGAAGGAAACACTGGGGAAAGACAAAGAATCTCACAATTGTCGTTCTCGTTATTTGGGCAGTATTCGCGTTTATTCTACCGTGGAACGCGAAAGGCCTGAATGAACTCTCCTTCTTAGGGTTCCCCCTTGGTTATTACTTCACCGTCCAGGGCTCGTTGATCGTCTTTGTTCTGCTGATTTTCTTCCAGAATTGGCGTCAGGACTCGATCGACGACGAGTTCGGCGTATCCGAAGAAGAGAAGTAGGGGGCGCACAATGAACGGACGTTTCATCGACAATCTCGGCCGCGTGTACTTCCTCTACACCGGCGGCTTCGTCGTTTTCATTCTGATCATGGCCATCCTCGAGCAGCTCGGGATGAGCGCAGCGACGATCGGTATTCTCTTCGTTAGTTTCACCATCGCGATCTACGCCATCATCGGCTACCTGTCGCGCACCATGCAGGTGGACGCCTACTACGTCGCCGGTCGGGAGGTCCCGGCGTTGTACAACGGCATGGCCACCGCGGCGGACTGGATGTCCGGCGCGTCCTTCGTGGCGTTGGCGGGCGGCATCTACTTCGGTGGCTATCCCTATCTCGGCTTCGTCGTTGGCTGGACCGGCGGTTACGTGCTGGTCAACTCGCTGATGGCGCCCTACCTGCGCAAGTTCGGTTGCTACACGGTGCCCGACTTCATTGCGACACGATACGGCGGCAACGCCGCGCGCTTGGTCGCGGTGATCATCTTGGTGGTCGCGTCCTTCACTTATGTGACGGCCCAAATCAACGCGTCCGGTACGATCGCCGCCCGCGCCCTGCAGATCCCGTTTGAGTTCGGTGTTTGGTTCGGCCTGGCCGGCATTCTGTTGTGCTCGATGCTCGGCGGCATGCGCGCGGTGACCTGGACCCAGGTGGCCCAGTACATCGTGCTGATCATTGCCTATCTGGTGCCGGTGATCTGGATGTCGAACAAGCAAGACTTCGGCATCATCCCGCACTTCTCCTACGGCGATGCAGTGCAACGTATTCAGGAACTCGAGCCGCTTGTCGGCCTGGGGACTGCCGCCACCGAGTCCTTTGGCCGGCTGAGTATCCTCACAACACCGCACAACGATCCCACCGGCGGCATGGACAGTTGGCGTTTCGTTACGCTGGCGTTGTGCATGATGGCCGGCACAGCGTCGTTGCCGCACATCCTGATGCGCTACTTCACGACACCGTCGGTGCGGCAGGCCCGCAAGTCGGTGGCCTGGTCGCTGCTGTTCATCTTCCTGCTGTATTTCACCGCGCCGGCCCTGGCCACGCTGACGAAACTGCAGCTGCTCGATCCGAACTTGGCAACAGCGGTCATCGGCAAGTCGTTCGAAGAGGTATCCAACCTCGCCTGGATCCAGAACTGGGCGAACGTCGGCATGCTGGCGATCTCCGACAGCAACGCCGACGGTATCCTGCAGCTGAACGAATTCTTCATGCGGCCGGACATCGTCGTGTTGGCAACGCCGGAAATCGCCGGGCTGCCGTTTGTCATCTCCGGGTTGGTAGCGGCCGGCGGCATGGCGGCAGCGATGTCGACCGCCGACGGTCTGCTGTTGGCCATCGCCAACGCCCTCAGCCACGATCTGTACTACAAGATCATCGATCCGAAGGCCGACACCAAGCACCGGCTGATTGTCGCCCGTGTCCTGCTGATCGGCATCGGCGCAGCAGCCGCGTTGGTCGCCTCGCTGCAGCTCACCGGCATCCTCGGCGCGGTGGCCTGGGCGTTCTGCTTCGCCTGCTCCGGCTTGTTCTTCCCGCTGGTCCTGGGGATCTGGTGGAAACGGGCCAACCGGCAGGGTGCGTTGGCCGGCATGATCATCGGCTTCCTCGCCGGCACCTTCTATCTGTACTACGTGCGCACCGGTGGCACGCCGATCCTCGGCCTGGATCATCTCCGCTTCGGTATCGTCGGCATGGCCTTCAGCCTCGTCTCCATGGTTGCAGTCAGTCTGTTGACGGAAGAGCCCGATGCTGAAACACAGGCGATGGTCGACGAGGTCCGGATCCCGTCAGGGAAGATGGTCATCGAGGCCCACTAGCACCCGCGCCATGCGGACCAACAAAGGGCGGGAGCAATCCCGCCCTTTTTCTGTCGGGAGACGGAGCTGACCGATGGATAACCCGCTGTCGATCTTCCCCATCTGGGTCGTAGCGATCGACTACGTGCTCGGCACGATCATGTGGACGTTGATCGGCCGCACCGCCATGAACGTCTTCCTGCCGGTGGACTCCAGCTTCTTCTTCATGCGCTTCTTTGTGCGCGTCACCCAGCCGCTGGTCCAGCTGTTCAAACCGATCACCCCCAAGTTCCTGCTCGAACCGCTGGTGCCGCTCTACATCGCCTGGTTCATCTTCATGTTCCGCTTCTACCTGATGCCCTGGCTGCTCGGTTATTCGGTGATGGGCATGCTCTCCTTCCCCCTGGAAGGCGAAATCACCCGCGCCCTCTACGAGATGTTCTACCGCTAGGGGATCGTCGCTTGAGGCCGGGACTCTAGGCTTTCTTCCCCTTGGACTTCGCCCGCAACGCCGTCAGGGTCGTCTGCGTGCTGATCGCTTCCTGATCGAGCCGCATTTCGATCACCGCCGCGGTGCCACTGGCGAGCGACCGGCTCACCGCGTCGGGAAACGCGTCAGCGGTTTCGACCCGCTCCGTATGGGCGCCGAACGAGGCGCCCCAGGCGACAAAGTCGGGATTGGCCAACTCCGTACCGATGACCCGGCCCGGATACTCCCGTTCCTGATGCATGCGGATCGTTCCGTACATGCCGTTGTTGACCACGACGATGATTGGGTTCAGCCCGTATTGCATGGCAGTCGCCAGCTCCTGCCCGGTCATCAGCGATCCGCCGTCACCGACAAAGGCCAGGGCCGGTGTCTCCGGTTGCGCCACTTTGGCCGCGACCGCTGCCGGCACCGCATAGCCCATCGCCCCATTGGTCGGCCCCAACTGGGTGCGGAACCGCCGGAACTGGTGGAACCGGCCGACCCAGCCGGCGAAGTTGCCCGCGTCATTGGTGATGATTGCGTCCGGCGGCAGCACGTCCCGCAGCGACAGGATGGCCGCGCCCATGTCCAGCCGCCCCGGACATTCGCCCGGTTCCATCCAGGCCAGATAGTCTTCCCGTCCCGCCCGCGCCCAATCGAGCCACTTGTGCCCGTCGACCGGCTTCATGGTCCGGGCCGCCGCCGCGAACTGACTGACCCCGGCGTTGATTGCCAGATCCGGTTCGTAAACCCGGCCGAACTCTGTCGGGTCGGCATGCACATGCACGAAGGTCTGCGCCGGCCGTGGCAGCTCGAGCAGCGTGTAGCCCTGGCTGGTGATCTCACCGAGCCGGCAACCGATGGCGATGACCAGATCGGCATCGGCGATCCGCTGACGCAGGTTCGCGTTGGCGCCGACGCCCAGGTCGCCGATATAGTTCGGGTTGGCGTTGTCGAGCAGGTCCTGGCACCGAAAGGACACGCAGGTCGGCAAGCCGTTGCTATCGATAAACGCCCGTAGGTCGGCGCAGGCATCCGCTGTCCATCCGCCACCGCCGACAATTGCCACCGGCTGCGACGCCGCCCGCAACCGCTCGCGTAGCGCCGCCATATCCTGTTCGCTGGGATGCGGCCGCACCGCACGATAATGGCCGGTGTCCGCGACACGCACTTTCTCCGCCAGCACATCCTCCGGGAGCGCCAGCACCACCGGCCCCGGACGCCCGGACATCGCCACCTGAAACGCCCGGTTCAACGCTTCCGGCAGCTTCTCCGCCTGGTTGACTTGCGTGACCCATTTGGCCAACGGCGCAAACATCTGCCGATACTCGACTTCCTGGAACGCCTCGCGTCCAGCGAACGGACGCGGCACCTGGCCGATCAGCAAGACCATCGGCGTGCTGTCCTGGAAGGCCGTATGCACGGCGATCGACGCGTTGCACGCCCCGGGCCCGCGGGTCACCAGCGCCACCCCCGGCCGCCCCGTCAGCTTGCCATAAGCTTCCGCCATGAAGCCGGCGCCACCCTCATGCCGGCAGATGATGAAGCGCAGCTCGTCCTTCACCGCGTAAAGCGCGTCGAGGACAGGCAGATAGCTCTCACCCGGCACGCCGAACGCGACTTTGACGCCATGGTTGATCAGTGCATCGACAAGAATGCGGCCCCCTGGCCGCAGGCGCAGGGGTTTACTCATCGGTCAGCCTACGTTGGAGGAATCTCAGTGCGGGGCGAAGCGTGCCACCGTACGCCGCATCAACGACACCATGTAGATTAGTATGAAGGACGCAAAGAGAAATTCTTGGACCTCGGTCAGATTCAGCGGCAGCAGCACCACCCGCGCGGGACTGTAGACCGATGCCCCGAACAGGTCTATGAGCTGCGCCGGGATCCGCACGAGGACGACCGCCAGTCCGGCGATGAGGCAGGCCCGCGTCGGCCAGACCCAGTAGGTCCAAGCTGAACCGGGGAAGATCCCACGCCGCCGTTCGATCAAGGGCACCAGGATGCCGCCGATCAGGCACCAAAGGAACAACAGCAAGCGCGGCTTCTGGTCCAGCCAGCTCGACGTGTTGTGCAGGTTCGTTTCGAATTGATCATTGTTCTCGGCAAACCAGCCCGAGGTCTCCCAGCCGAGCAGATGCTGCCCCCAACTGATTTCCTCACCGCCGAGATAGAGCGCACCCAACAAGTGGGCACCGATCCAACCGAGCAAAAACGACGGTGCCCCGCCCTGCCGAGCTCGCACCAGGGTATGAATGGCCATACCGACCGCGACGAAGGCCAACACGGCGGTGCCGAGTTCCAACGGCCCCCGCTCACTGCCCATGATCGTGCCGAATGTCGGTGAGAGCGCGGTCGACTGGCCAAACGCAAGCACACGGACCGCCGCCACCATGATCAGCGCCAGGACAAAGCCAACGACCCCGAGCGGCAGACCGGCACTCAGCCATGCCGGCACATCCCCGCGATCGCGCAATGCAATGAGTTCACGCCCCACCGCAGGCCGCGGCTCGGCAATGTCCAAAAACGCCACTATGTTCGCCTTCAAATGCCCCTTTCGACCTAATCCTGGTTCTCCAGAAAGGCAAGAGTCGTCTTCGGACAGCCTGTTCAAGCCTTCGCAACGGGCGCTACTTGCATAACGATTACGCGCGCCGGAACCGATCGGATGCCGGCCACCCACTTCTCGGCGGAACAAAACCGATG
Source organism: Alphaproteobacteria bacterium (assembly GCA_028279245.1). Taxonomy (GTDB): domain Bacteria; phylum Pseudomonadota; class Alphaproteobacteria; order UBA6615; family UBA6615; genus JANQOE01. The sequence continues at coordinate 16,838 of JANQOE010000029.1, forward strand.
ACCGACAGTACCGAAGACCTGTGGCGGCTCGCCGCGGCAACCCAAACGGTCTACGAGCGCAATGCCGCCCGTTTCGACGCCGAACGCCCGAAACGCCTGCATGAGCGTGTCTGGCTCGACCGCTTTCGCGAGTTACTGCCGGAAGGCGGCACGATTCTCGATGCCGGCTGCGGCGCCGGTGAGCCGATCGCCGCCTACTTCCGCCAGTGCGGCTATCGGGTCACCGGTGTGGACTTCAGCCGCGCCATGCTCGACCTGGTCAACGAACGCTTCCCCGATGGCGATTGGCGCTACGCCGACATGCGCCGCCTCGATCTGCCGGATCGCTTCGATGGCATCATCGGCTGGAACAGCTTCTTCCATCTGACCCAGGCGGAGCAGCGGACCACCCTGCCCCGGTTCGCTGCCCATCTCTCACCCGGCGGCGCCTTGATGCTCACCGTCGGTGACCGCGCCGGCGAAGTGACCGGGCATGTCGGCGACGACCGCGTCTACCATTCAAGTTTGGCCCGGGAGGAATACACGGCCATCCTCGACGGTCTCGGTCTCGACATCGTCCGCTTCACCGTCGAGGATCCCGACTGCGACCACCACACCATCCTGCTGGCGCACAAGAGGAACGAGACATGACCTGGTTCGAACGTCCCCTCGCCGAACTCGCCGCGCGCTTCCGTGACGGCACCAACGACCCTCGGGACCTGGCGGAACAAGTGATCGACCGCCATACCCGCCACGGCGAAGCGCTCAACGCTTACAAAACCTGGGACGCCGACAAGATTCGCGCCCAGGCCCGCGCCACCCACCAAGCCTTCGCTGCCGGCTACGACCTCGGCCCAATGCAAGGCATGCCGGTCTCGGTCAAGGATCTCTACGGCGTCCCCGGCTGGCCGACCTTCGCCGGCACCCCGCGGCAATTGCCGGCGAAGTGGGAAACGCCGGGCCCCGTCGTCACCGCGCTGCGCGACCAGCTCGCCGTCGTCACCGGCAAGACCCACACCGTCGAATTCGCCATTGGCACCCTCGGCACCAACAGCCACTGGGGCACCCCGCGCAACCCGTGGGACGCCGAACATCATCGTGTCTCAGGCGGCTCCAGTGCCGGCGCCGGCGTCAGCCTGTGGGAAGGCTCGGCGTTCCTAGCCCTCGGCACCGACACCGCCGGCTCCGTCCGCGCCCCGGCCAGCTACACCGGCACCGTCGGTTTGAAGACGACCATCAACCGCTGGTCCACCGCCGGCATCCAGCCGCTCAGCAGCCTGCTCGACACCGCCGGCACCCTCACCCGTTCGGTCGCCGACGCCATCTTCGCCTTCCGCGTCATCGACCCGCCGACCCGCCACGATCCCACGACGCTCGACCGCCTGTTGGCGACAACCGACATCGGCAGCATCCGGCTCGGCGTGTGCGACCGCACCATGTGGGATGACTGTTCGCCCGGCGTCGCCGAAGCAACGAAGACCGCCATCGACGAACTCGCCAAGGCGGGCGCCGACACCCGCGAAACCGCCGTATCGCAAGTTACGGAAATCCTCGAAATGCAGCGTACCGGCAGTTTCGCCGCGCCGGAGTTCATGGCCTTCCTCACCCGCGAACTCCCGGAATGGCGGGAGACGATCGACCCCGCCGTCGCCGCCCGTTTCGAGCAGGCGGCGCAGATGACGGCCGCCGAATACATGACCCGCCTGCACCGCCGCAACGAACTGATCGCCGCCGCCCGGTCCAGTTTCGATGACGTCGACGTGTTGGTCAGCCCGACCATCCCAAACACCCCACCCCGTCTCGAAGACGTGGCCGATGTTGCGAAACATCAGGCGGAGACCGTGCGCTCCCTGCGCAACACCAGCGTCGCCAGCATGTTGGAGTGGTGCGCCATCACCATCCCCGTCGGGCTGGACGACGCCGGCATGCCCGTCGGCCTGCAACTGATGGCCCCGCGCGACGCCGACCAAAAGCTGCTAGCCATTGCCCTGGCCTGCGAACAAGTGCTCGGCACCGCCCAAGAACGTCTCGGCACGCCGCCACTTGTTCAGTAGTGAAATAGTAGCGCGAGGGGCGCCAAAGTCAGAGCGCAACCCCTCGCGGCGACCGCCCGGCACCGCCATCTCGCTGCTCCGACGGTACTGACTCCGGGAACCGGTCCTGCACCAGATAGCGAGGCCGGCGCTTCACCTCGTCATAAATCTGCGCCACGTACTGGCCGATGATACCAAGGCTGATCATCTGCAGCGCACTGACGAACAACAGCAAGAGTATCGCCGTGGTAAAGCCGGCAACCGCCTCCCCGCGCATGAAGACAACAAGCGTCTGCAGACCCAGGCCAACCGCGAACAGCATGAACAACGCGCCGACCGCAGTCACGACATGTAAAGGCGCAGTGCTGAACGAAGCGATCGCCCGCACACCCATTCGCGTCAATTTAAACCACGACCAGCCGGACCGACCTGCCGCCCGCTCTTCAACCTGGAACAGGACCTCCGCCTGCGGATAACCCATCCAGGAGACGAGACCCCGGAAAAATGTGTTCTGCTCACGCAGGCCGCAGTAGACGTCGACCACCTCGCGGTCGAGCAGTTTGAAATCAGAGCTGTCTGCCAATGGCAGGGCGCCGATCCGTTCGAATGTCTTGTAGAAGAGCCCTGCGCCGAACCGATGCAGACGACCTTCCCCGCCGCGGTCCGCCTTAACCGCATTGACTATTTTCGCGCCAGCCCGCCACCGCACCATCATCTGAGGAATCAGTGACGGCGGATGTTGGAGATCGCTGTCCATAACCACAACGGCATCACCAGTCGAAGCCTCAAGCCCCGCCAAGATGGCTGCCTCTTTCCCAAAGTTTCGAGCGAGGGACAAACCGCGCAGTTCAGGCAACTCCTCCCGCAAGCGGTTCAGAATGTGCCATGTGTTGTCGTGCGAGCCGTCATCGACGACGATAATCTCGTAGCCCGCAACCAGCGATCGCGCGACCCTGTCTACGACGCGCAGCGTGTCAGCGAGATGGTCGCCCTCACGATAGGCCGGCAAGACGATCGAAAGCTCAGTCGAACTCATCGGACCGCGCCACGTTCCGTGTCTCCGAGCCCGGCGGCAAAACACACCGTGGTCGCCGGTAGTGGCACGCAAATGCGCTGCGCTGCGCCTGGCGCGGGCAGCCGCAGTTTCCGCAGCACCTCGTCCAACGGAAAATCGTGCACATAGGGCAGACGCACCGGCCGCTCGAACCCTGCCTTCCGCAACAAAACAGGCAAGGTACGCGCATCGTAGAAGGCCACGTGCTCGGGGTACTTGAACGAAGGCCAATGGCGTCCCATTAGCCGCCGCCAGAACGCTCCCATGTCGGGTGCGGCCAACACCACAGTCCCTCCCGGCTTCAACCGCCGCGCCACGCCACGCAGGAAATCAAGCGGATCGTAGATGTGCTCGACAACGTGGAATGACACGATCAGATCGGCCATCAGGTCCGCTGGCGCGGCATGGATATCGCCCGCAACAACGGTCCGGCCTGACCGTGCCGCCCGATCGGCGGCCCCTGGCGACATTTCAGTTCCATACAGCGCATCGAAATGGCGTTCGGCTTCATCGAGGAAGAAGCCGTAGCCGCATCCCACTTCGAGCAACGAGCCACCGGTCAATCCGCGCGCGGCGAGTTCCCTCAGCAGGCGCCGGAACGTACGGCGCAAGCTCTCGGCCTGGGCGCCATAGCTTGCATATCCAGACTCGCCACCCTCGAAATAGTCACCGCCGGTGTAATGCTCGTGAATGGCCCGCCCGGAGAGGCGCGGGGACAGGTACCACAACCGGCAAACGCCGCAACGCACCACTGCAAAAGGACCTTGGCCATAAGGTGTCGGCTCTGGTACGTCCGACGCACAAAGCGGGCAGCAACAACTCTCGACCGGCAAGTCCATCCGCATAGGCACACCACTCCAGGAACCGGACGATCAACCGAAGTCGTTAACAAGTGTTAAAGGCAGGCAGCCCGCCAGATCTCCACCGAACGCACAACAAATGTGATGCCACCCCTATGCCCGACGACATCAACATCGTGAAGACCGAGACCCTGAGCGATAACTGGTACATCCTCCGCAAATACACGTTCACCCAACGCCGTCCGGACGGCACCGAACAGACCGTCGCCCGTGAGGCCTACGACCGCGGCAACGGCGCCGGAATCCTTCTCTGCGACAGGGCTCGCGGCACAGTCATCCTGACCCGCCAGTTCCGCCTACCCGCCTTCGTCAACGACCACCCCGACGGCATGTTGATCGAGGTCCCCGCCGGCCTGCTCGACGCCGACGCCCCCGACGTCGCCATCCGCCGCGAAGCCGAGGAGGAAACCGGCTTCCGCGTCCATGCAGTTGAAGAGGTGATGTCCGCCTACATGAGCCCCGGCTCGGTCACCGAACGCCTGCATCTGTTCATCGCTGAGTACGCGGAGGCCGACCGCGTCTCCGCCGGCGGCGGCAAGGCAGAGGAAGGCGAACAGATCGAAGTGATCGAGGTACCTTTCGACCAGGCTCTGGCAATGATCGACAACGGCGAAATCGCCGACGCCAAAACCATCATGCTCCTCTACCACGCCGCCCTGAAGGGCATGTTCGCACGCTAGTCAGAGGCGGCGCCACATACCTCACCGTCATTGCGAGGCGCGCGAAGCGCGCCGCGGCAATCCAGCCCTGACCGTGACGCCGGCTCTGGATTGCCACAGCGGGCCGACAGCCCGCCTCGCAATGACGGGGCGGCCTCGAGTGTTGTCATCCCGGAAAGTGCGAAGCACTTATCCGGGATCCATCTTGAACCCCGCGCGATCGTCCAGTTGGATCCTTTGCCCCCGACCAGCGAGTGTCTGGGGCAAACAAGCCCAGGATGACAAACGAGGGTGCCCCCATCCTGAGCCCGTCGAAGGGTGAGGATCGCGCAAACCTCAGTCCCCAAACCGGGCATCCGGTCAACGCGCGCCAACGTCACCCAACCTCCGGATGACACCGAGCACTCACCCCGGCATGATCCGCCCGCGACCACAGGAAGGACGCGCCCTATGACCACGAAACCAAAGCCGCCTGCCATGGACCCGGCCGATGTCGAAGTCCGCGTCGGCACCGGTTACCCGCCGCCCTTCGACGAACAGTGCCGCACCCGCGAACGCCAACGCCTCGGCGACGCGGTGGGGCTCAGCCAGTACGGGGTCAATCTGTTGACCCTGCCGCCCGGCGCCTGGTCGGCCCACCGCCATTGGCATAGGACCGAGGACGAGTTCATCTATGTGCTCGACGGCGAGGTCACCCTCATCACCGACGCCGGCGAGCAAGCCCTGACCCGCGGCATGTTCGCCGGCTTCCCCGCCGGCAAGCCCGACGGCCACAACCTCGTCAACAAATCCGACGCCCCCTGCCAAGTCCTGGAAATCGGCACCCGCCCAGAGTCGGGCGGCGGCGAGTACTCCGATATCGACATGAAGTTCGAATTCGACGCCAACGGCAGCCGCTTCCTCCATAAGAACGGCGACCCCTACTGAAGGACAGTTGAGCCACCCCCTTGGATCAGCCACCTTAGCGGGCGACGCCATCGACGCACAGGTGCGCTATGCGATTTCGGGAGATACTCGCCGGGGCTCTGTTGACCGGTCTTCTAATGTTGACCGTGGCGGTCGTGATCTCTGCTGTTTGGAGCTATGAACCGAAGCCGCCACCGCGCGGAACATTTGCGGATGGTGTGCGCTACTTCGAGAACGGCCGCGTTCATGCGGCAATCGATCGCTTGCGGCCCCGTGCCCGACAAGACGACGCAATTGCCCAGTTCTACCTCGGCACCCTTTACAACCTCACCGGTTTCGATGACCGGGACCCAAACACCGCGGCGGCCTGGTACCATCTAGCAGCCCAACAGGGGAACGATCAGGCGCGCGTCCTTGCCAATCGCCTGGACCTGGAGAACGGCGTTTCGCCCGACGCGGTTGTGCGCGACCTGGCACCATTGGTGGATCGCGGCGACGCGGCGGCCGCTTACGTCACCGCCACCGCCATCCTACGCACCACCGATGATGCCTGGTCACTTCTAATGGACGATGATGGGCCCTTCATGAAGGCGCTCGCGTTGTTCGACGATTCAGCCGAAGCGCAGTTACTTGCCGGGCGCTTCTTCGCCGACGCCGCGCACCAGTTCCATCATCAGGACGCGGCCGGCATCTACGGCCAGGCAGCGAGACAGGGCCTATACCAACACGAGTCGGAGTTCGACGCCGTTCTGAATGACGCCGAAGAGAAGGCACTGACCTTGCTCGGCGCCTCGGCCGAGCAAGGTCATCCGAGCGCGCAAATCGCCCTCTTGCGGTTCATCAATGCTCTACCGGCCGACCGGCTGCATAGCAAAGGGCACCTCATCCAGCGCACGCCGCTCCTATGGGAAGCGCTGGCTGCGGCGTACGGCATCAGACTCAGGTTTCAAGATGCCGACCTGAGAGACGGTTTGAGGGATCGCCCTTTGATAAGCAGGTGGCTTGACGAGAAACGCAACGAAGCAGGGACCCGTTTAGCACTGGCGATGAGCTTCTGCGGCAACGCACCGGCAAATAGAGAAAGAGGCTGCGAGGTACACGCTTTTTTCGATGATGCCGTATGTCGGTTCCCCACCCTCCCTGGCCTAGCCGCCCACTATCGCGATACCGCAGTCTACCGAAACTGTCGCCTCAGCTTGGTAGAAGCGCGCGATCCGGACCCTTCGACCAGGGTCTTTCATCTCCTCGCGCAACGCTCTCAGCTGAATTACTAGCGTCCACCCATGCGTTTCGACATCTTCGGACACGCGGGTGAGCAACCCGATTCTAGCCACTATCGCCGGCAAACCTCGCGTCTAGCTAAATCGGGTTGCAGAATGCGTCTTCGCCCAGGACTCGTGGGGCTGCTTTGTGCCGCCTTCTTCGGCACAAGCGCCCTCGCTCAACCGGCCAGCCCGACTGATGGCATCCGCGCCTTCGAAAATGCCGACTTCGACACCGCCATCGAGATCCTGACACCGCTCGCCGATCAGGGCGACGCCACTGCCCAGTTCTATCTCGGCAGCATCTTCAACTACGTAACTTTCGAGAACAGCCGGCCCAGCAAAGCCGTCTACTGGTACCAGCAAGCGGCCGATCAAGGCGACGAGCAGGCTCAGATCCTTGCTATGCAAGTTGGCATCACGACCGGTCTGCCACCGGACTACATCATCAACCAACTTGCATCGTTAGTGGAAACCGGCGACCCAGCGGCCGCCCGAGTGACGGTGGCCGCAATGCTTTCCGGATTCCGCTCTCGGCGCGAAGCCGTCTCAACCTTCAAAGACAATGACCGGTTCATGCGGACACTGGCGCTGCTTGACGACTCTGCGGAGTCCGCGTTCCTCGCCGGCCGCTTCTATGTCATGGTTTGGCGCGGTCTCTTCATGCCAGAAGTCTTGAAACGGCCGTATCCCTTCGAAGGCACGGCTCTCCAGGTCGCGGCCGGCCGCGCGGAGCGGTGGGCAATCTCATTGCTTGGTGATGCAGCCAGCCGCGGCCATCCGGAAGCACACCGCTTGCTGCCTGAGTTCGTCAACGATTTGCCCGAGCACCGGCGCTATCTAAAACGTTGGCTCATCGGACGCGATCCCTTCTTGTGGCAGTTGCTCGACGCGGATCGTGCGCGCACCACGGACACCGGCCGGTTCTTCGAACCGAGCGACAATAGGATTGTCGACGCATGGTACGCGGCAAAGGCCGCCGAAGGAAAAACGCGCATCGCGCTAGCGTTGCGTTGGTGCGCGGAGGAGGTTGAGGATGAATACCGAACCTGCCGAGGCCACGCCTTTACCGACGACACCAAGTGTCGCTTTCCCCACAAGCAGGCCTTCACTGCCGATGACCGTGCAACCCCGGTGTACGCCCAATGCCGAAAGCGACTTCACATGACTCCACGAGTCGCAGAGCCAGCACCAGCCGCACCTGTGACCGTATCCCTAGAGCGCAAAGGCAGCTTGGTTCAGGGGATCCGCGCGTTTGAGTCCGGGAGTTTCATGGAAGCAATCGAGATCCTTCGTCCGATCGCTGAGGCCGGCAACGCGATGGCCAAATACTATCTTGGTCAGGCCGTGCGAGAGCTATTGCAGAACGCTATGAACGCCCGAGACTACGAACGATAGCCGACGTGCCATGCGCTTCGACATCTACGGCCGTTACACCCTTGAAGTCATCCGCGACGGCGATGAATGGACGGTCTATCGGCGGGAAAACGACAAACGCCGCACAGCCAATCTGGTCATCCCGGCCGAGCTGACGGACGACGAAATCGCCACCTGCCTGGACGACCTGCTGCACGAGCAGGCGCGACCGGGCGAAAGCATCACACCTTTGGAATAGGCCCAACCTTCACCACCACTGTCATCCCGGAAAGTGCGAAGCACTTATCCGGGATCCATGTCGAAGCCCGCGCGATCGTCCAGATGGATCCCGGGTCAAGCCCGGGATGACATCACAGGTCGTTTCGGCGCGCTCGTGCCTAAAGCAAACTCGGCGCCAGCCGCGGGCGATAGACCTCCGTATCGCCGACCCGCCGCCACATGTCGTACCGGCCTTTGACGAACGCCATCAGGCCGGCACTAACGAAATTGTTGTATTTGTCGTCCGGCCGGAAGAACACGAGGGCCGGCGGCGCCGCCTGCAACGCCGCGATGGCGTCGCCCAGCGCGTCGTAATCGGCCACACCGATGGCGCTGTTGAAGAACGGCAGTGCCGCGCGCCGCCCCGACAGGAAGTACAACTCCGGGCTCACCGGCAACGCCAAAATCGTTTCGTCAGCTCGGGTCTCCCGCTCGATCAGCGCCACCAGGTCGCCATACGCCGCGGCGTCCTCAGCCGGCATCCACACCGGCGCGCGGTCCAGTTCGGCCCGCACCACCGCTGGCCGTTCCCCCGCCGCGATACCGACGCCCCCACGGCTCAACGGCTGCGCGGCTTGATAGAACAACGCCACCGCGACCAATCCCACCGCAGCGCAGGCGACCGCCGGCCGCAACCGCGGCGCCGCCTCGACCGTCAGGTACAGGAGTGCCGCCACCGCCAGCCCGACCGTGTAGAACAGGTAGATCGGGATCTGAAAGTGCAGCGACACCATCGTGTAGAACGCCGCCACATAGGGCAGCGGGTGCACCATGCCGTCACCCGACACCCGCAGGAACACGGCGATCCCCAACAACGCCGGCAACAACGGCAGCACCACCCAGAACAAGCCGTTCACCACCCCGGCAAAGCTCGCCGGCGAGAGCAGCTGCATCGCCCCAAACAGCGCGTACACCGCATAGCTGGGCTGTTCGATGAACGCCAACTCGGTCAAACCCAGGGCCGCCACCACGGCATCCTGGTACCAATCGCCGAGGGACCCGTGCGCCAGGTGATAGAAAAACAACGGCAGGAACCCGACGATGCCGCCAACCGCCAGTCCCGCCAGCATCCGCAGCACCTCGCCGTCGCCGGCCCGCAGCTTGAGCGCCTGCCAAACCAGAATGCCGACCGCCGGCCCAGCGTACAGTATCGCCGCCACGCCGGTCGTCTTGAACAACGCGTACGCCGCCAAGCCGCCGGCCATCAGCACCAACAGACCTCGGCCGACCCGCCCGCCACCGCGCACCGCCGGCGGCAGTTCGAGCAGCAGATAGCCGACCACGCCGATGCCGACGATCACCCCGGTCAACTGCCGGAACAGCACCAGCGTCATCAGCAGGAAGCCGAGCAACGCCGTGCGCCACACCACCTCCCGCGGCACCCAGGTCAGCACGCTGATCAGCGCGATGGTCAGGAACAAGCCGTACCAATGGGCCGTCGGGTTCAGAAATTGCACGAACGACAACGCCGTTAACGCCGCCGATCCGGTCAGCGCCACCAGCCGCCCCGCCGACATCAGCAGCAGGAACAACAGCCCGGCCTGCACCACGCCCAACAACACCAGCGGGTACCGCAGGCTCAGCACGTCGTCGCCGAACATCTTCAACGCGAACGCATTGACGAAGTTGATGTAGCCGGGGTGGATGTCTTGGATATCCCGGTGCAGCACGTCGCCGGCCAGGATCCGGCTGGCCACATACGCGTACGCCCCGTCATCCGGCCCGTACCAGAACCGGTCGTGGAACATGCTCAGCACCACCGCGCTGAACAGCACCGCCAGCAGGAAGAAAGGGATCGCCCCGCCCCGCCCGCGGACCCGCCCGCCGCGAAACGCGAACAGCGGCTCGGGTGTGATGTGGATACTGCTCACGACACACCCGCCGCCAGCGGCCGAGTCCGCCCGGCCAGCCAAAACGCCAATCCCGGCAACGTCGCCGCGATCATCGACAAGCCGAGCAATAGCGAGATGGCCAGGGCCGCCTCGCCCGGCACGCCGGCGAACGCCAGCATCACCACCATGGCCCCTTCACGCACGCCCCAGCCGGCGACCGACAATGGAATGACCATCGCCAGCAGCACCCCCGGCACCAGCGTCACGGCGTCGAACAGCGCCAGCCGGATGCCGAGCCCGCTGGCCAGGGTGAACACCGCCAGCACCATGCAGAGCTGCGCGGCGATGGAGAGCGCCAGCAACCCGCCAAACGATCCGGCACAAACGATCCGCCTTGTATCTGCGGCAAAAGACTTCACCGGCGCCAGCCAATCGGCCCGCGCCAACCAGGCCCACCGGTCGGCCAGACACACCACGGCGAACCCGGCTGCCGCCACCGGCAGCCCTGCCAACAGCACAAACCGCACCGCCGGGTCGACGCCGGGTCCGGCCACCACCATGCCCGCGGCGACCAACAGCGCCAGGCCCAACAGGCCGCACGCCCGCTCCAGCAACACGCTGCCGATCGCCCGTTGTGTCGGCACACCCTCATGGCGCACGTACCAGATGCGGACCGCGTCGCCGCCCACCGAAGACGGCAGCATCTGACTGAAGAAGTTGCCGACGAACATCAGCCGCACCGCTGCCGCCAACGGAATCGACGCCACCAACTGACGGAGCACCCACCACCAACGCAAAGCGGTGATCAGAGTCGCTGCCGCGACGAGGCCCGACGCCGCCAGCAACGCGGGCAGCGCCAACCGCGTCATCACCGCAAAGCTCGCCGACAGGTCGACGCTGCGGACCACCAGCAGAATCAGGGCGACCGACACGCCGGCTTTGATGACCAGCGCCGCACCCTGCCGCCGGGTCATGTCAGGCCGAGGGTCTTCTGCAGCGGTTTCTTCCGAACCTTCCAGATCAGACCATCGACGATGTAGTGATGGAAGTTGATTGCCATGAACAGCATCACCGCCGGCACCAGCAGCGTGACGTAACCGCTGAGCAGCAGGTAGACGACCGTGGAAATAGAAAAGAAAACAAGCAGGTAGAGCCAGAGATTCTGGCTTTGGCTCAACCGCGACAGGAACCGCGCCTCGGGATGCACCCCGTCCTTGAACCGGTTGTTGTTATAGATCCAGACGAACAGGATGTACTGCGCGTTGTGCCAGATGTTCAGCACCAGCCAGCCGCGGTCGATATTCTCGATCAGGATGTAGCCGGTGTAGAAGATCGCGAAGTGCGTCAGCATGAACAGCGTATGGGCGAGGGGCAGTGTGCCGCGCCACAGCATCATCGCCCGGGTAACCACCCACCAGATCAGCAAGGCCACGGCAATGATGCCGACCGCGTCGACCAGCAGCGCCGGCACCGGCAGCACCTTCAGTTCGAGCCCGAGAAACGTCTCCGGCGCCTGCGCCGACCGGTGCAGCACGCCCCATAGCGGCACGGCGTACAGGGCCCACATCGCGATACGTTCGTCTTCGACCAGCGTCGCGCCGGCTTTGCGCGCGTACACCCGCGACACGCCATAGCTCTGCCGGGCGTAATGAAACGCCTGCCAATACAGATACAGCGTCGCCAAGGCCCAGGCGCCCACCCCGAAACCAAGCGCCAACGAACCGGCCAGCACGATAAACGGCAGCCACAGCACCAGGAACCGGTGCTCGCGGAAACTCTGCTTGTCGAAACACAGCCGCGTGTAGGTGGAGATAACGTGGTGATAGCCGAGCAGCCACAGATTGGCGATCAGCACCAGCGGGAACCAGCCCGGCTGATAGGTCACCGCCCAACCGGCGGTCAGCGCCAGGGTCGCCACGCCCAGGATGAACACCAGGTCGAACGACCGGTCGCGCAGCCAACCCGCCGGGACAGCGGTTTGCGTCTGGGCAAGCATCGTCATGGCATCCCCCGCCAACAGCGATTCTAGGCGCAGCCTGCTCTAATCTTGGGGGGTCGATCCCTAAGAATCGGATAACCATCGAAAGTGCCGAAAATTGTCGCCGGAATGCCCTGATTTCCCCGTCTGAATGTGGTATAAGCGCCGCGTCTCGCTCTTGCCTTGCAAGAAAATCTGGACGGTCCGGGCCACGGATCGCGAGCGAACCCCGAAATACCTGGCGGAGCAAAACCGCACTTCAGGCGAGGGGAGCCAGCATGTCTGTGGAGCATGTCGATATCCGAGTAGGCGGCGACCTTGTCGGTCACGCCATGAGTTTGGGGACGCGGTACGTCTTCTACTCGTCCCACCCGGAGCTGACGGAACTGAACGGCCGCCGCTATGAGTCCATCGCGGCAGTTCGGTCGGCCGTGACCGCTGTGTTAGTCCAGGCCGCTTAGTCCTTGCGCCGGCGCTGACGCAGTTTGTTGGCCGCCTCGGCGGCGAAGCCCACCGGGTCCTTGCGCACGTCGACGGTGCGGGCGGCATCTTTGATGTCGTCGCGCACCGCCTGCATTTTTGGCTCGACCTCGCGCCACGCGGCCTTGGCCCGCGGTTTGATCTCGTTATCCAAGACGTCGGCGGCCTTCTGCTGCACCCGCGGATCGGCGGCAATCCGCTGCGCCGCCATCAGCAACACGCGCCGCAACAAAGGCATGATTGCACCTCAATATGATTGCTCGGGATAAGCAAGCAGCGTTAAGTATACCGTCATCGGATTCGTTCTGCGTTACACCAATTCGGGCGGATCCACACACAAAAGACTCGGCCGGTCCAGGGCGCACGCACGTAGAGTGAGGGGGATGTATGCACCTGTCTGAGGAATCGCACGCGACGGCATGGCCTTGCCGATGTTCTTAAGGGGTAAGAGCCGGCCGGAACCGGCGGCGGCGCCCGAACCCGAGGAAGAGCAAGAAGAACCGGACGAGCCGACGATCATCCGCCCGGACCTGACGATATTTGGCGAGGTCCGCAGCCAGGGCGCCGTTCAGGTGTATGGTAAGGTCGAGGGGACGGTCGTCGGACGGGCGGTTAACATTGGCGAGGGTGCGATTATGCGAGGGCCCGTTGCGGGCGACACGGTACACATCTCGGGCGAAGTCGACGGCCCGGTGAAGGCACCGACCGTGGTGATCGGCAAGACCGCCCACGTCGTCGGCACCATCACCCACCATACCTTGTCCGTGGAGCCGGGCGCCGTGGTCGACGGCCGCGCCCCCTGGCGTCCGAAGGCGGATTGGGAACAGGATTTGGTTTGAAGAAAAGGAGTTAGAATGTCGATGTTCAACAAAGCAGACAGCAGCGACCAAGGGGCTCAGTCGGCGCCCGTGGAAAACTTCCGCGGCACCGTGCGGTCCAGCAGCGCGCCGTCGATCATCAGCGCCGACCTCAAGGTCATCGGCGATCTGACGTGCAGCGGCGACATCCAGATCGACGGCACCATCGAAGGCGACGTCAAGAGCAAGACCGTCACGGTCGGCGAAGGCGCCCAGATCAACGGTTCGATCTCCGCCGATACCGTTAACATCCGCGGTTCGGTCAGCGGTGAGACCCGCGCCACCACGGTCGTTGTCTCGAAATCCGCCCGGGTCGAAGGCGACATCATTCACGAACAGTTGTCGATCGAATCCGGTGCCTTCCTCGACGGCTATTGCCGCCGCATGGACAACGCCGCCAAGAAGTCGTCGAACCCGGTGGGCAGCGACAAGGTCGCGTCGATCAAGCCACGCACCGACAGCGCGCCAAAAGCGGCCGCCGCCGGTGGCGCTCCGGAAAGCAAACCGGCCGCCGGCTGACGCACGTCTCTGCGGGTCCGCCAGCGCGCGGACCCGGCGATCGATTTGGGGACAAGACCGGGGATAATCCGGCGGGGTCCTGTGGAAGCCTTGTGAACTAAGCGGCGTTCGGCACCAACCACGTCGCCAACCCGGTGATCAGCGCCGTGACCCCATACTCCACGGCCGGCCCCACCCACGGCTGCTGCACGCCCAATCCGGCGGTGACCGCGCTGGTCAGAATCAGCGTCAACGGCGCCACAATCGAACTCACCCACGCCTTCGCATTGAAGCGAAGCATCAACGTCTCCTTTCCACTGCCAAAGATTCGTCATTGCGAGGCGGACCATAGGTCCAACGAAGCAATCCAGACCGGCGTCACCGACGAGCTGGATTGCCACGCCCTACGGGCTCGCAATGACGGCAAACGCTGTCATCCCGGGCTTGTTTGCCCCGGACCAGCGAGTGTCCGGGGCAAAGGATCCATCTCAAGGTCAGCGCGAGCGGCGCCATGGTCCGCTACGGCCAGGATGACACCTGGAAAAACGCCCCTAAAGCTCCACCCGGCCACCACCGCCTGCCAGTCCCGCCCAACCGCCAGCAAACAACTCACCCCATCGGGGGTCGTCACCAGCACGGTCCAGCTCCGCCCATCGGGCCGCACCAGCACCTGCAGCAACTCGCCCCCGACCGTAAGACCCGCGCCAACCACCCGCTCCCCGTAGCGCCCAGTCAGCGCCGCCAGCATTTCGTCAGTCGCCGCGCAGAACGGCGGCGCGTAGGCCGGCCCGGGCAACAAAAAAGCCGCCAAAACGGCGGCCAGCCCGGCAACGCTCAGACCACGGATCATTTCCCGACCCAGCCCGTATTGCCGCTGCCCGACTCCTTTATATAGAGCGACGTGCCCGCGCCCCCATCGGTCCGGCTATAGAGGCTGCCCACCGGCGCCGTCACCGCACCTTCTGGCGATCCGGCCCCCGCCGACCAAAACACCGCCCCGACATGGTGCCGTACCGCGTTCAGCGCGTCGGCCCCCTGGTCGCCACCCACAGCGCCAGGCGTGAACACCCCGGCCTCGATCAACAGCCGCGAGCCCAACGCCCCGGCCACCGCTGTCCGCAACGCCAGCCGGCCCACCTCCGCCCCGTCCGCCGGGTCGAAGATCAGCGCC
Organism: Alphaproteobacteria bacterium; assembly: GCA_028279245.1. GTDB lineage: Bacteria > Pseudomonadota > Alphaproteobacteria > UBA6615 > UBA6615 > JANQOE01. The sequence goes on from JANQOE010000029.1 coordinate 32,042, forward strand.
GCCAGCGCCCCATAGTCGGTGACCTCGTCCAGGTCGTTGCGACCCTTGAACACGAACGCGCCGAGCGTGTCGAACGCCGCCGGCGTCGGCGATGCCCGGTCCATGATCAAGTCCGGCCCGGACTCGACCCCGTCCTCGGTGCTGCGCAGCGTCTGGTCGGCGGTGAACAGGTTCGCATCGGCCAGGCCCGGCACCGCCAGGTTGGCCCGCGCCCCGGCGGCCGTCGTTGCATCCGTCCCGCCGTCGGCCACGGCCAACGGCACCGCCACCACGCCAAGCGTCTGCAGGTCTTTGTTCTCCAGATCCGTCGCCCCGGCATTCCAGCCGACAAACTTGCCCGCGTCCGGGTCCGGCAAGGTCACCCCCGTCACCGCCGAGGTCTCGGCGAAGGTAATGGTGCGGTCGAGTTCTTCCTGTTGCTGCTGCGCCGCCATCACCCCAAGGTCATGCGCATTCTCCGCCGCCGCCGCCGGAAACACCCCGCCCTCCGGAAAGTCGGTTTCCTGCGTCAGTGGCACCACCCGCTTGATCAGCAGCTTCTGCCCGGACTGCGGCGTGTAGTCGGTCGGCGAAGTGATCACCGTCAACGTCCCGCCACTCGCCTGCCCAGCGCCCGTCAGCGTGTATTGCGAACCCTGCGTCCACACCGTCTCCACGCCAGCCGCATCCCGCAACACCGCACGAATATGATTCGCCGCCAAGAACTTAAACGGCACATCGAACACGGCGGTTGAACCGTCGCCGTCATAGAGGCGTTTGTTGTCGTTACTGGAAATGGTCATGCCGTCTCCTCACCCGCCTTCCCTGTCATCCCGGCCGGAGAGCCGGGATCCAGTTGAAGCCTTCGCGATCGTCCAGATGGATCCCGGATCAAGCCCGGGATGACACGCAGCGAGCGCCCCTCATCCTGAGCCTGTCGAAGGATGTCGAAGGATGAGGATCGCGCCCTACCTCACCGCCCAAACCGCGCAAAACCCCGCAGCAGCGTCGAGCCCGCCCGCAGCAAACTCGCCTGCCGCCGGTCCTCCGCCGCGGCGAGCCCCGCCTCACTCTGCCGGCGCAGTGCCGCCGCCCGTTCGTCCCGTCCCCGCTGCGCCGCTTGCGCATCCCGTTCCGCGACATCGGCCAGATCGCCGAGCCGCACGATCGGCGTGCCGTCGAGCACCACACCGGCCCGAGCGAACCCGGCCCGCGTCCGCGCCCGCCGTTGTTCCGCCCGCCGCCGGATCTCCGCCACCGCTTCGCGCCCGGTTTTGCGCCAA
>JANQOE010000049.1 GCA_028279245.1 Alphaproteobacteria bacterium
TAAGCCGGCTGCCAGGAAGACTGCGGCCAGAAAGACGACCGCGCGCAAGACGACTGCCCGGAGGACCACGGCTCGGAAGCCGGCTGCCAGGAGGACAGCCGCGCGCAAGACGACCGCTCGCAAGACCACGGCGCGGAAGACGACGGCACGGAAGCCGGCTACTCGAAAGACAGTAGCTCGGAAGGCGACAGCCCGTAAGACGACCGCTCGGAAGCCTGCCGCCAGGAAGACGGCTGCCCGCAAGACCACCGCGCGCCGGACGACCGCGCGGAAGCCGGCTGCACGGAAACCCGCCGCGCGGAAGGCGACGGCGCGTAAGCCTGCCGCCAAGAAACCGGCCGCCAAAAGCAAGCCTGCGCCAAAAAAAACTGAACCGGCAGCGGTAGCACCGGCGGCACCGCCGCCGCCAACACCGGCCGCTGCGCCGGTGCGCACGCCGCTGACCTCGGTGCAGCCGATTGTCGGCAAGCCGGTGGTGTCGACGGTTCATCCGTCGAAGACCGAAGATGACTCGGATCGTCCGAAGGTGTGGCCGTCGGCGACGGCGCCGAAACCTTAGGCGAGCTCGGTCGGGCTGGGCTTAGTCTGCGCCCTCAGTCGTAGGGCGGCTGATCCCAGCCCTTCGGGGACTTGGTGAAGACTTCGTAGCCGTCGGCGGTGACGCCGATGGAGTGCTCGAATTGCGCCGACAATGAACGGTCCTTGGTGACGGCCGTCCAGCCGTCGCTGAGGATTTTCACGTCGGCACGGCCGGCGTTCACCATCGGCTCGATCGTAAAGAACATGCCTTCGCGCAGCGGCGCTCCGTCACCCGGCTCGCCGAAGTGCAGAATGCTCGGCGCGTCGTGGAAGACGCGGCCAAGGCCGTGACCGCAGAAGTCGCGGACAATGGAAAACCGCTCGCGCTCGGCGTGGGCTTGGATGGCATGGCCGATGTCACCGAGGGTCGCGCCGGGACGGACGACCTCGATGCCTTTCCACATGGCTTCGAAGGTCGTTTGCACCAGCCGCTGGGCCAGGCGTTTTGGCGTGCCGATATGAAACATGCGGCTGGTGTCGCCGTGCCAGCCGTCGAGGATCACTGTCACGTCGATGTTGATGGCGTCGCCGTTGGCCAGCTTGCGTGTGCCCGGGATGCCGTGACACACGACGTGGTTGATCGATGTGCAAATCGACTTCGGGAAGCCCCGGTAGTTCAGCGGGGCCGGGATGGCGCCGTGGTCGAGGATGTAGTCGTGGGCGAGCCGGTCGAGCGCGTCGGTGGTGACCCCGGCCGCGACTTTGGGCGTCAGGTAATCAAGCACCTCCGCGGCGAGGCGGCCAGCGCGGCGCATGGCCTCGAAATCCGCGGCTGTGTGCAGTTTGATCCGGCGCGCCTCGGGCTCCCACCGGGTCGCTGTCTCCGCCTGTTCCATACAGGGTCGCCTCGTCTCACTCAGTTCGCTGGCTCTGAAATCGGTAGTTGCCTGGCGATTTCAATGCCCGTCGTGTTGAGGGTGCAAGCATAGCATATTGCCTCAACGCCCGCTGCACGTGCTTTCACGAAGGCGGCCGCGTAGGCCGGGTCGATGTCGCCGGCGAGCCGGAACGTATCGCAATCCTGACGCTGGACCACATAGACCATGACCGCCCGGGCCCCGGCCTGGGCCATCGCGGCGAGTTCGGCCAGGTGTTTGGCGCCGCGTTTGGTCACGCTGTCCGGGAACTCGGCCAGGCCGGACGTTCCGCCGTCGCGGCGGAGATGCACGTTCTTGACTTCGGCATAGCAGTCGGGGCGGCCGGGGTTGGTGAGCAGCATGTCGACGCGGGAAGACGTTCCGTAGGGCACCTCGCGCCGGATCGTTTCGTAGCCGGTGAGTTCCCGGATCTGACCGGCGGCGATGGCCTCGGCGGCGATCTGGTTGGCCCGCGCGGCATTGATGCCGACCAAATCGGCGCCGACCCGCAGCAGTTCCCAGGTGAAAGGCAGTTTTCTCTTTGGATTGTTTGCCGGTTCCAGCCAGACCTCGGAGTCGGGCGCCTGCAGACCCAGCATCGAACCCGGATTCGGACAATGGGCGGTGATCGTGCGACCGTCATCCAGTAGAATATCGCTGAGAAAACGCTTATAGCGCCGGATCAGGCGGCCGCGTACCAACGGGATAGGGAATTTCATCGGGCGAACCTATCCATGCCCAGGGCGTGCCGCAATTGTGAGTGCTTTTATTGACCTATATGCGCAGGATGCGCCGTTATGTTGTCGCGCCGCTGTTTTGGGGGAGAAATGAGTCGTTTCGTTTGGGTTCTCGCTTTGGCCCTGTCGGCCTGTGCCGCTGGCGGTGACTGGGCCAAGGACGGAGCTACGGAGGAAGAGTTGGCACGGGATCTGGCCGTGTGCCGGGACCAGGCCGCGTCGGTGACTGGACGGGATCGGCGGATCGATCAGGATATTCGCGCATCACGTGCCGGCAGTTCGCTGTCGACGAACTTCGGCACGTTCCGTGACGAGGTCCGTGACGTCCGGTTCGAACAGCGGTTCGATGATCTGGTCGAAAGCTGTATGCGCGGCCGGGGTTACGCTAGGGCCGGCGAGACTCTCTAGTGGCTGACCCGCGGCGCGTTACCGCAGCGCTGATCGTTATCGGCAACGAGATCCTCTCCGGGCGGACGAAGGACGCCAATTTGCCCTACCTGGCGGAACAGCTAAACCAGCGCGGCATTGTGCTGGCCGAAGCGCGGGTCGTGCGCGACGAACAGGATGCCATTGTTGCGGCGGTCAATGCGTGCCGGACGACCTTCGACTACGTGTTTACGACCGGCGGAATTGGCCCGACCCATGATGACATTACCGCGGCGGCAGTCGCGGCGGCATTCGACCGGCCGCTGATCCGCCATCCGGAAGCCGAATCCATGCTACGTGCGTTCTACGAACGCACGGGGCGGGAGCTGACGGCGGCACGTTTGAAGATGGCTGACACACCGGAAGGTGCGACTCTGATCGAAAACCGTATTAGCACGGCACCGGGCTTCCAGGTGGAGAATGTGTTCGTGCTCGCCGGCATCCCGTCGGTCATGCAGGCGATGTTCGAGAGCCTCGCCGGCCAGCTGGAAGGTGGCGCCGAAGTGCTGTCGCGGACGCTGTCCGCCGACATTCCCGAAGGAACGATTGCGGCCGGGTTACAAACGCTGCAAGACGCATTCCCCGGTTTGGAGATCGGCAGCTATCCCTATTTCAGCGAAGGCCGGCCCGGCGCGTCGATCGTGGTGCGAGGTATCGACAAGGCGCAGCTAGACGCGGCGGTCGAGCGGCTGCGTGTGCTGATGCTCGAACTCGGCGGCGCGCCGGTGGAAGGCAACCGCGCCGGCTAGGCCGCAGCGAAGAAAGCGTACAGCGCCGCGACAACGGCGACGATCAATCCCCAGATCATGGCGTTGCGCACGGCGGCGCGACGGTCGCGGATAGCGTACATGAACGCTGGCGCCACCAGGATCAAGAAGCCGACCAGGGCGATCAGGCGGGTGGTATCATTCATGGGCGTTGCCTTGGCTTGCACCGATTGCAGGGCCGGAGTAGCGTCCGCCCGACAGCGGGCGTGGCGAAATTGGTATACGCAAGGGACTTAAAATCCCTTGGGCTTCGGCCCGTGTCGGTTCGAGTCCGACCGCCCGCACCATCGATCTTCCACAGTCTACTTCCGTCTTCCCGATTGGCTTCCGGCTGGTTCGTCCGTTCTGTCAAGTGTTCATACCAGAGCGGCGTGCCGCCAACCGCGACTTGGGGAATGACGTTGCGGTGCTCAAAGGGCATGGCTTTCCCATCTTTGACCAGTGGGCCGGTTGCGTTCAGGCGGAAGGTGTCGTTCACCGGCAGGGCGACTTGGTCTGCGTTGAAGTTGACCAGCGCCGCGCGCTACAGCGGCCGACCATCGTCTCGCGGAACGCCTGGCGGCAGGGCAAGTCACCGACCGTGCCGGGTATGCCGCTGATGAAGCGATAATCGACACCGGCGCCGGTGGCCGGGATGCCTGGGAAGATGGACTCCTCAAATGCCGATACCTCCCAGTAGAAGATCGAGGTACCTCGGGCGATGTCCCGGGGCTGGTTGGGGGCAAGCCGGATCTCCTTGGATGGCTGGGCGGCGCGTTCGGCCGGCTTTGACACTCTAGTGCTAGCGGGTGAGAGTTCCCGGCCGCAAGTCGCGGTGTGAACGAAGGCGATGACAGGAGGCTTCGGGACGGCATGCGTCTGTTCGGATTGTTTGCTTTGGTGTGGATCATCTTGTCTGGCGCGAACGATGCCCGTGCCCAAGCTTTTCTGTGCACCGAGGCCGTGGCCGGCCAGCTCAGCGAGCAGGCAGGCGTGCAGTGCGAATGCAAGTTCTTCCATGCTAGCGCGATGGCGGGCACGCCGGCGGGCTATCGTTGGGATTGTGGGATCCTGCGGCCGCGGGTGCGGCGGTTCACGGTTGTGCCGCCGGTGGCCTACACGCCGTTCCTGTTCTATCCGTCGATTGCGGTGACGCCGAGCGTTCCCAGGCCGGCCGTTCGCTAGGCTGGCTGCGGCTATCGCCGCGGGCGCTTCTCCGCCATGAAGCGGTCGAACTCTTCGCGGTCGCGGGTTTGCCGCAACTCCTCCTGGAACCGGCGAAAGGCCTGGACTTCTTGTTCCAGCCGCTCGCGCTCTTCGTCGAGGGTTTGCATCATCTGGTCGCGGTAGTCGTCGAAGGCCGCGTTGCCGGTGGTGCCGTAGGGAGCGCGGTCATAGGCCGGTTCGTGGTGGTGCCGGTGGCGATGCTGGCGCAGCTTTGCTTTCGCCTGGTCGACCCAACGGCTGAAGTCGCCGGGCTGGGCGAAGATGTTGTAGGCGAGTACGGCAAGACCCAGTGGCCAGTAGATGATGAAGCCGCCGATCATCGCGGCGATGTTCAGGGGGCTCCAGCTTCCCCGGAAGCCGCAGTGGCGGTGGCGCGTGCCCCACGTCGTGCCTGTCATTCGACTGATCCCTCCTTGCCCTTCTATTCAGATTGGGGGAGGGCCCGTGCGGTTCAAGGAAAGCAGGTCAGCTTTTCGTCCGGCCGATGATCTTCATGCGGAGCCAGGCGGAGAGGGCGTCAATGGCATAGACGGTGGCGACGAGTAGGATGGCGATCATCGTCACGTCTTCCCAGAAGTAGCCACGCATCCGCTCATTCAGCATGAAGCCGATGCCGCCGGCTCCAACGATGCCGAGGATCGTCGCGGACCGGGTGTTGGACTCGAACTGGTACAGCAGGTTCGACAGGATCACCGGTAGCACTTGCGGCAGCACCGCATAGCGGATGGTTTTGATGCGGGCAGCGCCGGCGGCGCGCACGCCTTCGACCGGCTTGTTGTCGGTGTTCTCAATGGCTTCGGAAAAGAGCTTGGCCATCGTGCCAGCATCCGATACGGCGATCGCGAGGATGCCGGCGAGGGGGCCCAGCCCAAATGCCCGCACGAAGATCAAGGCCAGGACGAGTGTTTCAAAGGCGCGAATGACATCGAAGCCGCGCCGCACGCCGAGGCGGAAGAACTCGAGGCGGATGATGTTCTTCGCGCCGAGAAAGCTGAGGGGGAAGGCGAACAATGCGCCGACCAGCGTTCCCAGGAACGCCATCGCGACGGTCTCGCCGATCTTCAGGGTTGCTTCGGTGATCAGTTCCGGGTCGAAGCTCGGCGGGAACATCGCGGCGATGATCGCGCCGAGCTTGCCGAGGCCTGCGAGAATGCGCTGGGGCGAGAAGCCGAAGTCGTACAAGCACCAGGCGGTCAGGCCAATGAAGATGGTCCAGAGAACGATGCGGCCGGCCCGTTCACGCGGCGTGAGAAAGAAGGCCCGGGGCACGCGCGTTTGCGCGGCGGCGATATCCGCGGCGGTGATTCCATCAACAGCGCTCATCCGCCGACCTTTCCGAGGATGCCGATAAAGCGGTGACGCACCTTCTCGCAGGAAAAGTCGATCACGATCACGGTGAGCAGGATCATGACGAACAGTGCGGAGATGCTGGTGTATTCCTGAAATGAGATGACCTGACGCAACTCACCGCCGAGACCGCCCGCGCCGACATAGCCGATGATGGACGAGGCGCGGACGTTAATCTCAAACCGCAGCAGTGTGTAGCTGAGGATGTTCGGGATGACCTGCGGGACCACGGCGTAGCGGATCATCTGCGGCCAGTTGGCACCGGCGGCGCGCAGCCCTTCCACCGGCTTCATGTCGATGTTTTCGTTCACTTCGGAGTAGAGCTTGCCGAGGGCGCCGGTCGCGTGCAGGCCGATGGCCAGGACGCCGGCGATCGGCCCGACGCCGAAGGAGAACACGAAGATCAGAGCCCACACCAGCTCCGGCACCGTGCGGGCGATTTCCAGCCAGCGGCGGCTGACCCAAAGGACTGCCGGATGGGGCGTAAGGTTGCGGGCCGCGGGAAAACTTAGCAGGAAGCCGCCGACCACGCCGATGATCGTGGCGAGGAAGGCGATGAGGACGGTCTCGACCAGCAAGCCCAACCAGAACCGCCAGGGCTGAAACCACAACGCAATGTCCGACCAGAAGGTCTCGAAACGGATCGTCGGAACGGTCTTGACGATGAAGTCGCCGAGACGCGGAAAACCCTCGATGATCCGGGCCGGATAGAAATCGCCGACGACCGTCGCGGCGGCGTAGCAGAGGATGAAGACGAGGGTGAAGAGGAACTGGTTGCGCAGGGCGGTGCGGCGCTGGGCCCGGTAGTCGTCGTGGAAGCGCGCGATGACCGGGCTGGTTGGCGCTGTGTCGGCGTAAGCGACCATGGGGCTCGGCGGGTTGTTGGGTGACTAAACAGAAGGGGCAGATCCGGTTGGATCTGCCCCCTGGTTCCGCGCCTTGCTCAGGAACCGGTACCGCGCTTGCGGCGAAGCTCGCGAATGTCTTCGCGCATTTGGATGATCCAAGCGTAATGCTCGTGATCGACGGCTATCAGGTCCTTGCCTTCTTCGCCAAATATCTGCGCGTAGGAGTCCGGATCGGCTTCGGGGAAGGCCATCATTGCCGTCACGACCTCGTCAATCATGTCCTGCGGCAGGTTGGCGCGTGCGGTGAACGGGCCGTTGGTGATTTCCGGTGAGGTCCAGACATCGCAGACCGCGCCTTCTTCAATCATGCCCTTTTCGGCCATACGCTTGACGTTGCTGCGGGATTCGTCGGTGTACCAAGTTACGGCCGCGTCGTACTGGCCATTGACGACACCTAGAATGCCGGTCTCGTGTGCGCCGGAGAAGGGGATGGCGCCGAAGTAGGTCTCCGGCTCGATGCCTTGCTTGATCAGGTTGAAGTAGGGGACGGCATAGCCGCTGGTGGAGTCCGGATCGGCGAAGGCGAGGGTCTTGCCTTTCAGGTCATCGATGTTGGCGATGCCGGAGTCGCAGCGCGCATACAATTTGGAGAAGTAGCCGGTGGCGCCCGACTGCATGCGGCGGGTCAGCAGCGGAATGACCTGGCCTTCGGTCTCGGTCCAGGCGGCGGCGTAGGAGGACGAACCATGAAACGCGAATTCGATCTGGTCGCCGGCCATCGCTTGAATTACGCCGTCGTAAGCGGATGCGGTGAACACCTCGACCGGGACGCCCAGCGTTTCGGTGAGATAGCTCTTCAATCCATCATAGCGGGCGATCCGGTCCTTTTCGTTTTCGCCGGAAAGGATGCCGAACTTGATCTCGTCGAACTCGCTCCGCCAATCAGCGGCTTGGGACGCGCCCGCGAGGGTCAGCGACGTGGCTGCGGCGACCGCCGCGATCGTAAGTCTGTGCAACATCTGTTGCCTCCTGAAGAGTGGATCTAGGCGCCGCCTTGTTCAGCGATGCAGGCCCGGTTATGCGGCTCTTGCCGGGATTGCTGTCGAAGTCACGGATTCGTCGATGTCGGCTTCCAGATTGTCGGTGCCGTAGATGTCGCGCAGCCGTGCCGAGGTCAGGTCGGCGGGCGGTCCGTCGAAATGCACACGGCCGTCGCGCATTGCAATGATGCGGCCGCAGTAGGTGCGGGCCGTGTCGAGCGTGTGAAGGTTGACCAGCACGGTGATGCCGTCGTTGGTGTTGATGTCGCGCAGCGCGTCCATGACGCGGGTGGCGTTGGCCGGATCCAGCGAGGCGATGGGTTCGTCGGCCAATAGGATGCGCGGGTCCTGCACCAGGGCACGGGCAATCGCCACGCGCTGTTGCTGACCGCCGGATAGAGTTGCCGCGCGCTGCAACGCCTGGGGCACGAGATCAAGGCGGTCGAGGGCCTGGATGGCGAGGGTACGCTCGGCGGCGGTGAAATGCTTCGCCATCGAGGACATGAAGTTGCGCTCGTATAGTCGGCCGATCAGCACGTTGGTCAGGACGTCGAGCCGTTCCACGAGGTTGAATTGCTGAAAGATCATCGCGCAGCGGCCGCGCCATTCGAGCAACGGGCGGCCGGCAAGGGCGGTGATGTCTTGGCCACCGAAACTGACCTGGCCTTCGCTCGGGTCGAGTAGCCGGTTGATCAGCCGGAGAAGCGTCGATTTGCCCGCGCCGGAGCGGCCAATTATCCCGACCATCTCGCCGGGGGCGATTGTCAGGGACACGGCGTCGACCGCCGTTACGTCGCCGAACCGCCTCGTCAAGGAGCGTAGTTCCAGCATCGTGCTTCCGTGCTATCCGCCGATGCAGGAAGGCTAGTCAGGGCAAATGACTCTCCCGTGACGCCGGTGTTACCAGCTAGCGGCGATTTATCTCGACAACTCGCCCGGGTTGTTGCCCTGTGAAGCGGTCGGTGGCGGCGATCCGCGGGATCGCGGCTGTCTTACCTACTGTCAGAAATAGCGTTGCCGGGTTCGGCACCAAGCTCCGGGTCGAAGGTGTCCACTAATTCGCCCATCAGTTCAGCGCGCTCAAGGACGACGGCGATGAGTCGCTCGGCTTCCCGTATATTGCCCTCGCCGATCCGGCGAGATGCAATGTGCGCCGCTGCCGCGATTACACTCAAACCATTGCGGAACTCGCTCTTGAACTGATCGCGATGCGGCAGGGACTCGGAAACGGACTGCGTTTCGACGGACGCACTTGGGGCTGGTTGGGTCATGTGTGCGCCCCACCTGTGCTGCTGGGCAGCGCCTGGACAAGCCGCAAGATGGGATCGACGATACGATCATCCGGCGCCGGCACGTCCCGGAGCTCAGCCGCAGCCCAGCTATAGATCAGTGCGAGAAGCTCTGCTTCGCGGTTGGGTGCCCGCCGCTGCACGTCATTCATCAGCTCGACGGTGCTTTCAAGCTTGCCGATGAAGTCTTGAAGCGGGCCGTCCGTCGTGATTCCGGCTGGCCCGGGGTAAGCGAGTATCTCAGCCATCTAAGCTCCTTGCAGAGACGTTTGTATCGGTCGAGCGATCCGGTGCTCACGGTGCCGCGTCCCCGGACGCGGCACCGGTACAGCTACATCGCACGCACCTCTTGCAAGAATTGCTCGACCTGTTCGCCAAGGTTCTCGCCTTGCTTTGACAACTCGTCCGAGGCTTTCAGGACCTCGGCGGCGGTGCGGCCGCTTTCGTCAGCCGCTTGACTAACGGAGACGATGTTGGATGAGACCTCTTGGGTCCCCGCGGCCGCTTCTTGAACGTTGCGGGCGATCTCTTGCGTTGCCGCGCCTTGCTCTTCAACCGCCGAGGCGATGGTCGACGCGATCTCGCTGATCTCCGATATCGTATTGGAGATGCCCTTGATGGCGTCGACGGTGCTGCCGGTCGCCTGTTGCATGTCGGCGATCTGCGAAGAGATCTCCTCGGTGGCCTTGGCGGTTTGGTTGGCGAGGCTCTTCACCTCCGATGCCACCACTGCGAAGCCCTTGCCAGCATCACCGGCGCGCGCCGCTTCAATCGTGGCGTTGAGCGCCAACAGGTTGGTCTGGCTGGCGATGTCGCTGATGAGTTCAACGACCTCACCAATCTTCTGCGCCGCGCCGGCGAGACCTTCGACCGAGCTGTTCGACCGCGTTGCCTCTTCCACCGCACGGTTGGCGATGGAGAGAGACTGCTGCACCTGGCCGCTGATCTCCTGCACCGACTTGGACATCTGGTCCGCGGCGGATGCAACCGTCTGCACGTTGGTGGTCGCCTCCTCCGATGCCGACGCCACGGTGGTTGATTGGGACCGGGTCTCCTCGGCGGTGGCGGCCAGAGCTTCCGACGACGCGCGCATTTCAGTGGAAGCGGATTTCACCGACTCAACGACGCTGATCACGTTGCGTTCGAAATTGTCCGCGAGTTCCACCTGCGATGTCACCACGGCCCAACTGACCATGGTGGCGAGATGTTCGCCGTCGGCATTCACGACGGCGGAGACCTCAACGTTCAACGTCTCCGAGCCAAGCGTGATCTTGGCCTTGTGCGGCAGGTTGTTAAGGTCGCTCAGAACCTGCCGTTGATCGGCCGGATCTTCGAAGAAGAAGTCGATCGGATGGCCAACGATTTCGTTGGCCGGAACCGGAAGATGTGCTTCGAGGGTTTGCAGCACTTCGCCACCGAACTTGTTCACGTAGGTGATCTCAAAGCTCTTCGGGTCGCAGGTCAGCACGCCCATCGGCATGTCTTCTACCATTTGCGCGAGCTGGGCTGCTCTGGCGGCACCGGCCGCGTTTTCCTTGAAGACTAGGACCGACCGTGCCATTTCGCCGATCTCGTCACGGTTCTCCGTGGCGGGCACGTCGACGTTCGCGTTGCCCTTCGCCAGGGATGTCATGACAGTGGTCATCTTGCCGATGGGGCCGGTGATTCCCTTCACGACGACGGTGACGAGCAATGCGGTGACTGTGGCCAAGCCGATGGTCGCAGCGAGTGCCAGGAAGAAGCCGGCGTTCGCCGCACTCATTATCGACTGGGCACGTTCCTGCAGATCGGCCGCGATCTTGTCTTCGACCGTCTTCAAAAGGTCGATCTTCTTGGTGATTGCGTCAAACCAGAAGGCGCCCTGAATGCCCTGGGTCGATGCACCGTAGCCGCTAGCGATGGCGACTTTCCGCAGGCGTTCGACTTCGTCGACCACCGGACCCGTCAGTGTCTGCGCGTAGAAGGCGCGCTGTGCCGGTGTGGCGAAGACTTGGAAGTTCGAGATGAAGGCGACTTGTTCCGAGACCAGTTGCGCAAAGCGTGTGTGGACGTTTGGCGAAAAGTTGCCGGAGCCGTACCCGTTCGCGCCCATGGCGCGTTCGATGCCTGCCCGTTCCTTCGCCTGTAACAGGTTGATATAGGCAGCGATACCGCCGGTCAGCTCAGCGTTGGTGCTGAGGACAGCCATCTCGGCGACGACATCGAGCAGCCCGGCGATCGTGCCGGAGTAGTAGCGGGCCATGCCGCCGACATCGACCGACAGTTTGGTGACCGACTGCCGTTGCGCACCGAGCTGATCGACCATGCTCCGCGCGGTTTCGACCTTGCCAACAAAGTCTTGCCCAAAATCTGCGGCGCTGAACGAATCCAGCCGCGCGTTGAACTCCGCAAGGACCTGATCCGTCACGCCGCGTTGCTGGTCGAGGCGGTTGGCGAACGACCCGGTGCCCTTCGATGCGATGAAGCCGGCGGAGAAGCCACGCTCTTTTTGCATCTCGTGGACGAGGCCGCTCACTTGCGGCGCGAGGTCGGCCAAGTCCCGAACTTGGGCGGTCTCCGACACGATACGTTGCTCGGTTAAGACGAGTTGCCCGGCAAACCCCAATAGGCCGATGATCGGTAGGGCCAGGGCGATGGCAATCCGAACACCAATCCTTTGGTTCTTAAGCAAAGTGAACATATCGGCGGTCCCGCTCCGTTCTACTTGTCGGCTGAAGAGAACACCTCTTCGCCGTCTAGGATGAAAACAATGCAGAGACCGGCTTTATTTTGTAATTATTGTGTGATCGTTAACCTAATACCTCAGTTTCTCAAGCATAATACTTATTCTTTTCATCATAATACTTGCTGCTCCAAACGCATGAATTGGACGGTTCTGAGACCCTATACTTATGTATGGGTTCTTTCGGCCTAACTTGATCGCTAGTTGTGCGCTGTTGCTGGCGTCGTGCGTACTGGGTCTTTTAGGTGGGACTCGACCATTGGTGGTAGTAGCACTCGTGATAGCTGATAAAGAGTGGCCGATGCAGGTTTTGATCGTCGATGACCACCCGCTGGTGCTGGAGGGTTTGAAGCCGGTCCTAGGGAAGCTGGGGAGCGAAGTCTCGGTTTCCGGGGTTGCGAGCGTGACCGACGCACGAGAACTCTCGTCAACTGTTCGATTCGACCTAATTGTGCTCGACCTTAAGCTGCCGGGTATGGATGGAGTCTCGGGTATGCAGGTGTTGCGGGAGTGCTATCCGGAGGCACCGATTGTGATCCTGTCCGGCAACTACCGGGAACCGGACATCTTCGCCGCCTACAGATGCGGCGCTGTCGGCTTCATCTCGAAGAGCCTCAGCAGCGAGGCGATGCTCAACGCGTTTCGGCTGGTCTTGTCCGGAGAAAGATACGTTCCTGGGGAGATCGTCGCCCAACTGCCCAACGAACGTCCAGGATCGGCATTGTCAGAAGAGGACGAAACCGTTGCCGACCCGGTCGGCGACCTTACGAGCCGTGAGCAGGATGTGCTCTCGCGGCTATTCGAGGGACTGCAGAACAAGGAAATCGCGCGCGAGCTCAATATCGAAGAAATCACCGTCAAACTCCACCTCACCAGCGTCTACCGGAAGCTGGGGGCGCGCAATCGGGTGCACGCCGTCAGGAAGGCCTACGAACTCGGTTTGATGACCGCGGGCGGGCTGCATCACCGGAACGGTGGCTCTTGGACCCGACCGGGCACTTCACGTTCCCACTAACCGGGATACTGCAGCGCGGAACTCGCGGCTATTGATCGGCTTCGTAAAGGCTTCATCCGCCCCGGCGCGGCGTGCCAGTGTAAGAAGGCTTGCTCTGCCTCTGCCGCCGCCGCCGGAGATGGCGATGATCTTCGGGCACAACTCGAAGCGCCGCATTCGACCTATCAGCTCGACGCCGGTCGTGTCTGGCAAGATCAAGTCGACGATCGCCAGATTGGGTTGCTGTTCTGCACAGATCCGAATGCAGCTCTCGCCATCGGCGGCGTAGAATGCTTGGTGCCCGTCGCTTTCCAACAATAGCAGCAGCGCTGTACCGACCAGTTCTTCGTCGTCGACAACCAGTATACGTCCCATCCCCGCGACGCTATCCGGCCAGAAGGCCGAGACCCAGCAAGAACAGCTTCTGACTCGGATTCGAAACGGCGCTGCGCGGGTCGACTAATGATCGGTCGTGCGCAGATGGTGTGGATCGGAGGGTTGGCGCGCCGGTAGGGCGGTGACGTTGTCCGCCACCGGCAACAAGACCTTGAAGACAGCACCATTGCCCGGCTCACTTGCCGCAAAAACCGTGCCGCCGTGTTGGGCGACGATTCCGTGCACAACCGCCATTCCGAGACCGGATCCCTCGCCCCGCGGCCTGGTCGTGAAGAACGGATCGAAGACCCGCGACAGCGTCTGGCGATCCATACCGCAACCGGTATCCCGCACGGTGATGCCAACATAGCGTTCCGCTTTCAGGCTCGAAGCCTCGTATTCGCTAAGCTCGACTGCATCTACCTCGCGGATGCCGACATCGATCCTGCCAGGATGTGCGCCGATCGCCGCAATACTGTTCGCGATCAGATTCACGACAACCTGATGAACCTGGGTGGGATCTGCCAGCATCCGGCTGGTGCACGTTTCTATCGTTTCGCGTATAGAGACGTTCGGCGGCGTGGTGGCTCTGATGAGCCGGATCGCTTCGCTGACGACCTCGTTGACATCGATCCATTGCCGTTCCAGCGGTTGATCGCGGCTGAACGCCATGATCTGTTGCACCAGATGTTTGCCTCGATGTGCGGCGGCCAGGACGTTGTCGAGGTTTCGTGCCGCCGCTTTATCGGCCGCCAACCTCTCCTTCGTAACCTCGGTGATCGTTATGATCGGCAGCAGTATGTTGTTGAAGTCGTGGGCAATGCCGCTGGCCAATTGGCCTAGGGACTCGAACTTGTGGGTCTGCCGCAGCCGTTCCTCGGCAAGTTGGGCCTCTGTCTCATCTCGCAGCGTAATGGCAACGTCAGCGGGTTTGCGGTCGTTGCCAAAACGCGTTTCGCAGACTGCGTGGATGCTGCGGGCAACGCCGTCGGCGCGGATGATGCGGAAGCGGCTCTCTACCTTTGAGTCGGTCGTGGCTGGTGCGATCTCGGCGTCTACACGCTGGCGATCCTCAGGATGGACGACACCCATGAAAGCGGCGTGGGTCGGTGCCGTATCGCGCGGTAGTTTGAGAATCTCGTAGATCTGGTCGGACCACCTCACCTCGTGAGTGACCGGATTCCAATGTATCGAGCCTAGCCCCGCAAGCTCCTGAGCGCGCAGTAGATCGGCTTCGCTCTGCCGCAACTCTTCCTCGATGCGCTTGCGTTCAGTGATGTCGAGCGAGATACCACACGTTTCGCGGACCGTGCCATCGGCCTCGAAGATGGGGAACATCGTGGCGAGAAACGTGCGCACACGATCGCCTTGGCGCACGACCGTTTCGTGGGTAACAGGTGTTCGATCTGCGAGCATGGCACGTTCGTGCCGCTTGTGGGCCTCGACGTCGTGCTCCTCCAGGATGTCGGTCTCGCTTCTGCCGACGATGTCGCGCGCGTTACGGCCAACCAGTTGAGCAAACTGCCGGTTTGCGAAGACATATCTTCCATCAAGATCCTTCACGACGACATTCGCCGGCATGTTGTCCAGGACCGCCTGCAGACGTTCCTCGCTCTCCAGGAGTGCCGATTCGGCCCGTTCCTGTTGGCGCGCCGCGGCTCGGTGTGCCGCAGTTCTTGCGCCGATTGCGTAGTGAATGAATATGGCGCTGGTCCAGATCGCAAAGATTGCCAGGAAGCGGTTTGTCAGAACAATCCACTGTGGCGAGAGCGGCGGCGGTGAGAGCAGATAGCCGATGAACGTCAGAAGGGATGCGACGAAAGCGATTACGAACACCGCCCCACGTTTCCGCATCCACCACCCGACCGGGACCATTGCGACGTATGGCACACCGCCGGCAATGCCGAGCGGCATTGAGATATCCACCCAAAACACGACACAAGCGATAGAGGCCGCGAGCGAATAGAATGGCCCGTCGGCCGGCCAACCTGAGCGGTTTCGGCGCATGGTCAGCATCTACCGTACACCTTTGGCTTCGCACTGCGCGATTGCCGACGCCATTCGTCAATGTCCTCACGGGAAGAGCAGGCTGCTTCACCAGCACGCTCTTTTTTTGCGTGTTGATTCGGCATGTGTTTCAGCACAGGCCGCTGGGTAACCCAGTATCTGTTTAACTGACGATGAAGATCGTAGCTCGGATCGCTTCTCGTTGCGCTAGATCATTGCGCAATCCAGAGCGCGTTACGGTCGATTCGGGTGATTGCATACAGAACGCTTAAGTCAAGCTGACGTAGCTTGTCGGCGTTAGCGCCTAGCGGCGAACGACCTCGACGACTGGCTCGGGCTGCCGCAATGACACGAGCACGACCCGGTCGAAACGGTCGGTGGCCCGCAGGGCTTGTGCCGCCGCTTCCCTGGCGGCCGCGCGGAGTTCCGGCGTATCCACCATGTTGATGAGCGGCGCGACCGGTGCGTTGCCGGCATGTTGCAGCGCCCCGTACGGACTACTCAACAAGGTGGCGACATGGGTCGGCGCGATGGTGTCGCCCAGTCGGAGACCGGTGATCGCTGAAATGTGGTCGATGCGGTGGGCGACGTCTGTCGACAGGGGCTGGCCGATGACACGTGCGGACACGACCGGCACGATGGTGTCGACTCGCGGTGGCAATACAGGTTCCTCGAGCTTTGGGGCCTTCAGCAGTCGCATGCGCGCGCCGTCCGCCTTGACCAGCGTGATGTCGAAGCCGGCGTCGTCATGTATCTGAGTGACCAGATCCGGCGGCAGGCCGGCCAAGCGATCCGGCTTGGTCGAGGAACAGGCGAACGCGACTCGGTGCGATGTTTCCTCTGCTACGCGGGTGCCAATCTCCGCCGGCGCGGCGACGATGCGGGCGCCGTCGAAGCTGTCCGGGATCGCAGCCATCTGCACCGTCGCGGTCACGGCAATGCGGCCCGGCAGGTTTGCTGCAAGGTGGTAGATCAGGCTTTTTTTGCCGCCCGCGCCGACCGCGCAGACGATGCCGCGCTTAATGCCGAGTGCGTCGGCCAGGTCCACGTTTCAGCCCTCAAGCACAGAGAGCAGAATGCTCTCCGTCATGCGGCCGGCGTGATCGGTGAACGCGCCACTGCCGGCTTGACCGATCGACTGGAAGAATTCGCGGTCGCCCTGGCCGTAGAGCAGATAGCCACGGGTCGGCACAAACAGTGCGGACACGCTGCGTTTGTCGTTTGACGCCGCGAACTGATTGGCGAGTCGCAGTGTCGTCTGCTGCCGCCGGGCGTGGGCGCGGGCATCGCCGACGAGGACGATCGTCTGTTTGGCGGTCGGGCGAAACCGCATGCGCGTTGCTTCGTTGAGTCCTTCATAGACGGCTTCCGGGACGGTCCGGCCACCGCGGGCGGGGCGGAGGCCGGCAGCGAAGGCGAGGATGCTGTCCAACTCCGTCGCTGTGGGCCGGAGCGTCAGCCGCCGCGTGACCCATCCCGGCACGTCGCGGTCGCGATAGGCGACAAAGCCGACCCGCAACGATGGAACCAGGCGTTCGAGAATGCGTACGATTCCCGACAAGGACAGACTCATATCGTGCAGAGCCGGGCCCATGCTGGCGGTCGTGTCCACGACAAAGACGATGTCGAGTTCGCGCACGGTGCGGCGCTCGACGATGGCGGCCAGTTCGGCCGCGTTTCGTAATGCAGTGTCGGTCGAGTTGTTGTCGGCGGCGGCCGCCGCTGACAAGGCTGCCGTCTGCGCACGCAGCTCCGTGGCCCGTTCGCGCAGTGCCTGGGCTTGCGTGGCGAGGTCGGCGGTGTCGGTTTCGGCCGCTGTCGCGGCGCTGGTCAACGTGTCGGTTTCGGCTTGGAGTTGTTCAGTGCTGGCCTTGACGTCTTCCAACTCGGCATTCGCATCGAAGGTCTGGCGGTAGTAGGGCATCAGCATGACGACCAGCAACACGAAGGTGCCGGTGGCTGTGGCGAGCACATCGAGCGCCGACATGTTGAAGATTGAAAGATCGCGGTTGCGCCGCCTCATGCTTGACGGACCAGGTTCGCAGTCAGCCGAACGTGGCCGGCGGTGATGGCCATGCCGTCGCGTAGTGGCACCAGTTGGAACGGCTCCAGGCGCCAGCCGTCGATATAGGTGCCGTTCAAGGAGTGCAAGTCCTCAATCATCAGGCCGTCGGCGGTGCGGAGCAGCCGGAAATGCCGGCGGGACATGGTTTCGTCCGGTACGACAAAATCGCATACCCGCCGGTGCCGGCCGATCGCCAGTCCGTTGGTCAACTTGGCAAGCTGGTCCGCCGTCGCCGTGATCCTGATCTCACCGCCACGGCTGTCGCGCCCGATGAGTTCCCAGTCCGTGCCGGCTTGCGGCTGGTCGGTCGCCGCTCGGTTCATTGTGCGGTCCGGTCTTCGGTCAACACGGACAAGAGCACGCTTTCCATCATTTGTCCGCGATGGGCGATGAAGTCGCCGCCGCCGGCGTTCGCGAGTTCCTCGAAGAAGCGGCGGTCGTTGGCGAGGCTGCCCGAGAACACTGCCGACACCTGACGGGGCAGGGCAGGCGGGACGGCGGTGCGTGTGAAGCCGTCGATCGCATTGAACATGGCGCCCCAGCGGGCGCGGGGTGCCGGCGCGTCGCCGACGATCACGATGCGGCCTTGGGCCTCGTCCCGCCATTGCATCGCTAGGGCTTCCGCCAAGGCAATGTCCAGCGCTTCCGGGTGGTCGCCACCGCCTTCCGCGACCAGGCTGTCGACGAACTCTTGCGCCCGTTGCAGGTTCTCGCGGCGCATCTCGGTCAGTGGAAACGACTGGGTCACATAGCTCTCGCCCCGATCCTTGTAGGCAACGAAGCCGACCCACAGGGATGGTGCGAGGCGGTCGAGCACGCGGACGATGCCCAACAGGTTCGCCTGCACGTCGGCGATCTCGTCGTCCATGCTGCCGGTTGCATCCATCACGAAGACGAGGTCGAGGTCGGTGATGAACAGATTGGCGAACTCACGGCTCGTCGTGGCCTGTTGTCGCTCGGCGCTCTGACGCTGGGTGGATGCGGTCTGGGCCGTTTCGCGCATAGCGGCGTGCACTGTTTCGGCTTCGGCTAAGGCGGCTTGTGCGGCGCGCAGTTCCGCCAGCGCCGCGTTCCGTTCCGCTGCGGCGGTCGCCGAACGTTCCTTTGTTAGGGTGTTGGCGCTCGCCGCTGCGCTCAACATAGTCCGGGCGCCGTCGAGCGCTGCCTCAATGGATGGTTGTTTCAGATAGAACGGGAACAGCAGGATCGCGACCAGGATGAACACGCCGAGGGCTGAGGCAAACAAGTCCAACGCGGAAATGCTGAGCACCTCAAGCGAGCGCGACGAACGGCGGATCATCCGGCGCTCCTAATGCTCGTAAAGCCGGTTGATGAGGTTATCGAGGCAATATTGACCGGCGCGGTTCAGGGCGCGCTCTTCCTGCGCCTGAACGACATGCTGAATGAGGACCAGGATTGCCGACATCACCAGGGCGAGCAGAGTCGTGTTGAAGGCGACCGCCAGGCGCTTGGTGAGTTCGGCGAGCAGTGTCGGGTCCTGGATGTCGACGGCACCGGCGAAGGCCAGGGCGAGTGAGATGCCGATAACGGTGCCGATGAAGCCAAGCGTCGGGATGACCCAGACGACATAACGGATCATGCTGTATCGCAGGTCGATTTCGTGCAGGAAGAGTTCGAGGCTGGAGTTGAGCAGGGTGTGTGACTGATCGACCGAGCGGCTGGATTGGAACTGAAAGATCACCCGCTGGATTAGCCGCGGCAGGTAACGCTCCCCGGTGCCGTTCTGGCTTGCTGTGCCGACCCGAGCGGCGATGTGGCGCAGGTCCGGCAGTTGCAGAATGGTGCGGCCGTCTTCCGGCAGATAACCGTTCGCCAGCTCGCGCCGTTCGGCGCGTGCATCGAGGTAGCGCAACAGCAGCTCGCCGAAACCAACGCCCAATACCAACCACATTGCGTTCTGCACGGTCAGCGGATAGGTCGCCCGGTTCTTGTCAATCAGGATGACCGCGGCGACATCCGGTGCCCAGGCGTGAATGGCAACGATCAGCGCAATCGCGAGAAGCAGCGCGCTGCCAAGGACGACCGGCTGGGTGTAGACCCGCCGGATAGCGGGCCGCGGTGCCATGTCCGTACTCAAGTCGGCGGCAACATCAGCCATGGCTAGGGCCTCTTGCGGACGATTTCGCCGGTGGCCGGGTCGCGTTCGACCGTGCCGGTGAGTCGGGTGGCGTCGTTGTTTGCGGTGTCGCTGCCACCGGTGGATGACTGACGGCGTTGGCGTGGGCGCAGGGCGGCAAGTA
The DNA here is from genome assembly GCA_028279245.1 of Alphaproteobacteria bacterium. Taxonomy (GTDB): domain Bacteria; phylum Pseudomonadota; class Alphaproteobacteria; order UBA6615; family UBA6615; genus JANQOE01. Next base: position 19,521 of record JANQOE010000049.1, read on the forward strand.
GTTGCGAAAGACTCGTTTCGTGGCTGCCGAAGCGGAGCGTGGCTTGTTCGGTCACGAAGTCTTGCCGCAGCGGGCGCCAGCCGTCCGCCGACTTGATCCAGGACCCGCCGCCGCTGGCGCAGTCGGTGAGGTAGTGGTCGTGGTCGTCACTGATGACCAATTCGGCATGCCGGGGCGCGATCGATGCATCGGTTAGGATGATGTCGGCTTCGCGGCTTCGGCCGATCATGTATGTCCGCAATGGCGTGTTCCTTACTCTGGGTCCGCCAATGTACCACGTTGAGTCTGTGGCTCCTGGTTGCCGGACAGGTCGTTGTTCTCGATCGTGGTGACCGCGTCGAGCGTCACGGCCAGCCCGTGCCCGGCGTTGCCGACAACTGTGTTACCGGTAATCGTGCCGCCACTTGCCTTGAGCACCAGGACGCCGTGTTCGGCATTGTCGCGGATCTCATTGTCCACCAGCTTGGCGGCCGCGTCTTCGAGCACGACGCCGGAGAAGCTGTTATCGGTAATCGCATTGTCGACAATAAGGCCGGACGCACCGGCATAGGCGTATAGCCCGGCCTGGCGGCCGGCTTGAATCCGGTTGCCGCGCACCGTTGGCCTGGCGGCGGCGCGCAATTCGATACCGGACGCATTGTTGCCGAGGATTTCATTGTCGAAGGCGAGACCGGCGGCACCGTTTTCGTAGAGAATGCCGGCCTGGGCGCTTTCGCTAATGGTGTTGGCGGCGATGGTCGGACGGCTGCCGTCGGTAACAATAACGGCTGGGGCGGTGGTGCGCGCAATCTCGTTCGCCACAATCAAGCCGCCGGCGCCGGCTTCGATCACTATTCCGGGGCCGTCGATCCGGTCGAGCCGGTTGTTGCGGATCAGCGGTTCCGAGGACCCGCTGATAGTGATCGCCGGGCCGCTTCGGCCGGCGAAGCTGTTGCCTTCGATAGCGATTCCTGAGCCGGATAGAATGATACAAGCGCGGCTCGGGTTTGTTGCCGTTGCCTCGAAGTGCAGACCTTTGACTAGGCCGTGGCTCGCCGTTCCCAGCAGACAGGGACCCGTTTCGGGCAGGATCCGGACTTTCGCGTCGTCGTTGGCGGCGATTATCGAGACCGCGTGCGCGACGACAAGTGTTTCCGCGTAGTCGCCCGGCATCACGCTGATGGTCGCGCCGGGTGGGGCGGCGGCGAGGGCTTCACTGATGGTCACAGCGTCGCCGAGACCCGCGGGATCGACGACCCAGGCTAGTTTCGGCCCATTGGCCGGGCGCTCCAATGTCCAAAAGACCCCAACCAGGACGACGAGGAGCGCCAGCGCCTGACCGGTGCGGCGGAGCCAGCGCGGCATACCCCCACGATCGGCCGTTGGCATGGCCGGTGACACTGCGGGCGGCCGTGGACGGATGTCCGGCAGCCGCTGCACGCGAATGGTGGGCGCATCGTCCGGATCGACCGCGTGGGTTGGAGATGGTGCTCCGGCCCTGATCGCTTCCATGAATGCGGCGCCGGATGGCGGACGCGCAAACTCGTCGAGCTGCAAGGCGGCGTCGATCGTATCCAAGAGTCCGGGACTGTAACGTCCCGCGGCAATCGCCTGTGCGGACGGTGCTGCGGTCGCGCCGTGTGTGTCGGGCGGTACGGTCCCGGTGACCAGGCGATAGGCCAGGGCGCCCAGGCCGTAGACATCCGTCCACGGGCCTTCGCGTCCCTGGACCTCGTATTGCTCCGGCGCGGCGTAGCCGGGAGTCAGTTCGGACGGTGAATCACTTTTTGCCTCGCCGGCGGAGGCGGCGGCGCTCAGGTCGATGATGGTTGACTGGTTTTCGGGACCGACGATCACGTTGCCGGGCTTGATGTCGCGATGCACCAACCCGGCCGCATGGATAGCATCGAGCCCGTCCGCGATGCCCTGGAGGATCGTGCGCACCGCGGTTTCGTCCGGCTCCGGGTTTTCCTTTAGCCACTGGCTGAGCGGCCGCCCGGGGACCAGTGACACGACAAGGTGGGCGGGGTCCGCAGCTGGCTCCATGGCGACCAACCGCACGACGTTCGGGTGTTCGATTTGCTGGAGGGCGGCGGCCTCTCGTTCCACCGCTTCAGCACCATGGTCACGGATCTTGATGACGACGTCCTCTTGGGTGGCCGGGTGGTGGGCGGCCGCCACGCAGCCGTCGGGGCCGCGCGACAGGACCGACAACACTTCGTAGTCACCAAACGTGTCGCCGGGCGTGAGGATGTCGGAAGTTGGGGCCGTGGCGCCGGTCACGCCTTAGTAAGAGCGGGTTGGGATGCGGCCGGTGATGACGGGAGGCGTTTCTGCTTCTTCTTCGGGTTCCGGCAATGCGGCCAGCGGTGTCGGTGTCGCGGGGGTTGGTTCTTCGGCTGTGGACGCGGGAACAATCGGATTTGGCGGTCCTGCCGGCTCTGACGCGGTCTCGGTGAGGTCCCAGCGCAACAGGTCGACACGGCAGCCGGTGCCCCTGGTGATAAGGGGCGGCGCGCCGTCGGTCTCACGAACATATTCGCGGCATGGCGTGCGGTCCGGTTGCAGGTAGGTGCGTTCGACCGTGATGGTGCCGCTGCTGCCAGTCGCCGGGTTTTCCCACTGGGTGACAGAGCCCGTCTTGGCTGACTCCAACGCCGTGTTCACGGCGCGGGTGATGGCCGGCATGTCTTCGAGTTTCTCGGTGGCCCCTGCAGCCGGTGCAAAGGCCAGACACATTGCCATGAGGAGCCCAGCAATCCTGGGCTCGAAACATACGCGATCCGTGCAGACCACCATCCTATCGTTCGGGCTCGCCGCGGCGAGATCTCCCTCGGCCTGTTGCCCGTCCTATCCGGCGCTGCTCATGGCGAGGGCCGTGTCGCCCATCCGGCACGAGAAACCCCATTCATTGTCGTACCAACTCAGGACGCGGACAAGCTTACCTTCCAGCACCTTGGTTTCCTTGAGCGCGAAGATCGACGAATTGGGGTCGTGGTTGAAGTCGGTCGAAACAAGCGGCTCGTCGTAGCAGGCCAACACGCCGTTCAGCTCGCCGTCGGCGGCAGACTTGATAGCGTCGTTGATTTCTTCGACGGTGGTGGCGCGGCTGGCGTCGAAGCACAGATCGACCACCGAGACGTTTGGTGTCGGCACCCGCATCGCGACGCCGTCAAGCTTGCCGTTGAGGTCGGGCATGACCTTGCCGACGGCGCGGGCGGCGCCGGTCGAGGTCGGGATCATCGACAGGGCCGCGGCGCGCGCCCGGTGCAAGTCTTTGTGCATCGTATCAACGATGCGCTGATCGCCGGTGTAGCTGTGGATCGTCGTCATGAAGCCGCGGTCGATGCCGATGGCGTTGTTGAGCACGTAGGCAACCGGCGCCAGACAGTTGGTTGTGCAGGACGCGTTCGAGACGATCTTGTGCTCGCTGGTCAGCCGGCTGTGATTGACGCCGTAGACGACCGTGATGTCCTCATCGGTGGCCGGGGCGGAGATCAAGACCTTGCCGGCACCCGCTGCGAGGTGCTTCTCGGCATCCGGCCGCTTGGTGAAGATGCCAGAGCATTCCAGCACGATGTCGACGCCGAGGTCGCCCCAGGGGAGCTGCGCCGGGTCTGGAACGGCCAGGGAGCGGATCTGCTTGCCATTGACCGTGATGGACTCGCTGGTGGTCTCGACGGTCCCGGGGAAGCGGCCGTGGACGCTGTCGTACTTTAGCAGATGCCCGTTGGTCTCGGGCGGTGCCAGGTCATTAATGGCAACGACTTCAATCTCTTGTGGCTTGTTCTCAAGAAGGGCCCGCAAAACCAGCCGGCCGATACGGCCGAAGCCGCTGATTGCCACTCTTACCGCCATGGGGAGCTCTCCCGTTCATACATTTCTGCGGCTGTATATAGTCCCGCCGCGGACGAAACCGAAGAGGCGATGCGCCGAAAAATGCGGGACACCGGGATGTGGTCAGGCGGCGACTTGCGGGTCGCTCTCGTTGGTCAGCGAGAACAGCTCCTGGGGACGTGCGACACCGCGCAGGGCGTAGCGGCCAAGGGAGGCGATGCGGCTCGTGCAGGTTGTCGCGGCTTGAGCAAAAGCGGTCGACATGATGACGTCCTGCTCCAGTGGCCGGCACATGCCCTCGATCCGGCTGACCTCGTTCACGGCGGGCCCGACAACGGTGAAATCCAGCCGGTCGTGGCCGCCGATGTTGCCGTACATCACGTCGCCGAGGTGCAGAGCCACATGGAACGACGTTGCCGGCTTGCCGATGCCTTGGCGCTCCCGGTTCACGCCTTCGACCCGGGCGAACGCGGCATCCGCCGCGGCGATCGCGCTGGCGCAGACACCACGATCTTCGTTGAGGCGGAAGATTGCCAGCAGGCCGTCACCGACGAATTTCAGCACTTGCCCGTTATGCTCATGTACTGAATCAACAATGCACCCGAAGTATTGGTTCAACATGAGAATGAGTTCTTCGCCGGGGGTCGTGTCGGCGATCTTCGTGAAGCCCTGCAGGTCGGCGTAAAACAAGACGGCGCGGATGGTCTCGGTGGAGCCGCGTTCGATTTCGCCGCTCAACACGCGGTGTCCCGCGTCGTCGCCGAGGTAGGTCTCCAGTGCGTTCTCCGCGGCGCGGTAGGTCGACGTGCCCTTGATGCCGAGGGCCAGGTAGGGCAGCAGCGTTTCGATGGTATCGAGGTGGTCGGCGGAGAACCCGCCGGCCGCGTCGGTGGTCCAGGACGATACGAATCCCGACAGCGGTCCCTTGGCCTCTTCGCCGCCGAAATGGGTGGTCAAGGCGAGGTAGTCGGTGATGCCTTGCTCGCGCAACCGCTCAAGCAGCGGGAACTCGATGGGCGCGTTCGGCCGGTCGAGGCGCCGGCGCAGGCGGTCCACCTCGTTTTTGTACATGTAGCCGAACGGATGCTGATCGAACTCCTCGTCACTCATCCGTGTGGCGCGGAGCCAGGGATCCTGTTTGGTGCCGTCGCCGCGCCACCACTCGAAGCTATGGCCGTGCACGACCGGGTGGATTGTGGTGTTGCCGATGGCGGCGCGCCGCAGCGGCACGCCAGCCGCAACCAGCCGTTCGCAGAAGGTGTTGAGCAGCTCGTCTTCCGGCAAGCCAAGCAAACCGTCGCCAACCATTGCGTTGGTGAATTCCAGGCGCTGCCTGTCGTCCATCCGGTGCTCCGTTCCCCGCAATCCGTTCGCATTACAGAAGTAGTGTGTTTGTCGCCGATTTCACCTGATCGGGCTCGGAACATAACATGAACATGAGGGCGAATTCAACGGAGTTGCCCTAGTCTTCCAGGGCTAGCAGCCCCAAACCGTCGGAGGTCGCCAGTTCACTGACCTCCGCGGCAAAGGCTTGCCGCAGGGCGGCGACCGATAGGTTCTTCGCCTTGGCCGGGCTGGCGTAATGGCGTATGGCCAGATCCCGAAGCGCCGCGGCAAGTGCCTGAATGGCCAATTCTGTGTCCTCGTCCGGCAGGCTTTGGGCGAGGGAGCGGTAGAGGTCAGCTACAATGTCGTGGTCCGATTTCATGCTGTCGATTGGTCGATACCTGATGAGCCCTGCATCTGAGGGCAGATCTGGTAAAGAAACGACTACCAAAACCGGGGGGAATACATGCGGATCTGCAGGTTCAACGACGACCGGGTCGGACTCGTTCGCGGAGAAGTGATCCGGGACGTGACCTCCGTACTGGACCGGTTGCCGGCCTGGCGCTGGCCAGCGCCGCAAGGCGACGCCCTCATCACCGGATTACCCGAACTCATGCCTTACTTGGAGGCGGCCGCCGAGCAGGCGCCGGGGCTGCCGATCGCGGAGGTCACGTTGCGGAGCCCGGTTGCCAATCCGAGCAAGATCATCGGCGCACCGGTCAACTACAAGAAGCATCAGGACGAGGCCAATGCCGATGCCGAGATCAGTCTCGGGCGGGAGATCAAGACGATCGCGCACTACGGCCTGTTCCTGAAGGCGAACTCGTCCCTGGTCGGGCCTGGAGACGGCATTGCCCTGCGGTTTCCGGAGCGGCGCAACGACCATGAGGTCGAACTTGCGGTCGTGATCGGGCGGACGGCGAACAACATCGAGCCTGGGGAAGCGCTGGATTATGTCGCCGGTTATGCGATCGGCCTGGATATCAGCGTGCGGGGCAGCGAAGACCGTAGTCAGCGCAAATCGCTCGACAGTTACTCGGTACTCGGCCCATGGATCGTCACACCCGACGAGATCCCGGATCCGAACCGCCTGGACTTACGGGTGAGCGTCAATGACCAGGTGCGGCAGGATTCGAACACCCGCCACCTCATCTTCGATGTTGAGGCGTTGATCGCCTATGCGTCGACCTTCTACACGCTCTGGCCGGGCGACATCATCATGACCGGCACACCCGAAGGTGTCGGGCCGCTGGCCAGCGGCGACCGGGTCGATGCCGAGATTGAGGATGTCGGGTGGATGTCGGTCGACGTGCGGGACGCCTAACGAACGACCAGGCAGTCCTGGCCGCGCGCCTTAAGGTTGGTGCAAAGCTGCGCAGCGCCCGCCTCATCCTCGAAAGCGCCGGCCTGGATGCGGAAGAAGGTTCCGCGGTCCAACTCGGCTTGCTCGACATGGAGCGGCTGGTCAGCCAGCAGCGCCGGGTGGATGTTCTGCAGCCGCTGCCATTCGGACTGGGCGATCACGCCGTCACCGACCGACGCAAGCTGCACCCGCCACACGTCGCGCGGTGGCGCTGGCAAGGCCTGACTTGGCGGTGGGACCGCGGCGACCTGCGCGGCCGGTGGTGTCTCAACCGCCACGGCTGGTGCTTCTTCGACCGGCTCAGGTGCGGGCGGTGTTGGCGGCTGCGCCTCAACAACCGGCGGTGCCGCTTCGACCGGGCTCGGCGTTGGTGCGGGCTGTGCCTCGATGGCAGGCGCGGGCGGTTCCTCGGCAGCCGGTGCTGCGGTCGGCGGCAAGAGGACGAGGTTGCGGTCCGTTTCCGGCGTGTTCGATAACGCGTCGTTGTCGGCAGGGGCCGGCTGCGCCGGTGGTTCCGGCAGTTTCGCCACTTCGACAAGCGGGTCGTTGGCCGTTGCCGGCGGTTCGATGTTCTTTAGTGGATCCGCTGCGCCGGTATCGGCCGGTGGCGGCGGCGATGCCGGCGCAATTGTTAACGCAATGGCCTCGCCGTTGGCCGGGGCAGGCGGTTCGGGCTGTGCGGCCAACTGAAGACTGCCGTCCGGCGCTTCGGCTTCCGCGCCGGGTGTAGGAATCTGCACCGAGGGCTGCTGGCTTTGCGGCAGCAGCACAATGCTTTGCACCGGCGGATTGTCCTGCCCGATCGGCAAGAGCGACTTCAACGCACGGCCGGTTCCACGAAGTCCGCTGACGGTGGCGTTGCTCGCCTCATTCACCAAGGTGCCCAGTGTACTGGCCACGCTGCTGCCGGAGGGCTGGCCCGACCGGGCGTAGAACCAAGTGCCGGCCAGCGAGCCAGTCACCAGGATCACCGCCGCGGCGGCGGCAATCGGAACTAAGCGAGATTTCTTACGCTTCTTCTTCTCGTTCTCTTGTTTGACCCATGGCGGCGGCGCCTCCCGCGGGTCAGGGAACTGGCTTGGATAGATGGTGCTGAGCCGAGACTCGGTCTTGTCGGTTGGCTGACTTGGTGGTTCGGCCGGCGGGCTTGTCGGTCTGGCACGCCGTGCCGGGGTGGCGCCAGGCCGTGGCCAAGTAATGTCGCGGGAGCGCAGGAAGTCAGGCACCTCTTGGGTGAAACGCGAGGTCCGTTCAGGCGGTGCTTCGGCCGGCGCCGAATCGCGCGGTGCGGATTCCGGTGACGGATCGAGTCGCAGCGGTACTGGCTTCGCTTGATCGTCCGCGGTTTCCGCTGCGGGGCGTGGTGGAAAGAGCGGTGTTGAGGCGGCGTCGTCTTGCCGGTCCGAGTCCGCTTGTGGCCCAGGCTCGTCTTGCGGCGCGGCGGCGATGATGTTCGGAGCAATCTTGGTGACAGTTGTCGGTTTCTCGGCTGGCGAGACCGGGTCGGCCGGCTGGCCACCGGCGGCCTTCTTTTGATGATTCTTTTCAAGCGTGTCCAAGGCCGACTTCAGATAGGAGATCAGCTCGGTGCGCGGCATTTCTTCGAGGCGCGGACTGCCGCCCTTGCTGGACTTGGCCGGCGCACTATCGGCAGCCGGCTGCTCCTCTTTCAAGCTTTCTTCCGGCGGTTTCCGCCCGAACTCGGCGCGGATAATCTCCGCCTTCTTGGCCGGCTCCTCCTCGCTTCTCAGCGATTCGGCGAGCGCACGCCAATGGCCGTCATCATGCTTTTCGTTTCCGTCGTTCACCTGGCCCCTCGCACGGCGGGCTATTCGTCGGTCCAGATGCTTCTATATGGCTTCGTGAACCGGCTGTCACCGACACCTCAGTCCACTCAAGTATGTATCACTTGGCCGGGGTGGACCGCCACGATTCGGTAGTAAACGGCGCCTGCCTCTTGTGAGTATTGTCTACCAGTCGCTGCAACGGGCTTGAATCTTCGCGTATTCCTGGGGCGTGTCGAGTTGTGCCTGGGCGGCAGCCATTGTGGCGTTCAACTCTTCGAACACGGGTCCGATCAACTCGGCAACGATGGTCTCGATTTCGGTGCTCGGTGACCCGGTTGTGAATCCGGGGTTGTTCGGGCTCGGAACATCTCTCGAATGCAAGGCTTGCCGGAACTTCGGTGCAAACCGGTTGAGTTGTTCGCGGGCCACGCGCACATGGTCCCGTTCGTGGGACAGGATAGCGCGGTAGGCGCAGCTATCCCGCCGGTACTCCGACGCGATGAAGATGTCCAACGACTGGAAACGCAGCAGGACGTCGATGTGTTGGATCCAATAGCAATGGCCGTTGCGGTGCGGGGTCGTCGTCGTTTTCGTCCGATGCGACATCTCCAACCGCGATTGCATCAGGCCGACCGTCGATGGGGCGAGTGCGTGGATTGCGTTGCCATTCAGACTGGCGCGGGTGCGGCTGCGGTCGAGCCGGGCCGCCGGTACCTCGGTGCGCACGTCGAAATGGTAGACTTGGTCTGGTGCGCCCTCACATTCGGCGGCGCTCGCTGCCGCGTGCGGAACGAATGGGAAGAGAATGACGGCTGCAAGGACTGCGTAGCGTAGCATCTGGTCGCTCCACCAAAGGCTGCCGGCGCTGGATGCAGATCAGCTTATCCGCCAAAGGCTAATTTTCGACTTCCCTTCGGCACTTGCGGCCGGTGCTACCAGCTATTTCGCAACTCCCGCAAGCGGAGAAACACGGTCTTGGAGTCGGGCTGGTCCGGGAGGTCGGGGAAGCTTTCGCGCAGCCGGGCAATCACGCTCGGACTGTGGAGGCGAAAGAAAGTGTTAACCTCCTTCTCAAGTCCCAGAGTGGTGACCTTGGCGGCGTCCGGATCCTGATCGCCGATTTCGCCGAGGAGCGATTTTGCCGCGCCGTTGTCCGGTTCGCGGTCCAAGGTGAATTCGAGATTGTTCGTGATGTAATCGTGGCCCGGATAGATCAGGGTGTCGTCGGGCAGCCGGGCGAGTTGGTCGGCGAAGGTCTGATAGAGTTCTTCCGGATGACCGCCGTTGTGACAGTTGCCGGCGCCAGCGTTGAATAGGGTGTCGCCGCAGAACAGTGCGGGCTGATCGGTCCGCGACAATAGGCACACATGGCTCATCGTATGCCCCGGCGTGTCGAGCGCTTCCAATTCGACCGAACGGCCGATCTTGATGACATCACCGGCAGTCAATCCTTGATCGATGCCGGGAATCCGATCCTTGGCGTTGGCGTGCGCCAATAGCTTTGCGCCGGTCGCGGCAATCATCGCCTTGTTGCCGCCGGTATGGTCACCATGTTCGTGGGTGTTCAAGATCTGGGTGATGGACCAGCCGGCGTCCTTGGCCCGGGCAAGGCACTTCTTGTGGTCCAACGGGTCGACCGCCATCGCTTCGCCGGTATCGGGACAAGCGATCAGATAGTTAAAGTTGCGGTACGCGTTACCGGTCCAAACTTGTTCGACGATCAAGGCCGACCTCCCTTTCAACGAGGCGCCAATCTAGCGTGCCTCGCAGGGTGATCGGAACACTCGATTCGACTGCGATGCGACTCACGAATCGACTCTTTTCGACGCGCAACTCCACGTGTTGCTTTGCCCAGACCCGTTCTTGCTAAAACAATCGAAGTAATGACCTACTTTGTCGTTGCAGTGGCAAGTATTTGTGTTGTGGCTGGACGACGTCACATGATCTTGTTACTTTCGCGACAATCAGAGGGGTATGGAGTCGTTCGCTGAATCTATTATTGCGCTGAAGACCGGTTGTTTTCGTGCGAGCGGTTTCCGGATTGGGTAGCCAATATGTGCAGCCCGCGTTTTTTCGAGGAGTGAGTGACGAATGTATGTGGTTGCTGTGGCATCGCAGAAAGGCGGTTCCGGCAAGACGACGTTAGCTGGTCATATTGCGGTCGAGGCGGAGCGCGCAAATGCAGGCCCGGTTGCGCTAATCGATACTGATCCTCAAGGAAGTTTGGCCGAGTGGTGGAACGAGCGCGAGGCGCCGACACCCATCTTTGTGCACACGGCGGTGCCGCGCTTGGCGCAGGATCTCGAGCGGTTGCGGGAGATGGAGACCAAGCTGGTCATCGTCGACACACCGCCGGCGATCACGTCGACGATCACTGAAGTCATCAAGACAGCCGACATTGTGTTGGTGCCGACAAGACCGAGTCCGCATGACTTGCGGTCGGTCGGGGCAACGGTCGAGTTGGCCGAAGATTTGAACCGGCCGTTGGTGTTCGTCATCAACGGGGCGCACTCGCGCGCGCGAATCACATCGGAAGCAGTTATCGCGTTGTCGCAGCATGGCACGTTGGCACCGGCCATCGTGCATCAGCGCACCAACTTCGCGTCCAGCATGATCGACGGCCGCACGGTGATGGAGGTCGCGGGCGGCGCCCGGTCCGGCGGCGAGATCGGGCAACTGTGGTCGTACCTGGATAACCGTTTGAACAAGCGTGTGCGGCCGACAATGTTGATGCCGCGGTCCGGCTTGATGGCGATGCCGCCGACCGCTAAGGCCGGAGGGCGAACAGCGGGGCACGACGCTTCGTGAAACGAAAGGGCCCTGCAACTCTCCAGGGCTCGCTGATTGCGCGGAAAGGCGAAGCCGCTCCAGCGGTATCGCCCGCGGACCAGGAGCGATCCCTTAAGGGCACGTTGGCCGACGTTATGGCGGTTCGGCCGCCCGTGTCGTTTCCGACGCCGACAGGCGCTGTCGACGGACGCCTCGGCTATCGATCGAATGGTGCGCCAGCGGTCGGCAGAGTTAACGGCACGCACGAGCCTGCGGACATGGTGCGGCCAAGCGGTGCCGAGACCGGACGGCCTGCTGTAGAAGCGCCACCGCCGCATGGCGCGGTCGTCGGTACATCACCTGCGGCGCAGCAACCCGAGGACGCGTGGCCGACCGGTGCGGACACCGCACCACGTGCTGCAGAAGCGCCAACGCCGCCCGCCATGGCCGTCCCGCAATCACCTGCGGCGCCGAAGCATGCGGATGCGCCCCCATACGGTGCCGTGGTCGGACAGCCTCCTGCAGAAAGGACATCGCAGCCTGCCGCGGCCGTGGCGAAACCACGTACGGCGGCGCTGCGAACCGATGCGCCGAAACCGTTACCGGACATCAGAATGCCGGCCGCGCCGCCCCGGGCTGCTCCCAGCCCGGATGGGAAGGCGGAACCGGATGTCGCGGGATTGCAGATCAAGCCCGAGATCCCGCTGCGCGGCGTGCCGCTGCCGCGTCGCGAAGTCAAAAGTGATCCCCGGTCGGGTGCCAAACGTCGTTCGGCCGCGAGCAGCAGCCGGCGCGTGGTTGCCGGTCCGCGCCGGCCGGAGCGGCAAATGCGCTCGCGGCGGAAACGGTTGGCCGTCTTGGCGACGCTGCTGGTGCTCGTCGCTGCAGGGGGTGCCGCCATCGGCTGGGAGCGCGGGCGGCAGGTGTCGCTGGAAGCCATGCTGTCCGTGAAGGACAACGTCGCCGGGTTGTTCGGTTCGGCCGCGCCTTTGTTCGCCGATGCCGTGGGCTTGAGTGAAGGCCTGCTTGACGAGGCCGGGCCCGGCACCGCGGTGCCGGCGGCTGGGTCAGATGGGCAACTGCCGTCGATACCGGAGAGCACCCCGCTGCCTACGACTGACGTAAGTGTCACAACAGAACCGTTGCAGGCGCCGGCAGAGGTGACGGCGGACAGCAACGATCCGGTCGTGCCGGTTGAAGCGCCGCAAGCAGATGACCGCACAACCGTCGCGGCGCTTGAAGCCGGTGCTCCAGAACCGGCGAGTCCGTCGCCGGCGACCGAGGATCCAGCGCCGACGCGGAGCGACGCCGCCGCCCTTGCCTCGACACCCGCCGGGGCGCTGGTTGAAGAACCGATGTCGTTCACAGCCGCATTGACTGCGCCCGACGCGGTCGCGCGGC
>JANQOE010000063.1 GCA_028279245.1 Alphaproteobacteria bacterium
CGAGAACATCGCCCGCATGCAGCAGCCGGCGGATCCCGCCGCCATCATCAAGGCCGCCGAAGCGGCCGGCGCCCATGAGATGATCCTGCGGCTGCCGCAGGGCTACGAGACCCAGGTCGGTGAAGGCGGCCAAGCCTTGTCCGGCGGCCAACGGCAACGCATCGGCCTCGCCCGGGCGCTTTATGGCGATCCCGCGCTGGTGATTCTGGACGAACCCAACGCGCATTTGGACGCCGACGGCGAGGCGGCGTTGATCGCCGCCATCGAGGAGCTGAAACGGCGCGATTGTGCAGTCGTGGTGATTGCCCACCGGCCGAATGCGGTCTCGGTCTGCGACCAGTTGCTGGTCCTCGAACGCGGCCGGCAACTGGCACTGGGGCCGCGCGACGGCATTCTCAAGGACAGATCGAAGCCGCCAGCGCGTTTGCGGGAACGCGCAACGCCGCGACTTGCGGTTCAGGGAGGTGCCCGCGCATGAGCCACAACCCGGAACTCCGCCGCTGGCGCGGCATGAAGCACACGGTCATCGGCATGACGGCGATCGCGCTGTTGGTTGGTGGTGTCGGCAGCTGGTCGGCTTTCGCGTCGATCGCCGGCGCAGTGGTCGCCAACGGCCGTCTGCAGGTCGAGGCCAACCGCCAGGCGGTGCAGCATCCGGACGGTGGCGTCGTCCAGGAAATCCTGGTGCGCGATGGCGATCCGGTGAGCGCCGGTCAGGTGTTGCTGCGGTTCGACAGCGAGCTGCTCGCGGCGGAGCAGTCGATCATCGACAACCGCCTGTTCGACGCTGCCGTCCGCATCGCCCGCCTGACCGCGGAGCGCGACGGTCAAGACAAGGTCACGTTCGCTCCCGCGCTGTCGGAAACCGCATCGGCGAACGACGATCGCGGCGAACTTCTCTCGGTGCAGCAACGGCTCTTCGCCGCACGAACCGAGACCTTCACCCGTCAGCTGACGCAACTGACGGCCCGCCAGGAGCAGAACCGGGGCGAAATTGCCGGGCTGCAGGCGCAGCAGGCGGCGACCGAGACACAGCTCGAGCTGATCGAGCGCGAGCTGGACGGCCAACGAAAGCTGTTTGAAAAGGGCTACGCACCGATCATCCGTGTCTATGAGCTGGAGCGCACCCAGGCCGAACTGCAAGGCCGTATCGGCGAACTGGCTTCCGAAATTGCCGAGACGGAGGGGCAGATCGCCGAGATCGAAATTGAAAAACTGCGGCTCGCAGCCGCGCGTCGGCAGGAAGCGATCACCGAACTGCGGGCACTTCGCGCGGAGCAACTGGAGTTGCGGGAGCGGCAACGCGTCACCGCGGAGCGCTTGTCACGGTTGGAGCTACGGGCGCCCCGGGACGGTATCGTTATCGACATGGCCGTGCATGCGTTGCGTTCAGTCGTGCGGCCGGCGGAACCGATTGTGCATGTGGTGCCGACGGATTCGTCGTTGTTGGTCGAAGCCCGCGTCAGTCCGGCGCACGTCGACGACATCTATCCGGGCCAACCCGCCAACCTGCGCTTTTCCGCTTTCAATGCCCGGACAACACCGCAGATTGGCGGCATCGTACACCACGTCTCGGCCGACGCGTTGGCCGATGAAACCGGCGCATCGTTCTATCTCGTGAAGCTGGAAATCAACCAGGCGGACGTGCCGAACCTAGGGGATCAACTATTGGTTCCGGGAATGCCGGTCGACGTCTTCCTCCGCACGGAAGACCGGTCGCCATTCTCCTATCTGGCCAAGCCCTTTACCGACTATTTCGCCAAGGCGATGCGGGAGAGCTAAAGCGAAAAGGTCGCCCGGCGCCGTCTGTCCTATCGTTCGAACAGGCCGCGTAGGATCATGTTGACCGAGGCACCGTCGGTCGACAGCGGCAGCAGCACTTCTTCGACCGGCCGCGACTCGCCGCCCTCCTGAATTTCGTGCGGCCGAATGCAGGGTTCGCGGTTGGTGACCACGTCTTTCAACACCGACTGCACATGGATGCGTTCGGTGCCGAACGGCACTTCGTCCCAGAACGACCCGGTCGGGTCATAGCCGTTGTGGGTGGCGGCGCCGGCGGCCCTGGTGAAGAAACGTTCACCGCCGCCGATCACTTCGAACACCTGAATGCGCGGCATCAGCCGCTGCAGTTCACCGGCCGCCAGATCGGCACGGGTCGGCATGGGCCGTACACCGCGGGCCTGACGCCAGTTCTCGAACAGCGCATTCGCGCCCTCCGTCTGCGGCGTCGGCCGGCAATTCGAAACACCCACGCAGTCCCCCTTCGCTCGGTGTCGAATGAATGCCAAGTCTTGTGAATGGCAAGTCTTAGTGACCGAAAGCGATAGCGTTCGATCAGCATTACTTATTGAGGCAAAACATAACCGATTGTCAAATCTCGGTTTTATTGGCCTCACATATCCCGGCGCGACTTGAGCGCTGCCGCCAGCGTGCCATCGTCCAAATAATCGAGCTCGCCACCGACCGGCACGCCATGCGCCAGCCGCGAGGTTTTCACGCCGATCTCGCCGAGCCGTTCGCGCAGATAATGGGCGGTGGTTTGTCCGGCGACGGTCGCGTTGGTGGCGATGATGATCTCCTCGATCCCTGGTTTTTCCGCCCTTTGCAGCAGACCGGCGATTGTCAAATCGTCCGGACCGATGCCATCCAGCGGCGACAGCGTGCCGCCTAATACATGGTATCTGCCACGAAAGGACTGGGTGCGTTCCAGCGCCCACAAATCAGCGATGTCTTCCACCACGCAGATCACCCGACCGTCGCGCTCCGGATCGGCACAGACGGAACAGGGTGAGCGCGTATCCAGATTGCCACAAGTTTGACACGTCTGCAGCGCATCCGATGCACGCCGCAAGGCTTCGGTCAACGGCGTCATCACCTGGTCACGGCGCCGGATCATATGCAATGCCGCCCGCCGCGCCGACCGCGGCCCGAGACCCGGCAGCTTCGCCAACAGCGAGATGAGTTGTTCGATTTCCGGCGCCGGCATGGACCGGGTCGCGTGCGCCTAGCCTAGAAGGGCAGCTTGAACCCAGGCGGTAACGGCAGGCCGCCGGTGAGTTCCTGCATTTGTTCCGCCACCTTCGTTTCGATTTTCATTTTCGCGTCGGCGTGCGCGGCGACCATCAGGTCCTCAAGCATTTCGGTCTCGTTGGCGTCGACCGCGGTGCGGTCGAGCTTGACGCGCTTCAACTCGCCCTTGCCGCTCAGCCAGAGGCGCACCATGCCGCCACCGGACACGCCCTCGACCTCCGTGGCTTGCAGCTTCTCCTGCAGCTCGCTCATCTTGCCCTGCATCTCTTGGGCCTGTTTCATCAGTTGGCCGAGATTCTTCATCCTGATTGCTCTCCAAGCATCTCGTCGTCCGTGTCGTTGCTCTCGTCGACGTCTGCGATTTGGTCTTCGGATACGCCTTCAAATTTCGAGGTGACCCGGGTGATCTGGGCGCCGGGGAACGCCGCCAGCGCGGCCTGCACCACCGGATGCTCCCGTGCCGAGGAGACTTGCTGCTCGTGCTCCAGCCGATCCTGCTCGGCGAGCGTCAAGGCGGCGTCCGGCGAATGGCTGACGCTGACCTGCCAGCGCTGTCCAAACCACTCCCGCAAACACTTCAGCAAACGGCCCGACAGATCCTGCGGCGCCAACTCCTCCGGCTGAAACTCCAGCCGGCCCGGCTCATAACGAACCAACCGCACATTGTGATAGAGCTGGTTACGGAGCTGCGCTTCGCGGCGCGCTGCGAACGCCTCAACCAATTTGCGGAAGTCCTTCGGCGGTTCCTCAGCGGCCGTTTCTGCCGGCGCAGTCGGCTGCGCCGCGGCCGGTGGTGGCGCAGCCTGTGCTTGTGTTGGCGCGGACTGTGTCTGCGGCACCGGCGCGGTGCCGGCGGGGGCATCCGCCGTCTCGGACATCAGCTTTTTGACCAGGTCGCCGGGCGGCGGCAGATCGGCGGTGTAAGCCAGCCGGATCAACACCATGTCGGCCGCCGCCTTCGCCGCGGGCGCCGTCTGCACTTCGCCAACGCCCTTAAGTAGGATTTGCCAGGCGCGGGACAGTGCGGCGACTGACAGCTTCGCGGCGAGATCCTTGCTGCGCGCCAACTCGTCATCGGCCACCGCTTCCTCGGCCGCCGCGTCCGGCGCGACGCGCAGCCGGGTCAGCCAATGGCACAGGTTCAACAGATCTTGCAGCACCACCAGCGGGTCGGCGCCGGCGTCGTAGATGTTGCCGAACTGCTCAAGCGTCGCCGGCACGTCACCGCGCATCAGCGTCTCGAACAGGTCGTAGACCGCACCGGCATCGGCCAGGCCGAGCATTGCCCGCACCTGCGCCGCGTCGACCGGACCCTGGCTGTGACTGATCGCCTGGTCGAGCAGCGATAACCCGTCGCGCGCCGAACCGTCGGCCGCCCGCGCGATCAGCCGCAACGCGTCGTCCGACACCTCGGCCTTTTCCGCCGTCGCGACCCGGCCGAAATGCTGCATCAATTCCGCCGCCGAGATGCGCCGCAGGTCGAAGCGTTGGCAACGCGAAAGCACCGTGACCGGCACCTTGCGGATCTCGGTCGTCGCGAACACGAACTTCACCCGCTCCGGAGGCTCTTCCAGCGTCTTGAGCAACGCGTTGAACGCGTGGCGCGAGAGCATGTGCACTTCGTCGATGATGTACACTTTGAAGCGGGCGCCAACGGGCAGATAACGCACGCCGTCGAGGATCTCGCGAATATCGTCGACGCCGGTGCGGCTTGCCGCATCCATCTCGATCACGTCGACATCCCGGTCTTCGGCGATGGCTTTGCAGCGTTCGCACACGCCGCACGGCGCGATCGTCACGCCGCCGGTTCCATCCGGCCCGATGCAGTTCAGACCCTTCGCGATCAGCCGCGCCGTGGTCGTCTTGCCGACACCGCGTACGCCGGTGAGGATGAAGGCATGGGCGATCCGGTTGCTGGCGAACGCGTTCGTCAGCGTGCGGACCAGCGCGTCTTGCCCCACCACCTCGGCGAATGTCTGCGGGCGGTATTTGCGTGCGAGCACACGGTACTCGCCGCCATCGTCCGCCGGTGAGTCGCCCAACAGGCTTGCCTGTTCGGCCGCGGCGCCGGTTCCGTCGTCTTGGCCGGGTTGCTGCTGTTCGTCCGTCATCACCTGGGTCGCCGTCTCTATGCGGCTTTTTCTGGGGCGGGAGGCCGGGTTAATACGACCCGAGCGAATCTCGTTACGGCTGCTTCCTCTCGGACCTGACCGGGTTGGCGAGGCGCGCGTCCGCCCCGACCTCCCTGACCGGACTATATCAGATGCCCGGCGTTCGTGAACAAGCCCCCACAACGGAGCGGGAGGACGCGCGGAGGCATGCGGTTGCGCCGGCGCCACCCCTTGTGGGAGGGTCCGGCCCATGGTTTTGCGCAACTTTTACGCCGGCGCGGCGGTCGACCGGGCAGCACACCGGCGCCGTGACGCCAACTGGCTGCGCGCCCGGCTGTTCCATCCGGCGACGCGCCTGGTACCGGTCTGGCGCAACCAGAATCTCGTCATGCCGGGCACTGAGGTCACCCTCGGCACCATCGACCCGAGAGATTTCCCCGACGCCGCCGACCTGCCGGTGGTGGTGTGGCTCGGCACCTACGGCAACCGCGACTACTTCGCCATCGACCTGAGTCATGTCGACGAGCCGACCAGCCACCCGGCGGTCCCCGACACCGGCCGCTTCGAGGATTTGCGGCGCGTCGGCCCGGTCATGCGCCACGACCAAGGCGCACTAGCCGCCTATGCGCGCGGGCTGACCTATTGGCATGAGCGCCACCGCTTCTGCGGCGTTTGCGGCTCGCCCACTCGTAGCGATTCCGGCGGCCATAGCCGCACCTGCACCTCGCCAACCTGCGGCGCCCAGCACTTTCCCCGAACCGACCCCGCGGTGATCGTGTTGGTGCATGACGGCGGCGACCGCATCGTGCTCGGGCGGACCGGACGCTTCCTGCCCGGCATGTATTCGGTGCTCGCCGGTTTCGTCGAGCCCGGTGAAAGCCTGGAAGACACGGTGCGGCGGGAAATCGCCGAGGAAGTCAGCGTGCAGGTCACCGACATCCAATACCACTCGTCCCAACCCTGGCCGTTTCCCAGTTCGCTGATGGTCGGCTTCTTCGCCCGCGCCGCGACCTTCGACGTGCAGCCGGATCTGGACGAGCTGGAAGTCGCCCGCTGGTACAGCCGCGACGAGTTGCTGGCATCGCCCGAGGACGAGACCTTCCGTCTGCCGCGGCGCGATTCGATTGCCCGCCGGCTGGTCGACGATTGGTTGCGGGATGGGGCCGGTTAGCTGCCGCGATAGGGGTGCGCCGGGAAGGCGCCCATGATGCGCAGACTGGTCGAAAAATAGTCGAGCTCTTCCAGCGCCCGGGCGACGTTCAGGTCGGCCGGGTGTCCTTCGATCTCCGCATAGAACTGGGCGACGTTGAACCGCTCGCCGGAGATGTAGCTCTCCAGCTTGGTGATGTTCACGCCGTTGGTCGCGAACCCGCCCATCGCCTTGTAGAGCGATGCCGGCACCGAGCGGACGGTGAAGATGAGGCTGACCATGCACGGCCCCGCCTGCGGGTCGGGGTCGACGCGCCGCCGTGACATCACGATGAAGCGGGTGGTGTTGCCGATCCGGTCCTCGAACCGGGTGCGCAAAGTCTCCAGGTCATAGATGTTCGCCGCGAGTTCGTTGCTGATCGCGCCGATCGACGGATCCTTCAATTCGGCGATTTCACGCGCCGCGCCGGCGGTGTCCGCCCGCGCCACCGGTTTCAGGCCGAGTTCGCGGATCTGATTACGGCATTGCGCCAAGGCCTGAGGGTGGCTCCACACCTCTTTCAGCCCTTCCAGCGTGCTGGCATGGGGCGCCAGCAGCAGGTACTGCACCGGCAGGAAGAATTCGCCGACGATATAGAGGCTCGACTCGCGCAGCAGGTGATGGATATCCGCCACCCGGCCGCCGAGGGAATTCTCGATCGGGATCATGCCCAACTCGGCATCGCCCTTTTCGACCGCGGCGAACGCGTCTTCGAAGCTGTCGCAGGGCAGCGGCTCCATCTCCGGGTGCGACTGGCTGCACGCCACGTGGGAGTTGGCGCCGAGCACGCCTTGAAATGCGATAAGCTCGCTTTTGTCTTTCTTCGCCGCCATGTTTCGGGATCCGGACGGGTGAGGTTCAGCCCCCGCCGGGCGCGAGCATCTCGCGGGCAAGGGCCAGATCTGCGGCAGTATCGACCCCGACGGGAATAGTGTCAACGAGCGCCACGTCGATCCGCATGCCTGCCTCAAGTGCCCGTAATTGCTCAAGTTTCTCCCGCTGCTCCAGCACGCCGGGGGGCAGTTCGACATACCGCTGCAGCGCCGCCCGCCGGTAGGCGTAGAGCCCGATATGGTGATAGTGGTCGCCGGGTCCGCCGGGGGCGGTGACCCGAGTGAAATAGAGGGCGCGGGCCACCCGTTCGCCGGCCCGGAAGCCGACCACCGCCTTCACCGCACCGGGGTCCTGCCGCTCCGCCTCGTCTTCGATGACCGCCGCCAGGGTGCCGATGTCGGTTTCCGGCTGGGACAGGGTGTTGAGGGCCGCGCGGATTGATGCCGGATCGATGGTCGGCAGGTCGCCCTGCAGGTTGATGATGGCGTCGTGGGTCCCTTCGGGGTCGACCTGGCAGACCGCTTCCCAGATGCGGTCCGACCCCGATGGATGCGCCGGATCGGTCATCACCGCCCTGCCGCCGGCCTGCTCGACCGCCGCGGCAATCGGCGCATCGGCACAGGCCACCACCACCGGGCCGATGTCGGCCTCGATTGCCCGCCGCCAGCACTGCACGATCATCGGTACGCCGTGGATATCTAGCAACGGCTTGTTCGGCAGACGTGTCGCCGACAGGCGGGAAGGGATGACGGCCAGTGGCCGGCGCGGCAGCATGGGGCGGTCCTTAGGTGGATGTTCCTTCGATCTGTATCACTCGGCCATCCGGTCGCATAGACAGGCGCCCAGCCAATCGTTACATTCCGCGCGCCCAAGCCCAGGGAATCGGGGGATCCTGCGAATGTCAGGCCAAGACATCAATAAGATCGCCGGCGCGATCCTGCTTGCTGTGTTGACCGCTGTGTCGATCGGCCAATTCGGCAAGATATTGTTCGGCGGTGGCCACGGTCACCACGGCGAGGCGGAAGAGATTGCCATCCGCATCGACCTTGGTGAGGAAACGGCGGCGCCGGTCGCCGCCGAGGAACCGGGCCTGGAGCCGATTGCGCCCCTGTTGGCGGCGGCCTCGGTCGACAATGGCGCCTCGCTGTCATCGCGCTGCACCGCTTGCCACACCTTTGACGAGGGCGGCGCCAACCGTGTCGGTCCCAACCTCTACAACATCATTGGCCAACCGCGCGCCGCAAAGGATGGGTTCTCCTACTCCGACGCTCTGATCGACAGCGGTGCCGAATGGTCCTACGAAGACATGAACGCCTTCCTGGCGGGACCGGCCCAGTATGCCCGCGGCACCAAGATGAACTTCGCTGGCCTGCGGAAAGCCACCGACCGCGCCGACTTGATCGTCTACATGCGCAGTTTGAGCGGCAGCCCCGTCCCGTTGCCCTAGGCCGGGCGCGGCCATGGCCAGTCCGGTCTCTGAAGAGTACGTCAACCTGGCCGGCCGACTGGCCGACACCGCCCGCGAAGTCGTCACCCCTTATTTCCGCCGGCCCCTCGACATCGAACGCAAGGGCGACGACAGCCCGGTCACCCGCGCCGACCGCGAGGCCGAAGCGGCGATGCGGCAGATCATCGAACAGACCTTTCCCGGCCACGGCATTTTCGGCGAGGAATACGGCCCCGACCGAGCCGATGCAGAGTACGTCTGGGTGCTCGACCCGGTCGACGGCACCCGCGCCTTCATCGCCGGCCTGCCGGTCTTCGGCACCCTGATCGCCCTGTGCGAACGCGGCCGGCCGATCCTCGGCGTCATCGAATGTCCGGCGATGCGGGAACGTTGGGTCGGCGGCGCCGGCTTTCCAACGACCTTCAACGGCGCCCCCGCGTCCACGCGGGCCTGCGCCGGTCTGGCCGACGCCATTCTTTATTCGACCACACCCGATCTGTTTCACGGCGCCGACCAAACCGCGTTTTCTCTTGTGGAGACGATGGTGCGGGAACGGCGCTTCGGCACCGACTGCTATGCCTACGGTCTAGTGGCCAGCGGTTTCGGCGATCTGGTGATCGAGGCGGGCCTGAAACCGTTCGACTACCTCGCCCATCTGCCGGTGATCGAAGGTGCCGGCGGGGTGATGACCGACTGGTCCGGCAACGCCTTGACGATGGATTCCGACGGCCGCGTCATCGGCGCCGGCGACCCGCGCATCCACGCCCGAACGCTGGAGACGATGCGCGCCGCGGGCTAGTTCGTCCGGTTCGCACGGGCTTGTGAGGTTAAAACCTCTTAATGTTTCCTTCAGAATTATTGATAAACAAAGGTTAAGCCCCAAATCGGAGCGATCGGCGCCCCACCCAGGAGCTCAGAATGAGCGGTCGGAACATAGCGGCTGCCGCAATCGGCGCGGCCCTTCTTGTAACAGGTCTCCAAGCATCGGCGATCGCCCAAGGCACCAACGGCCCGGCCCACGCCATGGCCATGCATGGCGAACCCAAATACCCAGCCGACTTCACTCATTTCGACTATGTGAACCCGGACGCGCCGAAGGGCGGGACGCAAGTAGCGGCGGCGAACGGGACCTTCGACAGCCTGAACCCGTTCATCCTGCGCGGGACGCCGAGCGGCTCTGCCGCCGCTATCTACGACACTTTGACGGTCAGCTCCGCGGACGAGCCCTTCACCCAGTATTGCTTATTGTGCGAGACGATGGAGATACCGGACGACCGCTCCTGGGTGGAATTCACGCTCCGTGACGACGCACGTTGGCACGACGGCCAGCCGATCATCGTCGACGACGTGATCTTCACCTTCAATACTCTGCTGGAGAAGGGACGGCCCTTCTATCGCGCCTATTGGGGCGATGTCGTCGAAGTCGTGCAGACCGGTGAACGGAAAGTGCGCTTCAATTTCCGGGACGGCGAGAACAAGGAACTCCCGCTGATCGTCGGCCAGTTATCCGTGTTACCCAAGCACTATTGGGAAACCCGCGACTTCTCCAAGACGACCCTGGAACCGCCACTCGGCAGCGGCGCCTACAAAATCAAAGACGTGAAGCCCGGGCGCAGCATTACACTGGAACGTGTGCCAGACTACTGGGCCACTACACACCCGACACAGGTCGGCCTCGACAACATGGACGAGTTGCGGGTCGAGTATTTCCGCGACCGCACCGTGTCTCGCCAGGCATTCAAGGCCGGCGACTTGGACATTTGGGTCGAGAACACGTCCAAGGAATGGGCGACCGGCTACGACATACCAGCCGTCCGCGACGGGATGCTGATCAAGGGTGAATTCGAGAATCAAAGCACCTGGCCGGTCCAAGGCTACATCTTCAACCTGCGGCGGCCGCTATTCCAGGATCGCCGCGTGCGGCTGGCGCTGACCCAGGCGTTCGACTTCGAGTGGACCAACGAAAACCTGTTCTTCGGCCTGTATACGCGGATGGACAGCTACTTCGACAACTCGGAACTGACGTCGAGCGGGCTGCTGGCCGATGCCGGTGCAGAGGAGCGTGAGATTCTCGAACGCTACCGTGGCCGTCTGCCGGACGAACTCTACACTGAAGTGTACCAGCCGCCCGTCACTGACGGCACCGGCGCCCGTGGCATTCGCCAGAACTTGCGGAAGGCGACAGCGCTGCTGCGCGAGGCCGGTTGGGAGATCCAGGATGGCGTACTGACGAACGTTGAGACCGGTGAGCCTTTCGAGTTTGAGTTACTATTCGACAGCCCGTCCGACGAACGCATCGCGCTGCCATTCCGCCGCAACCTTGAGCGACTGGGCATTCAAACGACGATCCGTATCGTCGATGCCGCCCAATATCAGGCCCGGACCGAGGCGTTCGACTACGACATGATTGCCGCCATCTGGGGCCAGGCCGAATCGCCGGGCAACGAACAGCGCGGCTTTTGGGGCAGCGAGGCCGCAAGCGAGACCGGCAGCCGCAACTGGATCGGCATTGCCGATCCGGTGATTGACGAGCTGATCGAACTGGTAGTGTCGGCGCCGGACCGCGAGAGCTTGGTCCAGCGGACCCGCGCCCTCGACCGGGCGTTGCAGTGGGGCTACTACCTGATCCCGCATTTTCGTCTGAATGTGAACTGGGTTGCGTATTGGGATCGGTACGGCATTCCCGAGACCATTCCGACCACCGGTGTCGTGATCGGTGCATGGTGGATCGATCCGCAGAAAGAAGCGGCGCTAAAAGACAAGAAGGCGCGGCTCAGCAACTAGCCGGGAGAACAATCGGTGTTTGCGCTCAAAAGAGGTCTGTCAGTCGCGGTTGCATTGTCGGCCGCGCTTTTGTCCGGCCAAGCCTTCGCGGCCGGCACCAACGGCCCCGCCCATGGCCTGGCCATGCATGGCGCGCCGAAGTATCCGAGCGACTTCGCGCATTTCGACTACGTGAATCCCAACGCGCCAAAGGGCGGCACCCGTACGACTGAGGCCATCGGCACCTACGACAGCTTCAATCCGTTCATCATTCGCGGCAACCCGGCGACCGGAGTCGCGCTTCTTTACGACACCCTGACAGTCCAAGCGGCCGACGAGCCTTTCACCCAATACTGCTTGTTATGCGACACCATGGAGGTGCCCGACGACCGCACGTGGGTGCAGTTCACACTCCGCGACGACGCGCGTTGGCACGACGGCATGCCGATCACCGCGGACGATGTGATTTTCACGTTCAATACGCTGCGGGAACAGGGCGCGCCCTTCTACCGATTCTATTACGCCGATGTCGTGTCGGCAGACCGCATCGATGACCGCACCGTCCGCTTCGATTTCGGCGATGTGCAGAACCCGGAACTGCCGCTGATCATTGGGCAGTTGATGGTCTTGCCAAAGCACTATTGGGACGGCCGCGACTTCAACTCAACGACTCTCGACCCGCCGCTTGGCAGCGGTCCCTACCGGATTGCCGACTTCGAGCCGGGGCGGTTCATTGTCTATGAGCGCGTGTCAGACTATTGGGGCGAAGTGCATCCGACCCAGGTCGGGTACTACAATCTCGACACGATCCGCTATGAGTACTTCCGCGACCGGACGATTTCGCGCGAAGCGTTCAAGGCGGGCGACCTGGACTTGTGGGTCGAGAACTCCTCCAGCCAGTGGGCGACCGCCTTCGATACGCCGGCGGTGCGCGCGGGCCTCATCGTTCGCGACGAGATCCCGCATCAGCGGGCACAAGGCATGCAGGGCTACGTCATAAATCTGCGGCGGCCGCTGTTCGAGGATCGCCGTGTGCGCGAAGCGCTGGGTCTTGCCTACGACTTCGAATGGCTGAACCAGAACATTTCCTACGGACTGCTGAAGCGCACCGATAGCTATTTCGACAACTCGGAACTCGGCAGCACGGGATTGCTGGCCGATGCCGATCCGGTTGAGCAGGCGATCTTGGAGCAGTATCGCGGGCGAGTGCCCGATGAGGTGTTCACCGAGGTGTTTGAGCCGCCGCAGACCGACGGCTCAGGCCCGCGCGGTATTCGCGGAAACCTGCGCAAGGCGAAGCAGCTTCTGGAAGAGGCCGGGTGGGTCATTCGCGACAACAACCTGGTCCACGGGGAGAGCGGTGAGCGTTTCGAGTTCGAGATCCTGCTCAATTCGCCGGCAGCGGAGCGGTCGGCGCTTCCCTACGCGCGCAATCTGGAACGGCTCGGCATTACCGCGACCGTCCGCGTCGTTGACGCGTCCCAATTCCGCAACCGGATCGATGAGTTCGACTTCGACTTAGTGACGGGCATCTGGGGTCAATCCCTGTCGCCCGGCAACGAACAGCGTGAGTTCTGGGGCAGCGAGGCCGCGTTGCGATCCGGCAGCCGCAATCTGATCGGCATTCAAGACCCGGTGATCGACGAGTTGATCGAACTGGTCATCACCGCACCGGACCGCGAGACGCTGGTGCAGCGCACCCGGGCGCTCGACCGTGTGCTGCTATGGGGCCACTACCTGGTGCCGCACTTCCATGTCGCGGAAGACCGGATTGCTTACTGGGACAAGTTCGGCCGGCCCGAAGCAACCCCGTTGCGCGGCACCCAGCTACAGACCTGGTGGATCGACGTCGACAAGGAGGCGGAGCTAGCCGAACGGCGACGCGCTCTGTAAGTAGACTCGATGCTCGCCTACATCATCCGTCGGCTGCTGCTGATCATCCCGACTCTGTTCGGGATCATGCTGATCAACTTCGTGGTCGTGCAATTTGCACCGGGCGGGCCGGTGGAGCTGGTGATAGCGAGGATCCAAGGAACGGCAGTCGAAGCAACCGACCGCATTTCCTCAACTGGCGGCGACGTACAGCAGCAAGATGTGAGCGTGCAGGAGTCAGCCTCCGGGTTTGACAGCAAGTACCGAGGTGCGCGCGGCCTAGATCCGGAGATCATTGCCGAGATCGAACAGATGCTGGGCTTCGACAAGCCCGCGCATGAACGTTTTGTCCTTATGTTGGGAAACTACGCCACCTTCGACTTCGGCAACAGCTTCTTCCAAGATCGAAGCGTCGTTGACTTGGTGCTCGACAAGATGCCCGTTTCCATAACGATCGGCATCTGGACGGTTTTGTTCACCTACATTGTTGCTATCCCACTTGGCATTGCAAAAGCCCGCCGCGACGGCACGCGATTTGACGTGTGGACAAGCGCGTTTGTCGTGGTTGGCAACGCAATACCTGCGTTTCTCTTTGCCATTCTGCTGATCGTTTTGTTCGCGGGCGGGTCATACTACGATTGGTTCCCACTACGGGGGCTGACATCGGACAATTGGGATGAGCTAAGTCTGTTCGGCAAAATCACCGACTACCTGTGGCATATAACTCTGCCTGTACTTGCCATGGTTATCGGTGGATACGCGGTGCTGACAATGCTGACCAAGAACTCTTTCTTGGACCAAATAAACCAACAATACGTCACGACAGCACGAGCAAAGGGGCTCGAAGAAAAACGAATCCTATACGGCCATGTCTTCAGAAATGCGATGTTGATTGTCATTGCGGGATTCCCCGGTGCCTTTATCGGCATTCTGTTCAGCGGGTCATTGCTCATCGAGATCATCTTTTCGCTCGACGGTCTAGGTTTGCTTGGGTTTGAAGCAGCTCTTAACCGGGACTATCCCGTGATGTTCGGGACGCTCTACTTCTTTGGTCTAATCGGCTTGGTTCTCAACATCATCACCGATTTGACCTACAACCTAGTCGATCCGCGCATTGACTTTGAATCGCGTGAGGTCTGATGGTCGCGATAACTGAAAGACCCTCGCGTGACAGTATCGACTCCTCCGGGCACTTCCTCAGATGGAAAGTTTCCCCTATCACAGCGAGGCGACTCGAGAATTTCAAGGCCAATCGGCGAGGCTTCTGGTCCCTATGGATCTTTCTGATCCTCTTTGTATTGAGCTTGTTTGCGGAGTTCATCGCAAACGACAAACCGCTGTTGGTTCGCTTTGACGGCCGCTTCTATCTGCCAATTATTACAAGCCACCCGGAGACGACCTTCGGCGGCGATTTTCAGACGGAGGCTGACTACACCGACCCGTTTGTAGTCGAGTTGATTGAGGAGAAAGGCTGGCTGGTATTCCCGCTGATCCCCTACAGCTTCGACACGCCGGTCGCCGACCTGCCACAGCCTGCCCCATCGCCGCCCACTGCGCAGAACTGGCTGGGCACGGATGACCAGGCGCGCGACGTGACAGCCCGTCTTGTCTATGGGTTCCGGATATCGGTGTTGTTCGGGCTTACCCTGACGCTCTTTTCCAGTGTGGTCGGCGTCGCGGCTGGTGCCGTCCAGGGCTACTATGGCGGTCTGTTAGATCTGTTTTTTCAACGGTTTCTAGAGATCTGGAATTCGATGCCGTCGCTGTTTCTGCTGATTATCATGTCGAGCGTCATCGTGCCGGGGTTCTGGTCGCTCCTGATCTTGCTTCTTTTGTTCAGTTGGGTTGCTCTGGTCGGCGTTGTGAGGGCGGAGTTCCTTCGTGCTAGGAATTTCGACTATGTTCGAGCCGCAAGGGCACTCGGGGTGACCAACACCGTCACCATGTTCCGGCACCTGTTGCCGAATGCGATGGTTGCTACGATCACCCTCGTGCCTTTCATTACCGCGGGGAGCTTAACGGTGCTTACTCAATTGGATTTCCTTGGCTTCGGGCTCCCGCCCGGCTCACCGTCGCTTGGCGAGATGTTGAAGCAGGGCAAGGAAAACCTGCAGGCGCCGTGGCTCGGTATCACCTCCTTCTTTGTCATCGCGATCATGCTGAGTCTGATGGTCTTCATTGGCGAGGCGATCCGAGACGCATTCGATCCACGTAAGCAGGTCACAGCGGACATTAGGCAATGAGTCTGCTGTCGGTCCGCGACCTGAAGGTCGACTTCAGCACGCCGGCTGGCGTCGTTAGCGCGGTCAAGGGTGTCACCTTCGACATTCGTAAAGGCGACACCTTGGCGTTGGTCGGTGAGTCCGGCTCTGGCAAATCGGTGACCGCGCTGTCGATCCTGCAACTCTTGCCTTACCCCGTGGCCCAGCACCCCGGCGGCACGATCGACTTCGACGGTCAGCAGATGATCGGCGCGCCGAACGATGATTTGCGCCGCATCCGCGGCAACCGCGTCGCGATGATCTTTCAGGAACCGATGACCTCGCTGAACCCGTTGCACACCATCGAGAAGCAGGTCAACGAGGTACTGTTTATCCACAAGGGGCTGAACAAGATCGCCGCCCGGGCCCGCACCCTGGAGCTGCTGAAGCTGGTGGGACTGCGCGATGCGGAGAGCCGGCTCACTGCCTATCCCCACGAACTATCCGGCGGCCAGCGGCAACGGGTGATGATCGCCATGGCGCTCGCCAACGAACCGGACCTGTTGATCGCCGACGAGCCGACCACCGCCCTCGACGTCACTATTCAGGCGCAGATCCTGAAGCTGCTGAAGAACCTGCAGCGCAAATTCGGCATGGCGATTCTGTTTATCACCCACGACCTCGGCATCGTGCAAAAGATGGCCGACCGGGTTTGCGTGATGAACGACGGCCTGATCGTCGAACAAGGCAATGTGCGCGACATCTTCGACAATCCGCAGCACAGCTACACCAAACACCTGCTGGCGGCCGAACCCTCGGGCAAGCCGACCACCGCCACCAACGGCGCGGCGACGGTGATGAAAACCGACGGCCTGAAAGTCTACTTCCCGATCAAGAAAGGCGTGCTGCGCCGCACGGTCGATTTCGTGCGCGCGGTCGACGGCATTTCTGTCACCGTGCGGGAAGGCCAGACGGTCGGCGTCGTCGGCGAGTCTGGCTCCGGCAAGACGACCCTCGGCCTGGCGCTGCTGCGGCTGATTTCCTCCGACGGACCCATCGAGTTCGACCAGCGCGAGATCCACGCATTGCGCTCCAAGGAGGTGCGGCCGTTGCGGCGGGAGATGCAGATCGTCTTCCAGGACCCGTACGGCAGTCTCAGCCCGCGCATGTCGATCAGCCAGATCATCGAAGAAGGGCTGAAGGTCCATCAGATCGGCAACACGCCGGAGGACCGCGACCGGCTGATCGTCCAGGCGATGGAAGAGGTGGGCCTCGACCCCGAGTCACGCCACCGCTATCCCCACGAATTCTCCGGCGGTCAGCGCCAGCGTGTGGCGATTGCCCGGGCCATGGTGCTGAAACCGAAATTCGTCGTGCTGGACGAACCGACCTCGGCGTTGGACCGCTCGGTCCAGGCGCAAATTGTCGACCTGCTGCGCGACCTGCAGCAACGGCACAAGCTCGCCTACCTGTTCATCAGCCACGACCTGAAAGTCGTCCGCGCCTTGTCCGACCATGTCATCGTCATGCGCAACGGCAAGGTTGTGGAGCAGGGGTCCGCCACCCAGATCTTCGACCAGCCGGGCGAGGACTATACCAAGGCCCTGATGGCGGCCGCATTCGACCTGGAAGCCGTCGAGAGCGGCGTCGTCGCGACTTAGCCTTGCCGGCCCTGCTGTTTCAATCTGCCATCGATCGGCCCGATTGGTGGCAGGAGCAACTGAACGCCCGCCTGCCGGACCTGGAGGTTCGCATCTGGCCGGAGGTCGGCGCGGTCGCCGATATCGAATACGCGCTGGTGTGGAAACCGCCGGCCGGCCTGTTGCAGACCCTGCCCAACCTGCGCGCCATCTTTTCCCTAGGCGCCGGCGTCGACCACGTATTCAAGGACCCGCAACGCCCGGCGGGTGTGCCGATCACCCGGGTGATCGACGATCACCTGACCGGCGGCATGGTCGAGTTTGCGCTGCTGCACACCCTGCGTTTTCACCGCGACCTGCACGTCTACGAGGCGCAACAGAACGATCGCGTCTTCGAAGGGCTGACCCAGATCCTGCCGGAAGAACGCCGCGTCGGGTTGCTCGGCCTCGGCGTCATCGGCCGTGCGGTGGCCGAGGGGCTGCGGGAGCGCCGGTTCGACGTGGCCGGCTGGTCGCGCACGCCGAAGGACATTCCGGGCGTCACCTGTTTTCACGGCGCCGACGGCCTCGCGCGTTTCCTGGCAGAGACGAGTATCCTGATCTGCCTGCTGCCGCTAACGGCGGACACCGCCGGCATCCTCAATGCGCAGACCCTCGCCCAACTGCCGCGCGGCGCCTTCGTCGTCAATCTGGCGCGCGGTGAACATCTCGTCGAAGCGGACCTGTTGGCGGCGCTCGACAGCGGCCACATCGCCGCCGCAGCGCTCGATGTATTTGCCACCGAGCCGTTGCCGGACGATCATCCCTTCTGGGCCCATCCGAAAGTGCGCATCACG
>JANQOE010000095.1 GCA_028279245.1 Alphaproteobacteria bacterium
AAATCGAAACCGACAAGGCGACCATGGAGGTCGAGGCGGTCGACGAAGGCACCCTCGGCAAGATCCTGATCAACGAGGGCACGGAAGACGTGGCCGTTAACACGCCGATCGCCGTGATCCTCGAAGACGGTGAGAGCGAGGCGGACTTGGCAAGTTTTCAGACACCGGCTGCCGGTGGCAACGGCGAAGCTGCAGCCGCTACACCGGCAGCACCAGCGCCCGCGGCGGCCCCACCTGCACCCGCACCGTCACCGGCCACCAACGGCGCGAGTGGCGGACGTGTATTCGCTAGTCCACTAGCCAAACGGCTGGCCAAGCAAGCTGGCATTGACCTCGCACAGATCCAAGGCACCGGCCCCCACGGGCGCATCGTGCGCGCCGATATCGAGGCCTTCCAGACCGGCGCAGCGCCGGTGGCGCAACCAACTGCAGCCACGACACCGGCCGCACCCGCGCCAGCGCCGGTGCCGGCGGCAGCCATGCCGGGCGAGGCCGAGTTCGAATTGGTGCCGCACACCAACATGCGGAAGGTCATCGCCCGCCGCCTGACGGAGTCGAAACAGCAAGTCCCGCACTTCTATCTGACCATCGATTGCGAGATCGACCGGCTGTTGGAGACCCGCAAGGAACTGAACAACCGTGGCGACGGTGCCTACAAGCTCTCCGTCAACGACTTCGTCATCCGCGCCGCTGCGCTGGCGCTCGGCAAGGTGCCGGCGGCCAATGCCTCCTGGTCCGACGAAGGCATGAAGCTCTACAAGACGGCCGACATCTCGGTGGCGGTGGCGATCGACGGCGGCCTGGTCACCCCGGTGATCCGCAACGCCGGCGGTAAGGGCCTGCAGACGATCTCCGACGAGATGAAGACGCTCGCCACCAAGGCGCGCGACGGCAAGCTGGTGCCGGAGGAATACACCGGCGGCACGATGTCGGTCTCGAACCTCGGCATGTTTGGCATTCGCGAATTCGCCGCGGTAATCAACCCGCCGCAGGGCACCATTTTGGCGGTCGGGGCAGGGGAGCAGCGCCCGGTCGTCAAGGACGGCGCCTTGGCCGTCGCAACAGTCATGACCTGCACCTTGTCGGTCGATCATCGCTCCGTCGATGGCGCCGTGGGTGCGGAGTATCTGGCGGCATTCAAGAAGCTGGTCGAAGACCCGCTGACGATGCTGCTGTAGCGGAAGACAGACGGTTACGGCAGCCATCCAGAGCGTCATCCCGGGCTTGACCCGGGATCCATCGCACCGCTCGCCCGAGCTGCGCCAAGGGAGTCGCAAATGGCGGATAACAACTACGACCTGATCGTTCTCGGCAGCGGCCCCGGCGGTTATGTCGCGGCGATCCGTGGGGCGCAGCTCGGCATGAAGACCGCGGTGGTCGAACGCGAACATCTCGGCGGCGTTTGCCTGAATTGGGGCTGCATCCCGACCAAGGCACTACTGCGCTCGTCGGAGATGTATCATCATATGCAGCACGCCGACGCGTTCGGCCTGTCGGTGAAGGAGGTGTCCTTCGACCCGGCAAAGGTGGTCAAACGCTCGCGCCAAGTGGCGAAACAATTGAGCGGCGGCGTAGGCCACTTACTGAAGAAAAACAAGGTGACGGTCATCGACGGCGAGGGCCGGCTGAACGGCGGTGCCCCAGGCGCGCGCAAACTCGCGGTGATCAAGAACGGCAAGCCGGTCGCCGACCTGACCGGCAAGAACATCATTCTCGCCACCGGCGCCCGCGCCCGCAGCCTGCCGGGCCTCGAACCCGACGGCAAACTGATCTGGACCTATCGCGAGGCGATGGTGCCGGAAACAATGCCGAAGTCGCTGCTGGTCGTCGGCTCCGGCGCCATCGGCATGGAGTTCGCGTCCTTCTACAGCGACATGGGCGCCAAGGTGACGGTGGTTGAGGTGCTGGACCGCGTGCTGCCCG
Organism: Alphaproteobacteria bacterium; assembly: GCA_028279245.1. Classification (GTDB taxonomy): domain Bacteria; phylum Pseudomonadota; class Alphaproteobacteria; order UBA6615; family UBA6615; genus JANQOE01. The sequence continues at coordinate 1,924 of JANQOE010000095.1, forward strand.
TTGAGGATGCGGACATCTCGGCCTTCGCAGCGAAGGCCTTCAAGAAACAAGGCATCGACATCCACACCTCTGCCAAGGTCGACGCGCTGAAGCCTGGGAACGGCAACGTCACAGCCACTATTACCGCGAGCGGCAAGACTCAGAACCTGACCGTCGACCGCGTCATCCTGGCCGTCGGCATCGTCGGCAATGTCGAGAACATCGGCCTGGAAGGCACCAGGGTGCAGGTCGACCGCAGCCACATCGTCATCAACGAGTGGTGCGAGACCGGCGAACCCGGTGTCTACGCCATCGGCGATCTGGTCGGCCCGCCGTGGCTCGCCCACAAAGCCAGCCATGAGGGCGTCATGTGCGTCGAGCGCATCGCCGGCCGCAACGACGTGCATCCACTGAACGTCCGCCGCATCCCCGGCTGCACCTACTGCCGCCCCCAGGTCGCGTCGGTGGGGCTGACCGAACAGGCGGCAAAGGAGGCGGGCCACAAGATCCGGGTCGGCAAGTTCCCGTTCATCGGCAACGGCAAGGCCATCGCCCTCGGCGAGCCCGACGGCATGGTCAAGACCGTGTTCAACGCGGACACCGGCGAGCTGCTGGGCGCCCATATGATCGGCGCCGAAGTGACGGAGCTGATCCAGGGCTACACCGTCGCCATGAACCTGGAGAGCACCGAGTCCGAGCTGATCGAGACCGTGTTCCCGCACCCCACCATCAGTGAATCGATGCATGAGGCCGTGCTTGACGCCTATGGCCGCACCATCCATTTCTAGGGTGTGGCCAACAGGCTGATTCCATGGCGGATTCCGCAAAACTAAGACACCCGGAAAAGCGTAACCGGCCCGACAATCCGATCCAGCGCAAGCCGAGCTGGATCCGGGTCAAGGCGCCGACTTCGCCGAAGTACCGCGAAGTGCAGAAGCTGATGCGCGACCTGCGCCTCAACACCGTGTGTGAGGAGGCGGCGTGTCCGAACATCGGCGAATGCTGGTCGAAGAAGCACGCGACCATCATGATCATGGGCGACACCTGCACCCGCGCCTGCGCCTTCTGTAACGTCGCCACCGGCATGCCGGCGCCCCTTGACCCGATGGAGCCCGCAAATGTCGCGATTGCCCTCGGCGGTTTGGGCCTGGAGCATGTGGTCATCACGTCGGTCGACCGCGACGATCTGCCGGACGGCGGCGCTGCCCATTTCGGTGAGGTCATCCGCCGCATCCGCGCCGCCGCGCCGGACACGACCATCGAAATCCTGACGCCGGACTTCAAGGACAAGCCCGGCGCCCTCGACACGATCAGCGCCGACCCGCCGGATGTATTCAACCACAACCTGGAAACAGTGCCGCGGCTCTATCCGGGCATCCGACCCGGCGCGCGATACTTCACCAGCCTGGCGCTGTTGCATGACTACAAGCGGCAGAACCCGACCGGCTTCACCAAGTCCGGTTTGATGGTGGGGCTCGGCGAGACCCGCGAGGAAGTGGGACAGGTGATGGATGATCTGCGCGCCGCCGATGTCGATTTCCTGACCATCGGTCAGTATCTGCAGCCGACACCGAAACACGCCGCCATCGACCGCTTCGTCACGCCGGACGAGTTCGAATCCTACGCGGCCCTGGCCCGTGGCAAGGGCTTCCTGCTGGTGTCCAGCTCACCACTGACTCGTTCCAGCTACCACGCCGGTGACGACTTCCGCCGGTTGCAAGCGGCCCGCGCCAACCGCCTCGCGGTCGCCGCCGAATAATGCCAACCCACGCCGAACGCCGGGTGCTGCCCTACACATCGGAGCAGCTCTTCAAACTGGTATCGGAGATCGAGCGCTACCCCGAATTCCTGCCTTGGTGCATCGCCGCCCGCCATCGCAAGCGCGAAGGCAACGTCGTCTGGTCAGACCTGATTATCGGGTTCCGCATGATCCGCGAGAAGTTCACCTCGAAGGTGACCCTCGACGCGCCGAACAAGATCGACGTCGAGTATGTCGACGGCCCGCTGCGTTACCTGCGCAACCACTGGGAATTCATCGACCTTCCGGACGGCTGTTGCGAAATCGACTTCTATGTCGAGTTCGAATTCAAATCGAAGATCCTGCAAAAGCTGATCGGCGCCTTGTTCCACGAAGCCGTGACGCGCATGGTGCGGGCATTCGAAGCGCGCGCGAGAGACCTGTACGGCGAGCCCACCGACCACGGCGTTGCACCGAAGCCGGCGTAGCTACCGCTTCTCCAACCGCACCAACGCCAACGACGCCGCAACGATTAGCGCCGCGCCGAACCAGTAGTTACCACTCGGCGCGAAGCTGAACACCAACCAACCGGCGGCGATGTTCAGTGGCAGCTTCACGTGATCGAAGGGTTGCAGATAACTGGCATCGGCGGCCGCGTAGGCGCGCACCAGAAAATACTGCGCCAGTGCTGTCAAAAAGCCGGCGCCCAGCAATAGCCACAGGGTCGTGTCCATGGGCACGGTGAAGCCGCCGCCGAGGGCCAACCCGAGATTGATCGGTGTCAGTAGCATCAGCAGGTAGAAGGTTACGGACTCCGGCTTCTCGTTCGCCGTCAGGCGTTTCGTCACCAGGGAGGCGCCCGCCCAGAGCATTGCCGCACCGAGCGGCAGCAGGCTTTCAACCATGAACAGGTCCGTTCCCGGCGCTAGGATGATCATCGCGCCGGCAAACCCGGCTACGGTCGCCGCGACACGTTGCCAACTCACGGCCTCCCGCAACACCAAACCGGCACCGAGGATGACAAAGAAGGGCGAGGTCATGATCAGGGCGATCGCCTGCCAGATCGGGACGAAGGTGAGGCCGTAGACCCAAAGCTGTACGCCACCGGCGGCGAAGGCCACGCGCAGCAGGTGCAGCCCAGGCTGCGCCGTCCGCAGTCCGGTCACGCCCGCCCGCCACAGCCAAGGCAGGCAGAATGCCAGCGCGAACAGATACTGCCAGAACGCGACGGAGGTGGATGGCACGCCCAGCGTCATGGTCGCGCCCTGCACGGCGACATTGACCAGCGCAAAGCTCAGGCCCGCCGCCACCATGAACAGGGCGCCGTTGACCGGTCGGGAACTTGATAGATTGGCTGTCAGCTCACTCACATCTCACCTCCACGGCGCCACTCAGCGCGGACTTCGGGAGGTGCGAGCGCACAACAGCTAGACGGCCGCCGGCTCCATGCCACGGCACGCCACACCGCTCTCTCCCATCCGGACTTTGACCGTCGGCTTCGGATTTGCACCGAATCTGCTGACCCGGCCGCCAGAAGCGGCCGGCGCTCGCGGGCTTCAGGAAACGCTCCTGTCACCGCCGGTGGGGAGTTCCACCCCGCCCTGAGAACGACTTACAAGCGAGAAGATAAGGCCCCGGACCGCCACGATCAAACGCTGCGACGAGAACATGAAACCATCGACCGGTATCGTCCCGTTCGTCAGTACCAAGCCTTTGGATTGACTCTTCACACGCGGCACGGTTCGTCGAAGAAAACCGCCCTGTTTGTGCGGCAAGAGCCGTCTCTTTCGCACTTCCTTAACCATGATTTTCGACCATCCGTAACGCGACGGCCCGGATGGCCGACGCTTGGGCGGTGCTGATGAAATTCAAGATCCGATGGCCAGATCTCGCAATCGTGGCTGTTCCTGTCATCTACGTGGTGGCGGCAATGGAGCTGCTGAAAGAGCCGCCCATCACGAACGGGGTTGCCATCCCCATACTCGCTGCGTCGCTGGCGCCGATCACGCCGCTGCAACCGACGACAAACCTCGACCGCGAGAAGGTCGCCCTGGGACGACAACTGTTCCACGACCCCCGGCTTTCAAAGAACGGTGCGGTAAGTTGCGCAAGCTGCCACAACCTCACCGCTGGCGGTGCCGATGTCGGCGCCCGGTCTTTCGGCGTCTCCGGCGAGCCAACTGCAACCAACACGCCCACTGTTTTCAACAGTGCCAACAACGTGGCCCAGTTTTGGGATGGACGCGCGGCGACCCTTGAAGAGCAGATTGACGGCCCGCTGCAACACCCCGACGAAATGGGATCGACTTGGCAGCAGACTATTGGCATCGTTTCGGCCGACCCGACCTACGTCGATGCCTTCTTCAGCATCTATGGCGGGCCGGCATCCCCCGAACGTATCCGCGACGCGATCGCCGAGTTCGAGCGCACCCTGGTGACGCTTGATGCACCATTCGACCGTTTCTTGAGAGGCGACAAAACGGCCATCACGGCCGAGGCTCGCCGTGGCTACGAACGGTTTCAGACCTATGGCTGCATATCCTGCCACCAGGGCCGGAATGTTGGCGGCAACATCTATCAGCGCCTGGGCATAGTCGAACCATATTTTGGCGAGGACGAAGTGACGCCGGCCAACCTCGGCCGGTTCAACGTCACCGGCCACGACGCCGACCGCCATGTCTTTAAGGTACCGTCGCTGCGGAACGTCGCACTGACCGCACCTTATTTTCACGACGGCTCGGTCGAGACGCTCGAGCAAGCGATCGCGATCATGGGCTTTTATCAGCTCGGCCGGGCCCTTCCGCAGTCCGACATCGCCGACATCGCTGCGTTTCTCAGGTCGCTCACCGGGCAGGTTCAGGAGGCCGCCTGGCAATGACCTGGCTCCAGCGGCACGTTGTCATATTGCTGACCAATCTGATTGCGGTTCTCTTTCTGCTCTTTACGACCGACACCGATGGTGCCGACAGCTATGCGCGCCTGCTCCACACTAGCCGGCATCTGGAGGCGGTGGAGTCCCATCTTGAACGGGACGCGGTACGCATTCGCTCGCTCAGCCTGCGCAACTTCGACACCTTGGTGGAGGGACGCCGGGAACGGGACACGGCACTCGCCAGCCTCGGCGCCGATCTGGCCTCTGTTGGCGCGGTTACCTTGCGCGGCCGCGCCGAAACGGCCCAGGCCGAGAACCGGAATTCGGACCTCATCCTGGATCAACTGACCCGGAGTGCATCAAAGCTCAACAACGCCCGCGCCGCGCTTCCGGCGTTCACCCAAGATCTTGTCGAGGAACTCACGGCCACGCCAGGGCACCAACCGATCATCGACGCCCTTGAGGCCTTGCTCGAGGCCGTGGCGCTCTACGCCTTGAACCCCACTGCCGATACGACCCGCCAGGTCGACATCATACTCGCCGACCTTTCGAACGCCGCCACGAGTCCCGTCGTCGCCAGCCTGCGCGACCCCGCCGATTTCGGCAATGCGCTAACAATCGCCCGGATTGTCCGCGACGAGACCCGCCAGTTGGGGGCGCTGGCTGACAGCTATGTCGCCCGGGACTTGCCGGGTGCCTACGATCGCCTGCACGACGAGCTTGCAGTGCTGCACGAACGGGCGGTGGCCCACCTTCAACGAACCGTACCGCTGCTCCACATCTTGATGCTCGTGTTGCTTGCGCATGCCGCCTATCTGCTGATCAGCCTGATCGCCGCCAACAAGCGGCTGGCGCTGTACGCGGACGATCTGGAGGTGGACCTGGACCGCGAGCGGCTGATGAACGAGCAACAGCGCCGGTTTGTGACCACCATATCCCACGAATTCCGGACGCCGCTGGCGATCATCGACGTTTTCGCCCAACGCGTTCTGCGGAGCCCTGAGCGGGCGACAGCGGCCACCCTAACCCGCGGCATGACAACGACGCGGACGGCGATCCGCCGCCTGGTGCATCTGCTCGAGACGACTCTGCACGTCAACCGCCTGCGCGAAGAAGGATTGGAACCAAACCGGCAATCCTTCAATCTGCAAGGCCTGATTCAGGGCATCTTGAAGGAACAGCGAGCCGAGGCCGATGAACACACCTTCGAAGTCGATATTGCCGCGCTGCCGACAGCTTACCCGGCTGACCGGAAGCTACTCCAACACGTGTTCACGAACAGCATCGGGAACGCGGTAAAATACTCACCGCACGGCGGAACGGTGAGCGTGACCGCCACAAGCGATGGGAGCGATCTGATAGTCGAGATCACCGACAGCGGAATTGGCATCCCCGAAGGTGAGGTCGACCATCTGTTCGCCCAGTATTCACGCGGCAGCAACGCGGCAGGTATCAGTGGAGCCGGCGTTAGCCTTCATCTCAGCAAAGAGATCGTCGAGCGCCATGGCGGATCGATCGCGCTGAGCAGCGTTGAGGACGAAGGCACCACCGTCACAGTCCGCTTACCCGTCAGCCCCCGGTCAGCGCCGGATCTGCAAGCGGCCGCGGAACAGGATGCGGCCCGGTTATCTCAGGCCGCCGCCCAATAGGCTGCTCTCAACCACTTCAGCCCGGCGACCACTGTCCGATAATGAAGCCCTGCTGCTCGGCATTGTCGGTGCGCCGCTCGACATCGGCGTTGGCCATGGTCTGCCGGACCCGGCGTTGACGCAGCCAGGTGAACAGGCGGTCGTTCAGCTCCGTCCGGACCGCCGCTGTCGCCGGATCAGCGCCACGATCGTGCCGTTCCTGCGGGTCGTCCTCCAGATCGAACAACTGCGGCCGGAAACCGTCATAGTGGACATACTTCCAGCGGTCGGTCCGCACCATATAAGCCCGCGCCGCATCGGGCGGTAGGCCGAGATCCCTGCGGGCCCCGCGGAACGCGTAATCGGCCTCACTGAACACCGCGTCCCGCCGATCGGCAGCGGCGTCGCCGCGTATGATCGGCAATAGCGAGCACCCCTCCAGCCGCTCGTCCGCCACCGTCCCGCCACACGCGTCGATGAATGTGGGAACCAGGTCGATTGTCTCGACCAACGCGTCTTCGGTTGTGCCGCGCGTCCCGTCGGCGCGGCTGTCCGGATCGACAACGACCAACGGCACCCGGGCCGACTCTTCGTGGAACAGCTCTTTCTCGCCGAGCCAATGGTCACCGAGATAGTCGCCATGATCGCTGGTGAAGACAATTAGCGTATCGTCGAGCCGTCCGCTTGAATCGAGAAATGACATCAAGCGGCCGATATGCTGATCGATCTGCTCGATCAGCCCCATATAAGCCGGGATAACCGCGCGGCGCACATCTTCGGACGCGAAACTCTGTCCCTCCGCATGCTGCATAAAGGCGCCGATCACCGGATGCGGCGCCTCGCGCTCCCCGGCATCACGGTTGGCTGGAAGCACGTCGTCCGCAGAATAGGCTTTGTCGTAGGGCGCCGGTGCGATGTAGGGCCAGTGCGGTTTGATATAGCTGAGATGCAGGCACCAAGGTGTGTCGCCCGCGTCTCGCACGAATGCCATCGCCCGATCCGTCATATAGGCGGTCTCGGAATGCTCCTCGGCCACCCGGGCAGGGTAGGGGGCACTGCGCAGATACCAGCCGCTGATCAGTTCGCCGTCTGGCCCTTCGGCGGCATTGGCAAAATCGTGCCAAGGATTGTGCGCGTCGTACCCTTGGGCCCGCAGATAGGCGTTGTAAGCGAGGTCCGGGTTCAGCAACTGATCAGGATGCAGCCCGTCATCCCGCTCGAACGGCTCGAACCCGCATTCAGCTATGAGCCGCCCGGGACCGGTCTTCGGGTCGAGGCCAACCCGCGCCAGGCCCTTCCGGTCCGCCGACATATGCGTCTTGCCGACCAGCGCCGTCCGCACCCCGAGTGGCCGCATATAGTCGCCGAGGGTGAGCTCGCCAACATCCAACGGCACGCCATTCCAGGTCGCCCCATGACTGGTCATGTAGCGGCCGGTGTAGAACGACATCCGGGATGGGCCGCAGATCGGCGCCTGACAATAGGCCCGGCGGAACGCCACCCCGCGCCGGGCGAGGGCATCGATATGCGGCGTCCGCAGCGCCGGGTGTCCGGCATAGCCCAGATAATCCGCCCGCAATTGATCGCACATGATGAAAAGGACGTTTCGGACCTGACCCATGACACCCCGTAGTGACTAGTACATTCGGGCCCAATACGGACCACAACGCCTATCGACGAACCGCCCGGTCGAGAACCGGCGATATGGCGCAGCCCCTTTTACTACGCGACCGGTTATCAGAGAATGCCGACATTCGCGGGCCAACGCCGGTATGAATGCGGAAGTTGGCGATAAGCCAAACGGAGTGAAGGAATGAACGGAAACAGAGTTTTAGTGGTCGCAGCCGCAATGCTTGCCGCGACACATGCCGGCGCGGCCCTGGCCGACTGGGAGCCAGCCGGACCGATTACGCTGGAAGTCGGCTTTGCCGCCGGCGGCGAGACCGACACCATCGGCCGGGCCATTGCCGCCAGTATGGAAGAGGCAACGGGCTGGGACGTTGTCGTCCAGAACAAGCCGGGCGGTGGGGGTGTCGCCATGTTCACCGGCCTCGCCACGGCTGACCCGGACGGCCTGACGGTCGGCATGGGGGTCAGCATGCCCGTGCTGATCAATCTGGTCCTGCGCGGCGACAAGCTGCCCTTCACCCTCGACAGTTTCGACTATCTCGCGACGGTCGCCCGCGCCCAGCTCGCCATTGTCGCCAAGGCCGACGCGCCCTTCGACGATGTCAAAGGCCTGGTCGAGTATGCGGGCGCCAACGACGGCACGGTCATCGCCTTCGACGCCAAGCCGCAGGAACTGCTGGTCAAAACCATCAACCAGTCCGGCGCCGACCTTAGACTGCTTTCCACAAAGAGTTCGGCCGAGGCCGTGCAGAGCGTGCTCGGCGGACATGTGGCGGCGGCGTTCGCGGCGGGCGTCCACATTCCTTTCCTCGAGAGTGGCGATCTGAAGATGCTGGCCAGCGCCAATGCGACGCGCCATGCCTATGCGCCCGACACGATGACACTGATCGAACAGGGCTGGGACATCTACACCGACCCGTTCTTCTACATCGCTGCCCCGGCCGGTCTGCCCGATGACGCCAAGGGCGCATTGGCGTCGGCCCTGAGTGACGCGATCGCCTCGACCACCGTCAACGAGATCGTCGTCAATGCCCTGAAAACGGAGACGAGCAATCTGGGCGCCGACGGCACCCGCACCATGCTCGACGACAGCTTGGAGGTTGTCGGGGTTCTTCTGGCCAACGACAACTAGTAGCTAGAGTGGGCTGCGCCGGCACGCGCAGCCCACCCGTCACTGTCAGGTCCGAGCACATGCATGTCCGCTAATCGCCTCTCCGGCTTGTTCGTTTCGCTGTTCGGCTTGGCCCTGTTCTTCATCGTCATTCCCTTCGATACCGAAGCCGTCGACTACGGCTGGGTGCGCCCAGCGACGGTACCAAGCGCGGCCGCGGTGGTGCTCACCATCGCCGGGGCCGTCTTGGCAATTGCACCGTCGGGCACCACCGACTTGAGTCGCCGCGAGTTCGGCCGTGCCGGCATCTATCTGGCGCTCGCCGCATCAGCAGTTTTCCTGTTACAGCACCTGGATTTTCTGATCGTCGCGCCCGCCTTTGCGCTCATCCTGATGCTGCTGATCGGCGAACGGCGCCCGCTTTGGCTGATACTCGGGGCCGGCGCGGGGCCGGGGCTGATCTGGTTCGCAGCAACCCAGTTGCTCGGCCGTCCCCTGCCGTAACGCACTGCTTTGGTCGATCTGGCGACAATACTGGCCGGGTTGGGCGACGCCTTCAGCCCGATCAACCTACTGTTCGTGCTTGGCGGGGTCGTTCTCGGCCAGTTCGTCGGTGCGCTACCAGGGATCGGCCCCGTCATGGCGATGGCCATCGCCATCCCGTTCACCTTCGTTCTGGACCCGCTGCCGGCCATCGCCTTTCTGATCGGGGTGAACAAGGGCGGTCTGGTCGGCGGTGCCATCCCCGCCGTACTCATCAACACACCCGGCACGCCCGATGCCGCCGCAACGGCGCTCGATGGCTATCCGCTCTCAAAACGGGGCAAGCCGCTGAAGGCCACCAAGATGGCACTCTACGCCTCGGTGACCGGCGATACCTTCAGCGACATCGTGCTGATCACCGTCGCGGCGCCGCTGGCCGTGGTGGCATTGAAGACCGGACCGGTCGAAATCCTCGCTCTGATGATCTTCGCCTTCTCGATCATCGCCGGGCTGGTGGGTGACTCCATTGTGAAGGGGGTGATCGCGACGGCCCTCGGCATTTTATGCGCCACCATCGGCCTCGACCCGGAACACAGCACGCCGCGACTCTATTTCGGCTTCTTCGAACTCTATGACGGACTACCGCTCGCCGCGGTCGCCATCGGTATGCTGGTTGTCGCGGAGATACTGCGCCGGCTCGCCGCCATGCAGGGTGAGATGCGGCCACCGCTGCCGCGCAAAGACACGCAGGTGGCTGCCGACCGGCGTGTCAGTCTTGCAGAATACTGGGGCTGCCGGTTCACCATGCTGCGGGGCGCGGCTATCGGCACGGTACTCGGCGCACTCCCTGGGATCGGCTCGACCGCGGCTGGTTTCATGAGCTACGCCGCGGCCAAACAGGCGTCCAAAGACCCCGAGAGTTTCGGCAAAGGCAATATCCACGGTATTGCCGCGACGGAATCCGCAAACAGCGCCGTCGTCGGTGCCAACCTGATTCCGTTGCTGACCCTCGGCATACCCGGCAGCGTTTCGGCGGCCCTGATCATCTCCGCCTTCATGATCCAAGGCATTCAGCCCGGCCCATTGCTCTTCGAACAACAGGGCCGGCTGATCTACGGCCTGTTCGGCGCGATGATCATGGCAAACCTTGTGAACTTCTGGGTCGGGCAACTTGGATTACGGTTTTGGGTCCGCGTGGTACGGGCCCCGGAATCGATCGTCTTTTCGACGGCCCTGCTGCTCTGCATTGTCGGTGTCTTCATGTCGACCGGCGGCCTGTTCGGGGTCAGCATCATGCTGATTGCCGCTGCTGTTGGCTATGTCATGCATGCCTTCGGCTACTCGGTCATCATCTTCATCATCGCCTTCTTCCTGGGCTCGCGCTTCGAGCTATCCCTGTCCCAGGCCATGGTCATCCTCGATGGCAAGCCGGCGCGGCTGATCGAGCACCCGGTCGCCCTCGGCCTGCTATTGCTCGCACTGCTATCCATCTACTGGCTCGGCGTCCGCGCTCCACGCAAGCAAAGGCAACGGAATGCAAACGGCTGACGCCGTCATCATCGGCGGCGGCATAGCCGGTGCCTCACTCGCCGCGCGCCTCGCCCCGGAAATGCGGGTGGTGCTGCTGGAGGCCGAACCGGTCGCGGGATATCACGCCACCGGCCGATCCGCGGCAGTCTTTGTGCCGAACTACGGCAGCGGCCCGATCCGTGACTTAACCGCGGAGAGTCGAGCCTTCTTCCAATCCCCCGACCCCGAGTTCTTTCCAAACCCGTTGCTGACACCGCGCGGCTTGTTGCGGGTCGCCCTCGCCGAAGGCGCAGACGAGCATGCCGCGGTGATTGCTGGCGCGCACGGTGCTGAAGAGATCCCAGTAAGCGACGCCGAAGCACTGTTTCCCGTCCTCAATCCCAAACGAATAGTTGCCGCTTCCTTTGAAGCCGATGTGCACGACATTGACGTCGAGGCGACCTTGCAGGGCTTTCTGCGTCAGGCCCGCGCCGCCGGTGCGCATATCGCGTTCGGGACCAGCGCCGAGGCCATTGAACGCAGGGGCAAGAACTGGACGATCAAGGCTGATACCGAAACATACACCAGTCCAATTCTGATCAACGCCGCGGGTGGTTGGGCCGACGAGGTCGCCAAACAAGCCAGCGTCCCGCCACTCGACCTCCGTCCGTACCGGCGAAGCGTGGCCCTGTTGCCCACACCGCCGGCATTGAGTTCGCTGCCCCATGCCCCCTTCGCGGTGACGTTCCCACTGCGCTGGTACGCGAAGCTCGAACCGACCGGCCTGCTCGTGTCACCGGGCGACGAGACCGAAACCCAACCGCACGACGCCTATGTCGATGACATGACCCTCGCCGAGGGCTTGCACCGGTTCGAAATGGATAGCCGCGTGGCGGTAAACCGCGTGGCGCAGAGTTGGGCCGGGCTGCGCACCTTCACGCCGGACGGTCTGCCGGTGATAGGACCCGACCCGGCTGCCGACGGTTTCTTCTGGTGCGCCGGACAGGGCGGGTTTGGTGTGCAAACAGCGCCAGCCCTGGCGGAACAATCGGCGCGGCTGATCCTGGGAGGGGGCGCGAGCGACCTACAATTCGCAGCCGCTCGCTTTCGCTAGCCGCCGTCAGCCGTGTGCTGGGATGCCCGTATACGCCCTGTCGCCCCACAGCTCTTCAACCCGCTGATTACGACCGCAGCTCCAGCGGTAGAATTTGTAGCGCAGCGGGTTTTTCTCGTAATAGTCCTGATGATAGTCCTCCGCCGGAAAGAACGGCGCCGCGGGCTCAATGGGTGTGACGATCGTCTGGCCCAGCGAAGCCTCTGCGATGGCGCGGGACTCTTCCGCTAGCGCCCGCTGCCTTTCGTCCTCAACAAAAACGGCCGTTTCATAGGATTCGCCGCGGTCGCAGAACTGCCCGCCCGCATCCGTGGGATCGACCGAGTGCCAAAACGCCGTCAGCAGATCGTTGTAGGAGACTATGCTGGGGTCAAAGGTGATCTGCACCACCTCCCGATGCCCCGTACCGCCGGCCGTGACTTCTTTGTAGGTCGGGTTCGGTTGAATGCCGCCGGTGTAGCCCGACACCGTCTCAAGCACGCCCGGGATGGCATCGAAGTCCGATTCAACACACCAGAAACAACCACCGGCGAAGGTGGCGGTTTCGAGTTCCTGGGCCGACGTGCTAGCCGTCGCGCCGCCGAGAGCAATCGCGGTCGCCGCCGCGAGAAACCAACGTTTTGTCATCGATTACACACCTGGAAGCTATCCTCACGACCACGCAGGTCGGGATCATATCTCACAAGGAGTTCACGAACCTATCCCGCTCGCATTTTGGTGATGGGCGGCGATCGTCCTCTAGGCACCGCCTAACAAGCTGCGGAGCATCGCGAATGCCGTCACCACCGTTGTGTCGCGGATTGCCGCGCGGCTGCCGGGAAACACTTCGCGGTGGTGCTGCGTCGGCCGTCCGGTCCCCGCCACCGCCAGATGCACCAGCCCTACGGGCTTTGTCGCGGTGCCGCCGTCCGGACCGGCGATCCCGGTGACCGCGACCGTCACGTCGGCGGCGGAGCGGGTGAGGGCACCTTCCGCCATCAGCCGCGCAACCTTCTCGCTGACCGCCCCCTCCAGATTGATCGCCATCGCCGGCACGCCGAGCAGCTCAGTCTTGGCGGCATTCGAATAGGTGACAAAGCCCCGGTCGAACACATCGGACGAGCCTGGAATCTCGGTGAGGCAGGCCGCGATCAAACCGCCGGTACAAGATTCGGCGGTGGCCAAGCGAATATCGGCACGGCGGCACAGGTTCAGCACCAGCCGTGCTTCTTCCAGCAGCGCTTGGTCAAACATCGCAGGGCCTCACAACAGCCACAGCCCAACGAGCCAGGTGACAATCCCGGCGTAGATACCGGCAACAATGTCATCCGTCATGACACCGACGCCGCCATTTAGCCGCTCGGCATTACGGACCGGCCACGGCTTCGCGATGTCGAAGAAACGAAAGGCTAGAAACGCCACGGGATAGAGCACAAAGTTCGAGGCAACCGGCAGCAGTGCCAGCCATTGCCCCGCCACCTCATCGACAACGACCTCGCCCGGATCCTCTTTATTCGTGTCGGCGGCATACCGCCCACTGGCCCACACGCCCCCGAAGAAGCAGGCGAGGGTGGCGGCCGAAAGCACCCAGCTTCCCGGGAGGCCGGTCAGCCCGAACACCCAAACCAGACCGGCGGCAATGAGACAGGCAACCAGCGATCCCCAGGTTCCCGGGGCCCAGGGCAGGCGGCCCACACCGAACCAAAGCGCCACCATTCGGGCCCGGTCACTCACGGCGCTGGATGCAGTTTCGCGAACCATCGGCCGCGACCCTAAAGACGCTGACCGGGGGTGCCAAGCAGCATATATTACGACCGATGAGTGGCACCTTCTTTCTCAACCTCGCGGCGCTGATCGCCATGGTACCGGCGGCATTGGCGGCGTTGCGACGCCGCACGGACCGGCGCGATAGCCTGTTCTGGTTGCTTCTCGCTGTCGCCCTGGCCGGGGCGCTCGTGGCGCTGCTCGGCCGGACGCCGACCATCTGGCAGACCGGGTTCGGCCCGACCCTTTGGGTGACGATCGCCGGGACTATCCTGCTGTTCGGCTGCATCTCCGCCCTGATGCCGAATGCCTGGCGGCTATCGGCCCTGCTGCTGCCCTACCTGGTCATCCTCGGCGTCATCGCCACGGCCTGGAGTTCGGCCCCTGGGACGCACCCGCTGGCCGCCGGGACGCCACCAGTCTGGATCCAGATCCACATCGTCTCCGCCGTCCTGACCTACGCCTTCACCACCCTGGCCGCCGTCGCCGCGGCCGCGGTTCTGGTGCGCGAGCGGACGTTGCGGCGCAAGCAGACCTCGGCCATGACCAGAGCCTTGCCCTCCGTCGCCGACGCCGAGCAGTTGCAGCTCACATTCCTCAAGTGGAGTGCATTGGTCATGGGTCTCGGGTTGGTGACCGGCATGGGCCTTCAGGTGCTGACCACCGGATCCGCCCTCGTGCTGGAGCATAAGGTGCTGTTCGCCCTGCTGAGTTTTGCCGTCATCGTCCTGCTGCTCCTCGCCCATCTGAGAACCGGGGTAAGGGGCCGCCGCGCGGCCCGTCTGGTCATGGTCGCCTATCTGTTGATTTCCCTCGGTTTCCCGGGCGTGAAGTTCGTGACCGACATACTTGTGGCGTAGCGCCTCGCCGCCACCCGGGCCTATTGCGCTGCAGCGCAAGGGTTGCTAATGTGCCCAAAGTTTAGTCAGCAACGGTAGTTGCGCAAAAAATGATCAGAATCGGGCCGGTCCAGCTCGACACGCCAGTCGTTCTCGCGCCCATGTCGGGGGTGACGGATCTGCCGTTCCGCCGCCTGGTCAGCCGGTTCGGCGTCGGCCTAGTGGTGTCTGAGATGATCGCCAGCAAGGAACTGCTGCGGCAGACAAAGGCCTCCTTGCGCCGCGCCCGGCTCGAGACATCCTCTGTGCCCGGCGCGGTCCAACTCGCCGGCGTCGACCCCGGCACAATGGCCGAGGCAGCCCTGTTTGCCGCGGATCTGGGCGCCCGGATCATCGACATCAACTTTGGCTGCCCGGCGAAAAAGGTGGTCGGCAAACAGTCCGGATCGGCGCTGATGCGCGACGAACCCCTAGCCACCGCCATTGTGAAAGCCGTGGTTGCGGCCGTCGATGTCCCGGTCACCGTCAAAATGCGCACGGGCTGGGACGAAACCAGCCGCAACGCACCGCAGCTGGCGCGCAATTTCGAGCGGGAAGGCGCCCAACTCCTGACGATCCACGGCCGGACCCGCTGTCAGCTCTTCGGCGGATCCGCCGACTGGGTCTTCATCCGCCAGGTCAAAGAGACTGTCTCCATTCCGGTGATCGCCAATGGCGACATCGTTTCGTCCGAGGCAGCCCGGCGTTGTCTGGCGGAATCCGGCGCCGACGGTGTGATGGTCGGCCGCGGCTGTCAGGGTCGCCCCTGGTTCCCGTCCCAACTTGCACGGTTCTTGCGTACAGGAGAGGGCACGACCGAACCAGCCGTCGGAGAACGATGGGACATTCTACGCCAGCACCTGAGCGACATGCTGGAGCACTATGGGACCGATACCGGCCTGCGAGTGGCCCGCAAACATGTGGGCTGGTACGCAACGGGCCTGCCTGGAGCCGCGGCCTTCCGCCAAATCGTCAACAACACGATGGACCCTGGCCGGGTCTTCGACGCTCTGAACGCCTTCTACCGAAGAGATGGCCTGACGGCAGCCGCCTGATGGCAACAGTGATGACCAAGCCACGCCGCACCGACGCCACCGACCCGGGCGCGGTTCTTAATGCGGTGGGCAACGCCATCCTGGTCATCGACAGCGACAACCGGATCCGGTTCGCCAATCATGCCGCCGAGCAGATGCTCGGCGTCAGCGCCGCCGTGCTGTTGCACCGTCCACTGGACCGTCTACTCCCCACCGACAACCCGCTGTTCTCCCTGCTCGACAAGGTGCGCAGCACGGACACGAGCATCTCCGAAGCCGGTATTCGGATGGAAAGTCCACGCGTGCAGTCCATGTCGGTCACCGTCGACGGCTCGCCTTTGCCCGATGAGCGCGGAACGGTCGTCTTGTCGTTGCGCAGCAGCAGCATCGTCGAACAGATCAACCGGCAACTCACCCACCGCCACGCAGCCCGCTCGGTCATGTCCATGGCCGCCATGCTCGCCCACGAAGTGAAGAACCCGCTATCGGGCATCCGCGGCGCCGCCCAACTCCTGGAGCAGAATGCCGCCGACAACGAACGCGAACTGACCCGCTTGATCTGCGACGAAACGGATCGCATCGTCGGCCTGGTGGATCGCATGGACGAATTCGCCGACCAGCGTCCGTTGGAGCGCCGGGCCGTCAATATCCACCAGGTGCTGGAGCATGTACGCAAACTCGTGCAGGCGGGCACCAGCCAGTCCGTCCGCTTCATCGAGAACTATGATCCATCCTTGCCGCCGGTACACGGCAGCCGTGATCAATTGATCCAGGTCTTTTTAAACCTGGTGAAGAATGCGGCGGAAGCCTTACCGGAGCAGAGCGGCGAGATCGAATTGACCACCCGTTACCGCCATGGCGTACGCCTGGCTGTACCGGGCCACAGCAGCCGGTTGGCATTACCGATTGAAGTCGCGGTCCGCGACAATGGGAGCGGTATTCCGGACGATCTGCGCTCCCATCTGTTCGACCCGTTCGTGACCACGAAGCCGCACGGCAGCGGGTTGGGCTTGGCGCTGGCAGCGAAAATCATCGGCGATCATGGCGGTATCATCGATGTCGACAGTGAGCCCCGCCGCACCGAATTCCGCGTCATCCTTCCCCGCCATCGCGAGCTGGACGACTGATATGGCCATGTCCAAGATCCTTGTCGCCGACGACGATCGCGCCATCCGTACGGTCCTGACCCAAGCCCTCGGCCGATTGGGCCACGAGGTTCGCACGACGGGCACCGCTGCGACGCTGTGGAACTGGATTTCCGACGGCGACGGCGACCTCGTCATCACCGATGTGATCATGCCCGACGCCAACGGGTTGGATCTGGTCCCTCGCATCCGCAAATTCCGCCCGGACCTGCGCGTCATCGTCATGAGCGCGCAGAATACGTTGCTGACGGCGGTGAAAGCGACGGAACGGGGCGCGTTCGAGTACCTACCGAAACCCTTCGACCTGCGTGACCTGGTCAATACCGTCGAGCGGGCATTGACAGCGCCCAGCACGCCAGATCCATCCCATGCCGCGGCCGCCGACGAGGAAGAACTACCGCTGATCGGCCGCTCGCCGGCCATGCAGGAGATCTACCGGGTCCTGGCGCGGCTCATGGTGACCGATCTCACGGTGCTGATCACCGGCGAGTCCGGCACCGGCAAGGAACTGGTAGCCCGGGCTCTGCACGATTTCGGCAAACGCCGTGACGGCCCGTTCGTCGCCCTAAACATGGCGGCAATCCCGCGCGAGCTGATCGAAAGCGAGCTGTTCGGCCACGAGAAGGGCGCCTTCACCGGCGCTACCCAGCGTTACACGGGCCGGTTTGGCCAGGCCGACGGAGGCACCCTGTTCCTCGACGAAATCGGCGACATGCCGATCGAGGCCCAGACCCGCTTGCTGCGGGTTCTGCAAGACGGCGAATACACGACCGTCGGCGGGCGCACCCCGATCCGCGCCAGCGTCCGGATCGTCGCCGCCACCCATCGGGACCTGCGTCAACTCGTCAGGCAGGGCCTGTTCAGGGAAGACCTCTACTACCGCCTCAACGTCGTCCCCTTGCGCATTCCGCCGCTGCGGGAGCGCGCCGAGGATATTCCGGCCCTGGTTCGCCATTTCTTTGGCCGCGCCCAGGGCGAGGGACTTCCGGCGAAGACCGTCGATACGGCGGCGCTCGAACGGCTGATGCATCACCGTTGGCCCGGCAATGTCCGCGAGCTGGAAAACCTCGTTCGCCGCCTCGGCGCCCTCTATGCCGAGGATGTCATCGGCATCGACATTATCGAAGCCGAGCTGGTTGAGACCAACAACGCCCCGCCGCCACCCCAGGCCGGACAAAGCGAGGCGCTCGGCGATGCCGTCGAACGGCACCTTCGGGAGTATTTTAGCGCCCACGGCGACAGCCTCCCGGCAGCCGGGCTCTATGGACGGGTGCTCCGAGAGGTCGAACGGCCGTTGATAACCCTGGCCCTCTCGGCAACCAGGGGCAATCAGCTCAAAGCGGCAAGCCTCCTCGGCGTTAACCGCAATACCCTGCGGAAGAAGATCCGCGAATTAGACATTGAAGTGGTGCGCGGCCTAAAATAAGCGTTGGTCTGCCGATTGAGGCAGCGGAGCGTTGTATTGGCGCAAGACACCCTAGAACCAAGCCAAACCGCCGATTCGGTCCCGCTCAGCACAACTGTGCTGGCGCGCCTGACCCACCTGTATCGGTGGACCCAGCGGGTCGGTTTCGGCCGGCGCGTGACGATCGTGCTTATGGCCACGGCCACCCTGGCGGGCCTGGCCACCGGCGTCGTCCTCACCGAAGCGGCCGGCCTCAAAGTCGGCCCGGGCGGTGTTCTCGCGCTGCTCGTCATCGACATGATCGTGCTGCTGGGTTTGGGTGGCTCGGTAACCTGGGTCTTGATCCGGTTATGGGCGGCCCGGCGCGCCGGCTCAGCGGGAGCACGCATCCACGTTCGCTTGGTGACCCTGTTCGCCCTGTTGGCCGTGGTCCCGGCCATCACCGTCGTTACCCTGGCCGCCCTGTTTTTCAACTTTGAGGTCCGAACCTGGTTCAACGACCGGGTTCGCACCGCTGTCAACGAGTCCGTCCTCGTGGCCGAGGCCTATCTTGCCGAGCACAAGCTGGTCATCACCGGCGATGTCCTGGGCATGGCCAAGGACGTCGAACGCGAATGGCCCCGCATTATCGCCAATCCCCGCTACGCCGCGCGTGCCATCAACAATCAGGCAGGCGTCCGCCGCCTGTCGGAGGCCATCCTGTTCGATGCCTCCGGGAACACAATCGCCCGGACCGACCTTGCCTTCGCCCTCGAATTGGACCGCCCGCCATTTTGGGCGCTCGAGCAGGCGAGGGAAGGGCAGTCTGTCGTTCTGACCGGCGAGAATGAAGACCGCGTCCGCGCTCTGGTCCGTTTGGACACCGTGCCCGAGGCATTTCTGTATGTCGGACGCCTCGTGGACTCCACCGTCCTCCGGCACATGCAACGCACGCAACTGGTTGCCGATCAATACGCTCAGCTCGAGAACCGCCGCGCCGGCATTCAGTGGACACTTGCTTCGATCTTCGTGCTCGTCGCGCTCCTGTTGCTGCTCACCGCGGTCGGGCTCGGGTTAATGTTCGCCAACCGTTTGGCCCGGCCGATCAGTAGCCTGGTAGATGCGGCCGGCCGTGTCCGCACCGGCGACCTCTCGGTACGGCTGGACTCACCCGACCGCGGCGATGAACTCAGCACGCTGACCCGGGCCTTCAACCGGATGATCGAACAGCTTCAGGAACAGCGCCAGGAGTTAATGGAGGCGAACCGTCAACTCGACGAACGCCGCAAATTCACCGAGGCAGTGCTCGGCGGCGTGTCGGCTGGTGTGATCGGCCTGGACCAAAACGGCGTGATCAACCTGCCAAACAGGTCGGCGATCACACTGTTGGAGACCACCCGTGACGCCCTTGTCGGGCAGCGTATGACCAAAGTGTTCCCGGAGATGGGCAATCTGATTGCCCGTGCACGCCGCAACCGCCATGGCACCGCCGAAGCACAGATCACCTTGCGCCGGGACGGCGGCACGCCACGTACACTGCTGGCGAGCGCCATCGCCGAACGTAACGAGGCCGGTGCGGTCATCGGGTTTGTCACAACATTCGATGACGTAACGGAGCTGCTGTCGGCGCAGCGCAAGGCGGCGTGGGCCGATATCGCCCGCCGGATCGCCCATGAGATGAAAAACCCGCTCACGCCGATCCAACTCTCGGCCGAGCGGCTGAAACGAAAGTACCTCAAGGAAATCGAGAGCGATCCCGACACCTTCACCCAATGCACCGACACCATAGTTCGCCAGGTCAGCGACATCGGCCGGATGGTGGACGAGTTCTCATCCTTCGCGCGCATGCCCCGGCCGGTGATGCAGGATGAAGATCTCGGCATCGTTTGTCGGGAGGCGCTGCTGCTACAGCGCAATGCGCATACCGGCGTGAAGTTTGCGCTGGAGCTACCCGACGAACCGATCAAATGGCGCTGCGACCGGCGCCTCATCTCCCAGGCGCTCACCAATTTGCTGAAGAATGCCGTCGAGTCCATCGAGGGCCGGGAACAGGACGAGCCCACATCGGGGCACGTCGAGGTTACGGTGCGCCAACACGGCGGACAGGCGCGAATCGAAGTCGCGGACAATGGACGCGGCCTACCCGCCAAGGAACGCGACCGCCTAACCGAGCCTTATGTGACGACCCGGTCCAAGGGCACTGGCCTCGGCTTAGCAATCGTCCGCAAGATCATGGAAGACCATGGCGGTTCGGTAGAGCTGTCAGAGCGCAAACCTGAGGGCGCAATTGTCTCTCTGGTATTTGCTCCAACCCAGGAGCGAACATAGCGCCATAACATCCTGTTGTTGCTCGTAAAACACAGTAACGATAGATCAATCCCTGTGTCACGCAACCGGCAAGTCCCGGTTTTTTGCTATCTTTTGCGGTAGTTCACTCGTTTTGGACAAAGTTCGACCTTCTCGGTGTTGCGTGACCGCAACATGTGTGAGATGTTTGCACCTTGCGGGCACGGAGTACGGGGGATCTGGGTCCACGGCATGGCGCACGACATTCTGATCGTTGACGACGAGGTGGATATCCGCCTCCTGATCGCTGGAATCCTCAGCGATGAAGGTTACGAGACGCGTGAGGCAGGCGACGACACGTCTGCCCTGATGCAGATCGCGGCCCGGCGGCCGCACCTGGTGATTCTCGATATTTGGCTGGAGGGCAGCCAACGCGACGGCCTCGAAATCCTCGAGATCCTCCGCCGCGACCATCCAGAGGTGCCGGTGCTGATGATCAGCGGCCACGGCACCATCGAGACAGCCGTCCAGGCCATTCGCCTCGGCGCCTACGACTTCATCGAAAAACCATTCAAGGCCGACCGATTGCTAGTCATCGTCAGCCGGGCTATCGAAGCCGCCCGCCTGCAACGCGAAAACTCCGATCTGCGATTCCGCGTTGGCGGCGATGCCGAACTGGTCGGTGTGAGCCCGGCCATGGGCCAGCTAAGGCAAGCAATCGAAAAGGTCGCCCCAACCGGTAGCCGCGTACTTGTCACCGGCGCCGCGGGCAGCGGCAAGGAAGTGGTCGCCCGGCTGCTACACAGCAGTTCGCGCCGGACAGGTGGCCCGTTTGTCGCCATCAACTGCGCCACGATTTCGCCCGAAGGCATGGAGTTGGAGCTGTTCGGGAACGAAGGCGGCCAGACCAACGGCCACCTCGAACAACGCCGGATCGGCGTCTTCGAACGCGCCCACGGCGGCACGCTCTTCCTCGACGAAGTCGCTGATATGCCGCTGGAAACCCAGGGCAAAATCGTCCGTGTGTTACAGGACCAGACCTTTGAGAGGGTAGGGGGCACGCGCCGGGTGCAAGTCGACGTCCGCGTCATCGCCGCCACGACTCGCAACTTGCGCCAGATGATCGAAGACGGACGCTTCCGCGAGGACCTCTTCTACCGGCTGAGCGTCGTGCCGATCGAGGTTCCGTCTCTCGCCAGCCGGCGGGAGGACATTCCGGTGTTGGTGGCGCACTTCATGCGAACCTCAGCGGGCGTGACCGGTCAGGCCTATCGCGAAGTCGCCCCGGATGCGATGGCGGCGCTGCAAAGCTATAGCTGGCCCGGCAATGTGCGACAGCTGCGCAACGTCGTCGATTGGCTGCTTATCATGGCGCCCGGCGGCAGCGACGAACCGATCCGCGCCGACATGTTGCCTCCGGAAATCGGCTCCGACACACCGCCGATCCTTCGTCTGGAAAACAGCGTCGAAATGCTTAGCCTGCCATTGCGGCAAGCGCGCGAGGAATTCGAGCGTCAATATCTGGGCGCGCAGGTCACGCGTTTCGGCAATAACATTTCCCGAACGGCGCTGTTTGTCGGCATGGAACGCTCGGCATTACACCGCAAGCTGAAGTCGCTCGGTGTTCACAGCGCACCGGTGGCCGAAGAAAAAACCAGCGCATAGCGCCACATACGGCGCTACAACTA
Organism: Alphaproteobacteria bacterium; assembly: GCA_028279245.1. Taxonomy (GTDB): domain Bacteria; phylum Pseudomonadota; class Alphaproteobacteria; order UBA6615; family UBA6615; genus JANQOE01. Next base: position 24,145 of record JANQOE010000095.1, read on the forward strand.
GGCCATGAAAGCGCTCATTTGCGGAGCCGGCCAGGTCGGCTCGAACATCGCGCGGGAACTCGCAGCGGAACGCGTCGACGTCACTGTCGTCGACCAGCGACCCGATCTAATTCAGAAGATCGGCGACAGTCTCGACGTCAAAGCCATGGTCGGCCACGCATCACAGCCCGAAACACTCGAGGCCGCCGGCATCGCCGACTGCGACATGATCATCGCGGTGACCTTTGCCGACGAGGTCAACATGGTCGCTTGCCAGGTCGCGCATTCGTTGTTCAACGTGCCGACCAAAATCGCCCGAATCCGAGCCCGCAGCTATCTCGAACCCATCTGGTCGAACCTGTTCAGCCGCGACCACATGCCGATTGACGTGATCATCTCACCCGAGGTCGAGGTCGCCCGCGCCATTACTCGACGGCTGACGGTACCGGGCGCATTCGACATGATCCCGCTGGCCAACAATCTGCTGCGGCTGGTTGGTGTGCGTTGCGAAGAAGATTGCCCGATTCTCAGCACACCGCTGCGCCAGCTCACATCGCTCTTCCCGAACCTCAATATCGCGACCGTCGGTATCGTGCGCGACGGCAAACCGATCGTTCCAAGCGGTGACGACGAGTTCCAGGCCCGCGACGAAGCGTATCTCGTCGTGGAGACCGAGCACTTGACACGCGCCATGGCCGCTTTCGGCCATGAAGAGCGCGAAGCACGCCGCATCGTCATTATCGGCGGCGGCAACATCGGATTGTCCCTCGCCGAAGGCATCGAACAAGGCCAGCTCGGCGCGACCGCGCGGATTATCGAGCATAACCGGGAAAGGGCCGAAACGGTCGCCCGTGCCTGTCCGCGCACCATCGTCGTCAACGGCAACGCCCTAGATCCAGAGATCCTCGACGAAGCCAACGTCGCCAATGCGGAGACCGTCGTGGCGGTCACCAACAACGACCAGGTCAATATCCTATCGTCGCTGCTCGCCAAGCGCTACGGGGCCGAGCGCGCTGTCACCCTGGTCAATACCAACACCTACTCGCCGCTGATGAGTCCGCTCGGCATCGACGTTGTCGTGAACCCGCGGGCCATCACGGTATCGACAATCCTTCAGTATGTACGCCGCGGCCGCATTCATTCGGTCCACTCCATCAGTGACAACTTCGGCGAGGTGATCGAGGCCGAGGCGCTTGAAACATCGAGCGTGGTCGGCATGCCGCTGCGCGACGCAAAGTTACCGAGTGGCGTCATTGTCGCCGCGCTGGTGCGGGATCGGCAGGTCATCATGGCCCATGGCGACACGGTGATCGAAATCGGTGACACCGTTGTCCTGTTCGCCGCCAAGGAGGCGATCCGGCGCGTCGAGAAGATGTTCGCGGCCCGGTTGGAGTTCTTCTAATGCCGCGTATCGCTTACGTGAACGGGCGTTATCTCCCGCATGACGATGCGGTCGTCCATGTCGAGGATCGTGGCTACCAGTTCGCCGACGGCGTTTATGAAGTCATCGGCGTCCGCCACGGCCGTCTGATCGATGAGGAACCACATCTGGACCGTCTCGACCGCTCGTTGGGAGAGCTCAAACTGGCTGCGCCACTGAACCGGGCCGCAATCCGTCATGTCACGCGGGAGATGCTGCGGCGTAATCTGCTACGTGACGGCATCATCTACCTGCAGGTCTCCCGAGGAGTCGCGCCAAGGGACCAACAGTTTCCCGCCGACCCGACCGCATCCATTGTGATGACCGCCCGCCGAAAGAAGGTTGACGCTGCAAAGATGCGCACCGGTGTACGCGTCATTTCGCTACCCGACATCCGATGGGGGCGTCCAGACATCAAATCGGTCTCATTGCTGCCCAATGTGCTGGGTAAGCAACAGGCCGTCGAAGCCGGAGCCTACGAGGCTTGGCAGGTTGACCGGGATGGACTTATTACGGAGGGTACCTCGTCCAACGCATGGATCGTAACACCAGACGGAAGGCTCCTTACCCATCGGGCGGACCGGGCAATCCTCAACGGGATTACCCGACGAACGCTCCTGCGAATCGCTGCCGAGCTTGACCTCGAGTTTGCTGAAGACGCGTTCTCGCTCGATCAGGCGAAGGCTGCACGCGAAGCATTTCTAACAAGCAGTAGTTCATTTGTTTTACCGGTGATACAAATCGATGGCATAACGGTCGGCGACGGCAATCCTGGGCCCTTCACCCGTCGATTGCAGGAGTGGTACGAGCGCTATATACAGTCCATTCAACCAGTCCGGGAATATGCCGGACGCGTCGGACCGGATTAGAGTAGAAAACCGAAACTAGCGTTCCTAACCTATAGGAACAGGGGTTTGAGAACCCGGGTGCGGGGATCGAATGCTCGTACCGAGCATGGTAGCCCGGGCAAACACCAATAAAGGAAAGAAACAATGGCCGCAGAGAAGTCGCAAAATGTTCAGGATGTCTTCCTGAACCACATTCGAAAGAACAAGACGCCGGTTACCGTCTTCCTCGTAAACGGGGTAAAGCTCCAAGGAATAATTACTTGGTTCGACAACTTCTGTGTCTTGCTACGCCGCGACACGCACTCACAGCTTGTGTATAAGCACGCAATCTCGACTGTGATGCCGTCGATGCCGATACAGTTGTTCGAACCGGCACGGCAGGAAGAGGCCGCAGAATAGTTTGCTGAAACCACCGCCGACCGCAACGGCCGACCAACAAACCGCAGTCGTTCTCCATCCCGAGATCCGCGGCGCAACTGTTATGCGCTCGGCGGACTTGCGACTCGCCGAAGCGACCGGCCTCGCCGCGGCCATCGACCTAGCCGTGTTGCATGCCGAGATTGTCCGCATCGGGCAGGTCCGCCCGGCTACCCTTATGGGCAGCGGCAAGGTGGAGGAGATTGGCTCCACCTTGCGCGGGCTGAAACCCGATGTGGTGATCATCGATGGCCCGTTGTCGCCCATTCAGCAGCGCAATCTAGAGCGTGAGTGGAAAAGCAAGGTCATCGACCGGACCGGCCTGATCCTGGAGATTTTCGGTGCGCGCGCCCAAACCCGTGAGGGCCAGCTACAGGTCGAATTGGCCTCACTCAGCTATCAGCGAAGCCGGCTGGTTCGGTCCTGGACGCACTTGGAACGGCAACGTGGCGGTTTCGGCTTCATGGGCGGCCCAGGTGAAAGTCAGCTCGAAATCGACCGGCGCATCATCACCGACCGCATCACCAAGCTGAAGCGACAGTTGGAACAGGTGCGGCGCACCCGCGGGCTGCATCGCCAGGCCCGCAAACGGGTGCCCTATCCAATCATCGCACTGGTCGGGTACACGAACGCCGGCAAGTCGACCTTGTTCAATCGGCTGGCAAAGGCTGACGTCTTCGCGGATGACCTATTGTTCGCGACCCTCGATCCGACGCTCCGGGCGCTCACACTGCCCGATGGCCAACGCGTGATCCTGTCCGACACGGTCGGCTTCATCTCCGACCTGCCGACCGACCTGATCGCCGCGTTCCGAGCGACACTTGAAGAGGTCGTTGAAGCCGACGTTATCCTGATCGTGTCCGACACGGCAGATGCGGAGCAGCAGTTACAGCGAGCCACCGTACAGAGCATCCTGGGCGATCTGGGCGTCGATCTGGATGAGGACAGCCGCATCATCGACGTGCTGAACAAGATCGACCTGCTGACCCCCGAAGCGCGTTCTGAATTGAGCCCCCCGAGCGGTCGTTCCGTGCTGCTCTCTGCGGTGACCGGCGAAGATTGTGACCGCCTCCTGACGGAGATACAGAACCGCCTCGCAACCCAACGGGTGATTGCCGAGGTGTCGGTGCCGCTGTCTGACGGTGCGCGGATTGCCTGGTTGTACCGTCGTGGCGAGGTTCTGCATCGTCGCGATGACGAGCAAGACGCCCACATGCGCGTCCGGCTTGTCCCCGCCGACGCGGCACGTCTCGAGACAGAGGAGAACTGACCTGTCTCTCACCGAGCAGGTCTCAGACCTGATTCAAGAAGTCGCCGAAACGGTGGTCATGCCCCTGTGGCAATCCCTTGAGCCGGGTCAGATTCGGGAGAAGGGGCCGGGCGACCTTGTCACCGAGGCGGACCTTCGATCCGAAGCGCGGCTGACCGAAAGACTAGCCGCGCTCGAACCCGGCAGTCGGGTTGTTGGCGAGGAAGCGGTTGCCGCCGATGCATCGGTCCTTGATCGATTGTCGGATGGCGGGACCGTCTGGGTCATCGATCCCGTCGACGGCACAGCGAATTTCGCCAAGGGGTCGCCCAACTTCGCCATCATTGTTGCCCGGGTCGTCGACGGCGAGACCGTTCAAGCCTGGATCAGCGCACCCGCACTCGGCCAACTGGCCGTGGGGGAACGCGGTGCCGGCGTGACCGTGAATGGCCAGCCACCCCAGCCGCGCCCGAACGGAGAGGGATACACCGGCTTCGCGGTCGGCCGCTGGCGGAGGGCGGTCGACGCTGATCCCAGCCGGTTCGCCGCGATCACACCGTCCAGCAGTGCCGGTTACGAATACCTCCAGCTACTACAGGGAAAAGCGGATTTCTCAGCCTATTCTCGGCTGATGCCCTGGGATCACGCCGGTGGTGCAATGCTGATCCAGGCCGCTGGCGGCACCAGCAAACTGCTCGGCGATCAGAGCTATTCGCCCCGGATCCACCAAGGCGAGCTACTCAGCACCATGCGGCCTGGAGTGTGGGAAGAACTGCGGGATTTCTTTGTTGGTTCGGCTTCTTGCCCCTAACCGCGCCCTCTGTATGATCTGGGCCGCCAATCACTAGACACAAAGAAAACGGGGAGCCTCCGATGAGCAAGGTCGCCTTTCTCGGTCTTGGCGTAATGGGATATCCCATGGCCGGCCATCTGAAGTCGAACGGCCATGACGTAACGGTATACAACCGCACGCAAGCCAAGGCCGACAAGTGGGCAAGCGAACATGCCGGCCAGAGTGCGGCGACGCCCCGTGAGGCGGCCAAGGGCGCGGAGATTGTTTTTGCCTGCGTCGGCAATGACGACGATGTGCGCGGCGTTGTTTATGGTGACGACGGTGCCTTTGCCGGCATGGGTAACGGTACGGTCTTTGTCGACCACACCACCGCCTCGGCTGACCTTGCTCGCGAACTGAACGCAGCAGCGAACGAGCAGGGCAAACGCTTCCTGGATGCCCCGGTCTCCGGCGGTCAAGCCGGTGCCGAGAACGGTGTGCTGACGGTGATGGTCGGCGGCGACGAGGCAACCTTCAACGATGCGAAGCCGGTTATCGACAGCTACGCCCGCAGTTGTGTCCTAATTGGCGAAGCCGGTGCCGGACAGCTCACCAAGATGGTCAACCAGCTCTGCATCGCCGGCGTGGTGCAAGGACTCGCGGAAGGCATGCACCTCGGCATGAAAGCTGGTTTGGACATGTCGAAGGTGATCGACGTGATCTCAAAGGGCGCCGCGCAGTCCTGGCAAATGGAAAACCGCGCCGCAACGATGGTCGAGGGCAAGTTCGACTTCGGCTTTGCCGTCGACTGGATGCGGAAGGATCTACGGATCTGCCTGGAAGAGGCACGGACAAATGGCGCCCGCCTACCGGTGGCGGCGCTGGTCGACCAATTCTACGCCCAAGTCCAGAGCCGCGGCGGCAACCGCTGGGACACCTCCAGCCTGATGCACCTACTGACGAACGACTGACGCGCCGAGCCTAGCCGCCCGCGAGCTGATCGTACGCCTCCAACGCCTGCGCGCCGTACACGTAGGACGGACCGCCGCCCATGTAGATGGCAACGTCGATCGTTTCGAGGACTTCCTGCCGCGACGCCCCTTGTTGGATGGCGGCCTTGGTGTGAAAGCCAACACAACCATCACAGCGGCCCGCAATACCGATCGCGAGCGCGATGAGTTCCTTGGTTTTCATATCCAGCGCAGCCGGTGCGGTCGCGGCCTGCGCCAGCGCCGAAAAACCCGCCGCCGTTTTCGGCGAGGCGTCCCGATACCCGGCAATGGCCGAAGACAAGGTTGCGTTCGCGTCTTTCCAGTCTTTGTGCATGGTCCGCTCCCAATGACCCTCGCCCAACAATCCACGAGTGGGGCGGACCCGGCGATGCGCTAGGTCAAAGAGAGGCTTTGCGTTCCTCGGCCTTGGCTGCCTCCCATAGGGCCTCCATCTCCTCAAGACTGGCCTCTGCCGGCGTCTTACCGGTCTTTGCAAGACCGGCTTCGATTGCGTGAAAACGGCGGACAAACTTCCGATTGGCCCGCCGCAGCGCCTCTTCGGCGTCAAAGCCGCGCCACCGCGCGAAATTGACCAGAACAAACAAGAGGTCGCCAAATTCTTCTTCGATCTTCTCAGGCATACTATTGTCGAGCTCGGAACGAAGTTCTCCGAGTTCTTCTTCTATTTTGTCGATCACTTGGTCGATTTCTGGCCAGTCGAACCCAACCCTTGCGGCACGCTTCTGTAGCTTCTCCGCCCGCAGCAACGCTGGCAGGCCAATGGGCACATCGTCCAGCACACTTGAAGCCCGCCCATCCTCAGCCGCCTTGGCCGCACGCTCGTTGGCCTTCTGCGACTCCCAGCGCCCCCTAAGTTCCGCGGGATCGCTGGATTCCCGTTCAAACACATGCGGATGCCGGCGGACCAGCTTATCGCTGATCGCCGCGGCGACGTCGCCAAAGCTAAAATGCCCGAGTTCTTCGGCCATCCTGGAATGGAACACGACCTGTAGGAGCAGGTCGCCCAACTCATCCTTCAGGGCGGCCATATCGCCCCGGTCGATCGCATCCGCGACCTCATACGCTTCCTCCAGCGTATAGGGGACAATCGTCTCAAATGTCTGTTCAACGTCCCAGGCACACCCCCGATCGGGATCGCGCAGCCGCGCCATGATATCGAGCAGGCGGTGAATCCGATCAGCCATCAACTCCCCCGGACGATGAGCGGCCACAGAATAGCCGCGACCCAACGTCGGTTCCACAAAAGCCCCAGCAAACCCGCCAGATCCCCTTGCATTTGCCAGATTTACCATGCGGTTTTCAGACAGAAACCGAATACTTGTAGTTGAAAGAAAAACGACAAAGAAGCGGCTTCTCGTATACTTACATCGCCAAATAATAAAGAGAAATAAGGCGAATGAGTATTTATAGAGGACTTCGGCTTTAAGCCGCCATTAATAATTGAACCTTATCCTCCGACGATCTCATGCGCTCTAAGGAGGATCGCGCAATGCTGAAGTTCATGAAGGGTCTCCTCGAAGACCAATCCGGCGCGACCGCAATCGAATATGGTCTGATCGCGGCGCTTGTCTCGGTTACGGCTATCGGCGCCCTCACTCAGATGGGCACCGACTTGAACACGATGTTCACAACGGTGAGCACTGCTCTATCCAACGCTGTGAACCCTGGTCCTTAATCGGTGCCGGGAGACCAAACAACAGAATGTTGCGGGCCGGGGATGGCAACCGCCATCCCCACCCCCCGTGCTCAACGGCGGGGGTCGTGCCCGATCTGATCTAGTCTTCTCAAGTCTGGGAGCCCCGAAGGATGAACGTGCGCCTGCTAGTCGTTCTTGTCGTTGCCCTCGGGGCGGCAGGTGCGGCGGTCATCACGGCCCAACAATGGCTTGTCTCCCAGCGCGCCGCCGTGACAACGGCCAACCCGACAATTCAGGTCGCGCTTCCAGAGGTCGAAATCCTCGTGGCGAAGAACAACCTGCCGGCAGGCACTCTCGTGCAGCCCGATCATTTACGCTGGCAAGCCTGGCCGGACTCGGACCTCCCCGACCACTACCTCGTGAACGAGGACGGCACCGAGAACAATTCATTTGACCATTTCCTCGGCACGGTCGTCCGCAGTGGCATTGCCGCCGGCGAACCAATCACCGACGGACGTGTGGTCAGACCGGGCGAACGCGGCTTTCTGGCGGCGGTTCTAAGCCCCGGTCGCCGCGCCGTCACCGTATCCGTCGATGCCACCTCCGGCATCAGCGGTTTTGTTTTTCCCGGCGACCGCGTCGACCTGATTCTCTCCCATAGTATCGATCGCGTCGACGAAGACGGGGTCGTCCGCCAAGCCAGCGAAACCTTTCTGACTGACATTCGGGTTCTCGCGATAGATCAAGACACCGACGACCAAGACAGTGAGCCTTCCATCGCGAAGACGATCACAGTCGAAGTCACGCCCAAACAGGCGGAAAAGGTCACCCTGATCCCGGATCTCGGCCGTTTGTCGCTCAGCCTTCGCGCGCTGCAGGTTGCGACAACAACCACCGACGACGGCCAGGTCTTGCCCGCCGGTCTCGACCAACCGGCTCGCAGCCACACATGGGACACCGAAGTCAGCGTGTTGTTGGCCACGCCATCAACCTCCCTCGTCGTGGTGCGCGGTGCCGAAAGTGAAGTGATCGTTGCCGGTGGAGATGCAAAATGAGAATGAGAAGTCTCCGCGACGCGGCCCTAGCCATTACCATAGTTCTGAGTAGCGCTGCGGGCCCAGCCTCCGCTGCCTTCGAGGTCATCAGTTCCAACGCCCAGTCGGTAGAACTCGAGGTACACCGCGGGAGTCTCATCCGCCTGCCGGAATCGGCCTCCGCTGTGTTCATCGCGGATCCTGAAATCGCTGACGTCGCGGTCAAGTCACCGACGCTAGTTCACCTGACAGCGAAGAAGGCAGGTGAGACGTCACTCTTTGCGGTCAACGCGAACGAGGATGTCCTTGCTGACGTTCGCATCGTCGTCACGCACAACCTGACACGGCTTCGTCAGGCAATCGACGAACTACTTGTCAACCATGCTGTTACCGCTGAGTCGGTGGCCGGGGGCATACTGCTCAAGGGCGCTGTTGAAACCGGCGTCGAGGCTGACGAAGCGCAGCGGCTTGCAACTCAATTCATCGATCCCGAATCTGAGCGGGTCATCAACCAAATCGGCATCGTCGGCCCAAACCAGGTCAACATCCGGGTACGTGTCGCCGAGGTCGGCCGCGATGTACTCAAGCGCCTAAACTTTGACTTTGACGCGGTTGCGAACGTCGGAGACTTTGCTTTCGGCGTCGTGACCGGCACCGGCGGTATTCCGATCGGCGGTCGAACCAATAGGCTGTCCGGAAGCTTCAACGGATCGGATCTCGACGCGAACGCATTCATTGACGCACTCGAGGACGAAGGCCTCATCACAATACTGGCTGAGCCGAATATGACGGCAATGTCAGGGGAGACCGCCCGGTTCCTGGCGGGTGGAGAGTTCCCGATTCCCTTGTCCGAAAGAGACAACCGGATCACGGTCGAGTTCAAACCATTTGGTGTTTCGCTCATCTTTACGCCGACAATCGTTGGCAGTGGCCGCGTCAATCTCCGCGTCATTCCAGAGGTGAGCGCCCTCTCAACAAACGGCGCGGTCAGCCTGGGCGATTTCGTGATACCCGCGCTCACCACGCGTCGAACTGATACAAGAGTGGAGCTGGCGAGCGGCCAGAGCCTAGCCATTGCCGGCCTTCTTCAGTCCAACACCAGCCATGATATCAGCGAGTACCCCGGTTTGGCCGAGATCCCGGTCCTCGGGGCACTGTTCCGGTCAAGCCAGTTCCGGTCGGAAGAGAGCGAACTGGTCATCATCGTGACGCCCTACCTGGTACGGCCGGTTTCGACGATTGCCCTGGCCAGCCCAACCGACGGCTTCAACCCGGCGTCTGACCTCGATCGCGTGGCGAGTGGTCGTAACTACCGCCAGTCCCCGAAGAGCCAGAAACCGACTATCCGCGCCTCAACGGCATTCGCCGGACACACCGGCCCACTTGGCTTCACTCTGGAGTAAGCGTCATGCGAAGTCGCCGCCGGTTCACCGCCATATCCCATACGGCACCGCTCTTGCTGGCTATTGCTCTAGGCGCTTGCGAAGCGAGCCCTGTGACCCAACGCCAGTTCGTTCAAGAACCGAAGCGTAACGAGTTGATCTGGGTCGCCGAGGATCACCTCGCCAGGTTCGGACCGGGAATATCCAGCCTGAGTCCCGCAGAACAGCAGCGCCTGGGCACGTTCCTTCGGCAAATCAGTGCATCGCCCCAAGACTCATTCGTTATCGATCCGGGCGGCACCGATGTCGCTGCATTGGAGCGGGCCGCATCAGTCAGCGAAGTTCTACGCCAGGCGCTACCGACGGTAGGCACGGCAATCCGATCCAGCTCTGACGCTCCTGGAACCGATCAGGTTCGGGTGACGGTTGGCCGCTATGTCGTCATCACACCTGAGTGCGGAGACTGGAGTAAGCCGTCAGGGACGGACATTTTCAACCGGCCGAGCAGCAACTTTGGCTGTGCAACGACAGCAAATCTAGGCCTTATGGTTGCCAACCCAAGCGACCTGGTCCGTGGTCGACAAATGACCCCTGCCATGGCTGATCGGGCAGTCTCGGGCCTCACCGAACACCGGCTGGGCAAGAACAAGAAATTCACCGACGACCCCATCCTAAATGTACAGCCGGATTACTGATGCAAGCCCCAGCTTTCGCATTGAAGCAAGGGATCGCGCCGGACCGTGCGCTGGCGCTGGCCGCCTTCGCCGCCGACGAAGTGACGCGTTCCACCATCGAACAGGCTGCCGATCTGCATTGGCCCGGATCGAAGGTGCTGGACGGCGGCCTAGCTGCGGCCACCGAGTATCTCGCGCAAGGTGAGACCCCCGACCTACTGATTGTCGACCTCGGCACCAGCCAAGATCCGTTCACCGATCTGATGACACTCGCTGACAGTTGCGATCCCAAGACGGATGTCATCGCCCTTGGCACAATCAACGACCTGCATCTATACAAGCAGTTCGTCAACGCTGGTGTCGCAGATTATCTCGTCAAGCCCTTCTCCGCAGACGAACTTGAAAGCGCCTTGCTGGCCGCATCGCTGCGCGAATCGGCAGATGCCCCAACCGAGCAAGCCGCCGCAAACCTTGCCGATGTAACGCTCGTCATTGGTACACGGGGTGGTGTCGGCGCAAGCCTTATCGCGGCCAACGGTGCATGGATAATGGCCGAGGAACGCGACAAGCACGTCGCGCTGGTCGACCTGGACGTTCAGTTCGGTACGTCCGCATTGGCCCTCGATCTCGTACCCGCCGGCGGTCTACTCGAAGCCCTGCAGAACCCAAGCCGCGTCGACAAACTATTCATGGCAAGCGCCATGGTGCCCCGGACCGACCATCTTTCCGTGCTCGCCGCGGAGGAAGAGCTGAGCCGAGACACCACCTTCCAACCGGAGGCATTGGATCGGCTGCTCGAGGAGATGCGCCCCAACTTCGATGCCGTATGGATAGACATGCCGCGCGCCATGGTGCGGCACTTGTCCCATGCCTTCTCCGGGGTCAAGAGCATACTACTCGTCTCGGACTTGTCCCTCGCCGGCATGCGCGATGCCGTCCGCCTTCGCGCTTACTGCCAGGACGCAGCTCCACGAGCCGAGATCAAACTTGTGCTGAATAGGGTCACGCGCACCAAGACGGATGGTCTGACTGTCGGTCAATTCGAGAAGGGGACTGAAAGCTCAGTCGATTTCCAGGTACCGGAAGACGAGAAAACCACAGCGACCTCTGCCGCTACTGGCAAGTCCCTTTCCCAGGTCGCGAAACGCGCCAAGATAACCGCCAGCGTTCGCACGATTGCCAACTCGCTGCTTGCCGAACCGGCCGCAGACAGAAAGCTCAGCTTCTTGAATCTTGGCAACATCACCAACCTCGCCCGCAAGAGCAAGGCGAAGGCGGCCTGACATGGGCTTCGGTCGACGCGGTGCGGCCTCGGTCATCGATCTGGGCCAACACAAGGAAGCGGCATCCAACGCGACAGCCGCCTTCGATGAGTTGGTTGAACAGGTTCGCGAAGCAATCCTGCCTCATATCGACGAATCCCAGCTGTCCGGCACTGCACGCGGCACGGTCGCCAAGCAACTGACCGAACTGGCCGCCGAATGCAAGGTACGTGGCTTTGACAAGCTAAACCTGCTGGAGCAGCGCCGTGTTGTGACGGTGATTCTGGAGGGCCTTGTCGGCAAAGAAGATGGCCCAAACAGACCCGAGGGCGCTGCTGCCAAGGGATCTGACGACTCGACAGCCCCACAAGCCAATCCGTTACTGCAAAGCACGGCCAAGACCCTCAAGACCTCGGCTACCTATAGCCAGACTGTTGAGAAGGCCCGCGAGATTGTCCAACCCGCCCTGGTCGAACGCATTGATGTCGGTACCGCATCGACTTTGGAGCGAACCGAGTTATCGCGCCAAGTCACCGACATCGTCGGCGAGATCCTCCGCGAGGAGAAACAGCAACTCAACATGAGTGAGCAACGCGAGCTCGTGAATGTGTTGCTCAACGAGATGATGGGCCTCGGCCCGCTTGAGCCACTACTGGCGGACGAGAGCATTACCGACATCATGGTCAACGGACCGAAGCAGATCTACGTCGAGCGCCGTGGCAAGCTTGAACTCACCGATGTGACGTTCCGTGACAATCGTCATGTCATGAACGTGTGCACCCGCATCGTTTCGATCATCGGGCGGCGTATCGACGAGTCCAGTCCTCTGGTCGACGCGCGCCTGGAAGATGGCAGCCGCGTCAACATCATCATTCCACCTCTGGCCATCGACGGGCCTTCCATCTCCATCCGTAAGTTCGCGGAAAAGAAGATCACCCTCGACATGATGCACCGCCAGGCCAACCTGTCGGAGCCGATGGCCAAGGTCCTACAGATCGCCGGCCGGGCTCAGCTCAACATCCTGATCTCCGGCGGTACCGGCTCCGGTAAGACCACACTCCTGAATGCGATGTCGCAACTCATCGATCATGGCGAACGCATCGTCACCATCGAGGATGCGGCCGAGCTGCAGTTGCAGCAGCCCCACGTCGTTCGGCTTGAGACCCGTCCGGCAAACATTGAGGGCAACGGCGAGATCACCATGCGGGATCTCGTTAAGAACGCCCTGCGTATGCGGCCGGACCGGATCATCCTGGGCGAGGTCCGCGGCAGCGAAGCGGTCGACATGTTGCAGGCCATGAACACCGGCCATGAAGGCTCCATGAGCACGATCCACGCCAACCGCCCCCGCGAAGCGCTGACCCGTCTCGAAAACATGGTCGGGATGGCAGGCATCAACCTCCCTGCGAAGGCGGTCCGAACTCAGATCGCCGCAGCGATCGACATGATCGTCCAGGTCAGCCGTATGCGCGACGGCATGCGGCGGATCACGTCGGTTATGGAAATCGTCGGCATGGAGGGCGATGTCATCACAACCCAAGACCTATTCAATTTCGAGTTCGATGGTGAGGACAATTCCGGAAAGCTGCTTGGGCGGTTCGAACCGACCGGCGTGCGTCCCCACTTCGTTGACAAGGCCGAGTATTTTGGTCTCGGCCGTGCCCTCATGGATGCCATCCAATGATGGAGGCATTCGCCAGCGGGGATAGGGGCGCCCTTATTGCGGTGCTCGTCATCGTCTTAGGTTTGGGCGCGATCCTGATTATGGGGATCGCCCTGTTCGGCAAACCGGACCGCAACGCCAAGCGCATCACCGCGATCAAACAGCGTTGGCAGGACTCGTCCGATGCCGATGCAGCCGCCCAGATCCGCCGCAGCGAGCAAGACAGCTCCATCGCCGGTTTGGACCGCATGATCAAGCGCTTGCTGCCAAATCCCGACCAACTTCGAAAACGCCTGGCAGCCACCGGCAAGAAGATCAGCGTTGCCGAATACATACTGGCCTCTCTTGTCGCCGGCGCGGTGTTCGCATTTCTGGCCCAGCGGTTCCTGAGCGCATCACTGCTCGTGATCTTGTTTGTTGCGGTCTTTGGCGCCTTCGCGCTGCCGCATCTCGTGATTAACATCATGATCGCGTCGCGCCTGAAGAAGTTCACCAATCAGTTTCCAGAGGCCATCGATCAGATCGTTCGCGGACTGCGCTCGGGCCTACCGGCCGCCGAATCTATGAAGAACGTGGCCGAAGAAATGTCGCCGCCGGTCAGCGTCGAATTCCAGGCAATAGCGGACGCGGTGAAACTCGGCCAGACCCTTGAAGAGGCTATGTGGGACGTCGCCCAACGGATCACGACGCCTGAATACAAGTTCTTTGTCGTTGCCATGTCGGTCCAGCGAGAAACGGGTGGCAACCTTGCCGAAACCCTTGAGAATCTCTCCGACGTACTGCGCAAGCGGCGCCAAATGAAGAAAAAGATCAAGGCCCTAGCATCCGAGCCGAAAGCCGCCGCCTGGATCCTCGGCTCGCTGCCTTTCCTCATGTTCGGCCTGATCTCGGTGATCAATTTTGGCTACATCATGCAACTGTTCACCGACCCGCGCGGCCCAATGTTGATCGCCGTCGGCCTGACCTCACAGGCAATAGGCGTCTTGGTCATGGCCAAGATGATCCGGTTCGAGATCTAGCTATGTTGGAAATGCTGACCTTCGGCTACAGCGCCGAGCAACTGATCCTTACCGGCAGTGGGGTGGCGGCCTTCGCCGGCGTGCTGCTCGTATGGTTCGCACTGCTCGAACCGAAGCCGATCCGCGGCCGGATTCGGCGGCTCGAGGCCCGCCGCGCTGAGCTCCGCGGGGCGCGCTTGGCGCAGGGCCGGCACCAGATGCGGAGTAGGGGCCTGACTTTTGCCGCTGAGGTCGTCCGCCGCCTCAAGCTGCTGCAGAGCGAGCAGGCGAAGAAGATAGGCGAACGCTTGGCGCAGGCCGGTTGGCGAACCAGAGATGCGATCACCCTATATCTCTTCGCCAAGGTATCTATGCCCATCGTCATGGGCATTGTCGCCGTCGTGCTGGTCTATGGCCTGGGTTTCGGCAATCTCGCCCCAATGCAGCAAGCCATGGCTGCGATAGGGACAGTGCTTCTCGGCTCATATCTGCCGGACATCGCCATCAAAAACCAGGCACAGAAGCGCCAAAAGATCATCCTGAAGGCAATGCCGGACGGCCTGGATCTCATGGTGATCTGTGCCGAGGCAGGGCTAAGTCTCGATGCGACGCTCGAACGGGTCGGCCGAGAGCTACGCGGCTCTTGGCCGGAGTTCGCCGACGAGATTTCCCTGACGTCAATCGAACTCGGCTTCTTGCCCGAACGTAAACTTGCGCTGGTCAACCTGACCAAGCGCGTCCCGTTGCCGGGCATCAAAGCCTTAGTCAACACCCTGCTACAGACCGAACGTTACGGTACACCGTTGGCAACCGCCTTACGTGTCTTGTCGGCTGAGCTTCGCAACAACCGACTGATGAAAGCGGAAGAAAAGGCGGCAAGGCTGCCCGCCATCATGACCGTGCCGATGATCATCTTCATCCTGCCGGCACTGTTCATCGTGCTAATCGGCCCGGGCGCTTTCAATATCGTCGACGGCCTCCGCGGGATTACGGGGGGGTAGGGATGCTACGGAGATCCCACCGCCGGCGTGATGCGCTGATTCAACTCACCCAATGCCGCAACCTTCTGCGCATGATCCGTCATGGCACGCAGCGTCGCGTAGAACGCCATGTTCTGCAGCACGGATTGCTCATCAAGGTCAGTGCGCGCCAGTTCCTCGGCTCGCTGCATCTCACCGGCAAGCCCGTAGGCGAGGGCCAGGTTCTGCCTGTGCCGCATGGACGCACCGGGCATGGACATCGCCCGCTCCAGCATCGCAATTGCCTCGCTGTAGCGGCCAGTCAGCGCAAAGTTGAGACCAATGTTGCTGGTCAATCCCAGGTGGGACGGATCGACCGACAGGCCGGAGCGGTAGGCGGCCTGAGCGTTTTCGGGCTCGCCGAGCATATCGTAGGCAACCCCAAGACCGTTGTAGGCTCGCGCACTCGGCCGCATAGCCACCGCCGACTGGAACCGGTTCACAGCCAGATGCGGTTGGTTCAAACCGGTCAAGGCAACACCAAGGCCGACCAGAATGTCCGGATCGTTCGGATTGAGGGCAAGCGCCTTCTTCCAGGCGTCACTCGCCTCGAGATAGGCGCCGAGCTGATTGAGAGCTGCGCCCATACCGATCAGCGGCGCCGGGTTGGTCGGATCAAGTTCTTTGGCACGCCGGTACAAGGGAACCGACGACACCGGGTCGCCGTTCGCCCGCGTCGTGTCCCCCAAACTGAC
>JANQOE010000086.1 GCA_028279245.1 Alphaproteobacteria bacterium
CCGGAGGTCTGACCCAGGGTGATTGTGCCATTGGCTGCGTTGAGGCTGACATTTCCGCCATTGCCGCCGCGGAGCCCCTGGGCGCGGAACGATGCGTTGTCGGCGCTGGCGATCGACCCGCTGTTGCTGGTCACGCTGATTGCCCCTGCGTCGCCGGTGTAGCCGGCGGCGTCGAGATTGCCGTTCGCAGTGACATCGGCGCTTGCCGAGACGGTGATGTCGCCGCCCTGGCCGGCGGTGGTGCCGCCGCGCGCCGCAATGCCGCGGGTGGTTGCCGTGCCGGCGGTCGCCGTGATGCTCACGTCACCGCCGTTGCCGCCGGTCGAGCCGTTGGCACCGATACCGCGATTTAAGGTGACGTTGCGTGCGCTAATGGTGATGTTGCCGCCGTTGCCTGTGGCGCCCGCGCCGCCGGCGCCGGTCAGGATGTGGGTGCTGTTGCGGATGGTGTCGCCAACAGTGATATCGCCTTGGGCGGCGGTGAGGCTGATGGTGCCGCTATTGCCGCCGCGCAAGCCGCGGGCGTTCAGGAAGGCGGTATCGCGCATGGCGATGGAGCCGCTAACGCTTTGGATTGCGATGTTGCCGGCGTCGCCGACATTGCCGTTGGCATCAACGTTCCCGTGCACGGTGACATTGCCGCCGGTGGCGGTGACTGTGATGTTGCCGCCTTGGCCGGCCGAGGTGCCGCCGCGTGTTGCGATGCTGCGCAGGCTGGCATCGCCGGACGATGCGGTGACCGTGATCGCGCCGCCATTGCCGCCGACACTGCCGCCGGCGTTGATGTCGCGGTTCAATGTGACGGTCTGAGCGGTGATCGTCACATTCCCGCCGCTGCCGGTGGCGCCGGTGCCGCGGCCGCGGGTGTCGATGCGGGTGCCGCGGCCCAGGGTTCGGCCGAGCGTGACCGATCCAGTGGTTGCTTCGAGGGTGACGTCGCCGCCGTTGCCGCCCTGCAGCGCGTAGCCGCGGAAGGATGCGTTGTCTTCACTGGTGACGTCGCCGCCGGTGCTGGCGACGCGAATGCTGCCGCTGTCGCCGGTGTAGCCGGCGGTGTCGATGGCGCCGGTTGCGGTGATGTCGCCGCCGGCCGAAATGTCGACAGCGCCGCCTTGCCCTGTGGTGCGGCCGCCGCGTGCGCCGATACTGCGCGTCGTGACCTCACCGGTCGCGTTGATCGTCACCTGTCCGGCGTTGCCGGTGATGCCGGTGCTGGTGCTGATGTCGCGGTTCAAGACGACCGTCGCGCCGGTCAGCAGTACGCTGCCGCCGCGGGTGGCCGATCCGAGGCCGCGCGTGTCGATGCGGGTGCCCGATCGATTGGCCGCGCCGATGCGCACGAGTCCGTTTTCGGCACTGACGGTGACGTTGCCGCCGTTGCCACCGCTCTCGGCCCGGGCGTTGAGGGTGGCGTTGTCCGCCGTCAGCACCGCGCCGTTCTGGCTCGTCAGCGTGATGCTGCCGGCGTCCGCGCCGCGGGCGGTGGTGTGGATGCTGCCGGCGACGGTGAGGTCTCGGGCCGCCGTGACGATGACGTCGCCGCCGGTGCCGGTGAGGGGCGTCGAACCGCGTGCATCGATAGCCTGCGCCAGGACCACATCGCCGGTGGCGTTGACAGTCACATTGCCGCCGTTGGCAACTGCGCTGTTCCCACGGGTTTGGATTCGCTGCAGCGTGACCTGCTGGCCGTTGACTTCGGTGTTGCCGCCGACCGTCGTGATGCGGCGTCCCGCTGTCATCTCGACATTGCCGCCGGCGGCAAGGGTGATGTCGCTTTGGGCGCGGGCCTCGATGTTCTGGTTCACATTGATGTTGCGGTCGGCAGTGAGGTGCAGGTCGTTGCCCGATAACCAGCGAATGCGGGCATTGACGTCAATGTCGCCGTCGCCAGCAGCTGTGCTGTTGGTCGAGACCGTCACATTGTTGGCATTCAGGTTGGCGACGAGGTCGTTGACGTTGAGCTGCGAGTTGGCAGTCCCGGCGCCGCCGGTGGTGCAGCCCGAGCAGATGTCGATGCTGGTGGGATCGAGCAGCAGCTCGCCGGTTTGGCCATGCGGTGCGCTGGTATCGGCTTGACCGGCGAAAGCAAGCTGCTGTTTACCGGACACCTCGATAAAGCCGCCATCGCCGCCGGCCTGACCGCCGCGCGCGGTCGCCCCGCCGAAGAAGGATGTGGTGCCGTCGGACCAGACAACGATTGTGCCGCCGTCACCGGCCGCGGTGGCGTCGGCGGCGATGGTTGCGCCGGCTTGGACCTGGTTGGTGGTTGCTGTGGGCTCGGCTGTCTGGCCCTGGACATCGCCGCCGATGCGGATGGTGCCGCCTGCTGCCGCGCCGCTTGCCTGGACATCGGCGGTCCCAGCCAAGACAATATGCTCGCCGAAGATGTCGATGGCGCCACCTGACCCGTCCGCGGTGGACGCGTCGACGCGCCCAGCGACGCGCACTGTGCCGGCTTCGCCGCCGAACAAGGTGATGCGGCCGCCCTGTTGCGCGAAGCTGCGGGCCTCGACTACGCCGTCCATGTTGATCGTGTTGTCGACAATATCGCGCACCGTGGCCGCCGCGAGGACCACATGACCGCCGTCCGCCGACAGCAGGCCGCTGTTGGTAACCCGCGCGCCGATCTGCGCGCCGTCGGCGGCGGCCAGTTGGGTATGGCCGTCGTCCATCGTCAGATTGATCAGGCCGTCGCCGTACAGGTCGACGGTGAAACGGTCGCCGCTGGCCAGGGCGATGCGGCCGAGGCGGGCGACGATGTGGCCGCTGTTCTCCACACCGGGAGCCACCAGCGCGGCGAGGCCGCCGTCGCCGACCGTGATGCCGCCGTGATTGACGACGGTACGGCCCGGCAGGCCCGGCTGGGTGAATTCGAGACGGCCGGCGAGGAAGTTTTGATCGCGGATGTTGCTGGTCGTGGCGATCAGGCCGGCGACGTCGACGGTGGCGTTGCGGCCGAACAGAACACCGTTGGGATTGACCAGGATGAGCTGGCCGTTGGCAGACAACCGGCCGAGGATCTGGCTTGGATCACCGCCGGTGACGCGGTTCAGGGCAATGGCGGCGGCGCTGGGTTGTCGGAACTGGGTGTGCTCATTCGCGCCGATGCTGAAGGACCGCCAGTTGATGATGGCTTTGTCCGTCGTCTGGTGGATTTCCAGGGTGCCGGGCGCGGTGTGGGTGATGGTCACGGTGCCGGCGGCGACCGCGCCGCCTTCGGGATTGGCGGCGGCGCCGGAGACCAGCAGGCTGAGCGCGGAGACGGACGTCAGCAATCCAGCGAGCAGTCGACGTCGACGCGATCCGTGCATTCCAGGCCCTTAGTTGAGTTTGTTGGTTGCCGAGAATGCGCGGCAAATTTTAACGAAACGTTAGCAATGATCGTTGGGCCGGCGCCTGTCTTTATGTATATGAAACAATGAGTTATCGAGATAAGACCAGGCTGGCTGGCCTTGTGGGGGAGGGGCACTCATCCACGGGGCGGTGACTGGTTCACCGCCTAGAAACGGGCGATCAGGTCGAAGAAGAAGCGCGGGTCGTTGTCGCCTTCGGAGGCCACGTTGCGGGTCAGCGGTTGGGCGACCTCCAGTTCCGCCGACAGGTGCTCACCAAGGTTCAGTCGCAAGCCGAGGCCGGTGGAGGCGAGGGATTGGCGCGCTGGTGTGCCGGCACCGCTGTCGCGGTTCCAGACGGCGCCGATGTCGTAGTAGGCGAAGAGTTGGGGCTGTAGTCTCTCCTGCGGCGTCGGCGGGGTGAATTGCAGTTCAGCGCGGCCCGCCAGGCCGTGGTCGCCGGCGACCTCGCACGCGTCGTAGGCGCGGCCAAAGGTGCGGCCGCCGAGACAGAATTCCTCGACAGCAAGCAGTGGATCGGCGGCGTATTGGCC
Source organism: Alphaproteobacteria bacterium (assembly GCA_028279245.1). Classification (GTDB taxonomy): domain Bacteria; phylum Pseudomonadota; class Alphaproteobacteria; order UBA6615; family UBA6615; genus JANQOE01. The sequence continues at coordinate 3,887 of JANQOE010000086.1, forward strand.
AGCAGCGGCGAACAGCAGATTGAAGCGCGGGCTGAGGCTTTGCAGGCGCGAGCTTTCGAAGTTCAGTTTGGTGAAGTCGCTGCGGCCGGCGGCACGGGAAAGACTGGGGCTGCCGGTTTCGCGGGCACCCAAGATGTTCAGCCCTTGGGACAGCTCGAGCCGCAGGATGTTGACGCCGACATCGAAGAGGACGGAGTCGATGGTGTCAAAGGTTGCGCCGACGCGAACGGCGCGGGTGCGGTCATCGGAGAGGGTTCCCCCGAGGACGTCAGATTTGGCGTTGTAGTAGAAGAACTCGCCATCCAGCAGCAGGTTGCGGCGGCGGGACCGCAGCAGCGGGAAGGACGCGATGAGTTCCACCGCTTCGGTTTCGTTCTCGATGTTGAGATCGGTCAGGCTGGCACCGGGTTCGGAGCGTGTGACGGTGCCGCGCACGCCGAGGGTTAGGCCGTTCGTGCCCACAGGTTGCTCGTGCAGGAGCTCGGCGAACCTGAGTTCATCGGTGTCGTTGGTGATCATCAGCCGGGCGCCGGTACGCTCCGCAAACCCAAGCGCTCCGTTGGCGGTGACACCGCCTTGCAGGCGCGTGCGGCCGACGAACTTGCTGCCACGATTGTCTGCATTCACGAAGCCGTCATAGCGATCGCGGGTGACGGCGATGATGAGGTCCGACGCACCGCGCTGGTCGGCGGCGGGGGTCAGCACGCCTTCCGCGGTGACGCCGGGCAGGTCATTGGCGAGCAACAAGTAGCGTTCCAACGTGGCGATGTCGAGCGGCACGGCGGCCTGAATGCGGCGACCGAAACCGTCGATGAGGCGGCGTGTGCGGTCGTCGCCGCCGTCGGGGTCATCGACGGTGACAGTGCCGATGAAGCCTTCCACGACAGTGATGCGCACCGCGCCGTTGTCGATGGTTTGCGCGGGGACTAACGCGCGCGACAGCACGAAACCATCGTCGCGGTAGCGCGCGGTGATTTCGGCGGCGATGGCGAAGACGTCGGCCAGAGTAATTTCGCGGCCGAGGCGGTCGGCGTAAATCGGCCGCAGTTCGGCCTCAGCGTATGCCGTGAGCCCTTCGAGCGTCACTTCCTCAAGTACAAGGGTGGTTTGGTCAGCGCCCGGCGGGGCCTGGGCGTCGATGCCTGGGGCCGGAATGGTGATTTCCGGGCTGCTGCGCGGTGTTGGAAGGTCGCGCTGGCGGCGTTCGACGCCCGGTTCCGCCGGAATGGGAACGGTTTGTGCGGCGGCTATTTGGGCTTGGGCCAATAGGACGAGCCCTACCCAGCCGAGACACAGGCAGCCAAAACGGTGCGCCATTGTTGCGCTGCTAACTTGCCGTCTCGCGGATGCTAAGCCGCTTCGACCGTGCGCCCGGTCAGCTCGCGGCGCGTGCCGGATCCTTCGTCGTTCATGGTGTGCTCAGGCCCCCCTCACCCCACATCGATCTGTCCTCCATACTAGTGCATTTTATCTAGCCGCGCCTAGGCCGCCATTCCCCAGATGGCATGGTTTACCGATTGGCAACCGTTGCAGCGAAGAATCACCTCCTCTCGACCGCACGTAGCGGCCGTTCGCAGCAACATCGGGCGGCACTGTCTGCCCACTCCAGTGGAAGGTGACCATGACCGAAGAAGATCGTCAGTCCATGGAGGACGTCGCGTCGATCTACGATCAGATCATGGGCGTCCTACCGGAAGCGCCGGACACGGCCGACGTGCTTGCTGCGCTGACGCTGGTGTTAAAAGATGTTGCCCTGTTCCATCACGGCAATCTGTTCGCCGCGCAACGCGCGAGTGTCGTGGCGCTGGATACCAGCTTTATGATGGAAGCCGAGCGGCTGGTCAGTTCAGAGATCCATTAGCCTCCAACGTTGATGACGCCGAAGCTGACGGCGGTCAGATAACCGACGACCGCCAACGTCATCGCCGTCGCGGCGACGCTTTCTATTCTAGCTTTCATTTCTTGAGTTCCGTCCCAAACGTTTACGTATTGTAAACTACGCTATTTGGCTTCACCGGTGGTGTAGCCAAAGTGAGGCGGAATTGTGTCCGTTAACGCGCCCATAGTCCGCGGCCGGCAGCCCGCGCCGCCGCTTCGTCGGCGGCATAGGCCGGATCGGTCGCCCTGGCCCAGCCCGAGCGCACCATCGCGGCGTTGACATCGCGGCCCTTGGGACCGCCGACGCGGCAGACGGCTTGGGGTGGCTCGCTGCCGGAGAGCAGCGTGCATTCGACCCAATGCTGCTCAATCGTTTCGGCGAGGGCAAAGGCCGCCTGCAGCCCGCAGCGGACATCGCCACACATCGCTTGCTCGGCGGGTGTGGTGATGCCGGCCAGGCTGATATGCCGGCCAGCGATCTCCAGCGTGCTGCCGTCGATAACCCGGGCGCGGCCGGTGAAGTCCGCGGCGGCGGATGGGGTAGCGATGAGTACGGCTGCTACGGCCAGCAGCGCGCCCGCTCGATTACGCGCCAAAGTCGATCCCTTGGGCGAGGGGCAGGTCGCGGGAGTAGTTGATGGTGTTGGTGGCGCGGCGCATGTAGTTCTTCCACGCATCGGATCCTGACTCGCGGCCACCGCCGGTCTCTTTCTCGCCGCCGAAGGCACCGCCGATTTCCGCGCCGCTCGGGCCGATGTTCACATTGGCGATGCCGCAGTCGCTGCCGGCGGCCGAGAGAAAAGTCTCCGTCTCCCGCACGTCGTTGCTGAAGATGCAGGATGCAAGGCCTTGCGACACGGCGTTGTGCTGGCGGATGGCCTCACCGATGTCCGTGTATTCCATGACATAGAGAATGGGGGCGAAGGTCTCTGTTTCGACGACCGCCGTTTGGGCGGGCATCTCGACGATGGCCGGTTCGACGTACCAGGCGTTGGGGTGGCGGTCGGCCAGGACGCGGTCACCGCCATGGATGTTGCCGCCCTCTTGCTTGGCCTGGGCCAAGGCGGCGGTCATGCCGCGATAGGCGGGCTCGTCGATGAGGGGGCCGAGCAGGGTGTCGGGCTCCAGCGGCGAGCCGATGGGGATTTGGCTGTAGGCTGCCCGCAGCTTTGTCAGTAGTTCTTGGCGGATGTCTGTATGGACGAACAGCCGGCGCAGCGAGGTGCAACGCTGACCGGCGGTGCCGACGGCGCTGAACAGGATGGCGCGGACCGCGAGTTCCAGGTCGGCGCTGGAGGCGACGATCATCGCGTTGTTGCCGCCGAGCTCGAGCAGTGAGCGGCCCAGGCGGGCGGCGACGACCGGGGCAAGTTCCTTGCCCATGCGGCAACTGCCGGTGGCGCTGATCAAGGGTAGGCGCGGGTCGGCGGCGAGCTGGGCGCCGACTTTGGCGTCGCCGATGACGATTTGCGACAGGCCGGCGGGCAGGTCGCCGAACCGCCGGGCCGCGCGGGTGAACAGGTGCTGGCAGGCGAGGGCGGTGAGGGGCGTCTTTTCGGACGGCTTCCAGATGACCGGGTCGCCGCAGACGGCCGCGAGCGCGAAGTTCCACGACCAGACGGCGACCGGGAAGTTGAAGGCGGAGATCACGGCGCAGGTGCCGAGGGGATGCCAGGTCTCCATCATGCGGTGACCGGGGCGTTCCGAGGCGATGGTCAGGCCGTAGAGCTGACGCGACAGGCCAACCGCGAAGTCGCAGATGTCGATCATCTCCTGCACTTCGCCGAGGCCTTCCTGCAGGATCTTGCCGCACTCCAGGGTGACCAGGGTGCCGAGGGCCTGCTTGTTGGCCCGGAGTTCCTCGCCAAACAGCCGGATCAGTTCGCCGCGGCGCGGCGCCGGCACCTGTCGCCAGTCGGTGAAGGCGTCAACGGCGGCGGCGATCTTGCTGTCGACGGCGGCGGCATCGGTCTGGGCAGTGCTGGCGAGAACGGCGCCGTCGACCGGCGAGACGACCTCGAGCGGTCCGGGCTGGAGATCGGACAGGCCAAGGCTGGCGAACAGGTCGTCATTGGACATGGGCTATCTCAACACGTCGATATCGAGGTCCAGCTTCTCGCCCAGCCAGATCGCGTGTTCGGTGTGGTCGGCGACGTCGTCGCCGGTGGTTGGGTGCACGAGGACCACGAGGCTGTGGCGGTTCAGGGCCAGCCAGGGGACCAGGGTGGCGAACTGATCGGGGGCGAAGGCGACCTGGTAGCTCCAACGTGGATGGGGGCCGATGGGCCGGTCGTGCCAGCGGCCCAATTGGACCTCGAACCGGGCGCCGATGGCTTCCCGCAGGTCCGTGGCGGCCGGCCGGCTGGCCTCGTCGTAGTAGACGTGCGCGTGATAGCCCTGGATCTGACCCGTATCCCGCATGGATGAGCGCTCCGTTATGGATACGGCTCAAGTGGTAGTCGATCGTTCGGCGGCAAGCAACGGGACCTGCTGGAGACGGTTAATCGGGGCGATCCGAGGTCGTATCGCGTGGCGTGCAGCTTGCGCGGGACCTTTGGCGGCCATATGCAAAAAGTAATAGCGGCGCGGGACGGGGTACGGAGGTGCCAAGGAACCGGGTCCGTACCAGCAGTGCACGAAAGCCCGCGGTTTGCCTGGCAACCTATTGTTAACCCCACACCTATTTAGCGATTTTTTCCCTCCTGTCACTCCTTTTGCGAGTGATTCTAAAATCCGCCGCGCTTTATACCCTTTGGCGTAAGGCATTGGCACTTTTGACAAATTTCCCTTTGGTCCTTTGACGGGACCGACCGGATTACTCACAATTCGCCCCATCGCAGCGACACGCAGTCGTTTCGATCCCGCGGCAAGCGGATGGTCTCCGAGACGCCAAACGCCGCCGTGGTCAGGGCAACATGAACTGGAGTTTAGCCATGCGTGAGATCTTCAACAGCTTCCTCAAAGACGAAAGTGGTGCGGCTGCTGCCGAGTACGCGCTGATCCTGGCGATCGTCGGTGCCGGTATTGCTGGCGCTGCCCTCGGCCTGGGTAATGCGATCCAAGGCGCAATAACCACGGCAACAAACCAAGTCGGTGGTTGATACCTGGCTACGGCTTGCCTGGGGTGGCGGCGTTTGCCGCCACCCTGGCACGGCCGTTTTCTTTCCTTAGCAGGCGGGGGCATCATGAACAGTCGAGCTGTTTTGACCTTAGGCGCGGCCTTCGTTATGGCCGGTGGCGCTGTATTGTTGACAAAGAACTGGCTGTCAAATCAGGTACAGCCCCCCGTCGTGGTCGAACGGCAGGGCATCGAAACCGTGCCTGTCGTCGTCGCGGCAGCGCCGTTGGCGTTTGGTGCCCCAGTTGAGCGGGGGCAACTTAAGGTTATCCAGTGGCCGGCCGAGTCGGTACCTACAGGTATCTTCGCCTCAATTGACGACGTGGTTGATGGAGAGGAACCACGTGTCGTGCTTCGCGCCGTCGCGGCGAACGAACCCTTGCTTCCAGCCAAGATCACTGGGTTCGGTGGGCGCGCCTCGTTGTCCGCGGTGATCGGAGGAGACAAGCGTGCCGCGACTATCCGAGTCAATGATGTTAACGGAGTCGCTGGTTTTGTACTGCCTGGTGACCGGGTGGACATCATGCTGACCCGGACGGATCGGAACGGCGAGCTGGTGACCGGCGTGCTGTTGCAAACAGTGCGGGTGCTGGCGGTCGATCAGGACTATGACGCGGAAAACGAACAGCCGGTGGTTGCCAAGGCGGTGACGCTAGAGGTTTCGCCCAACCAGGCGCAAAAACTCGCGCTCGCATCCGAATTGGGTAGCTTGTCGCTTACCTTGCGGGGCGAGGCCAGCACGAACCAGGTGGTGACGCGTCCAGTATCGACGGCCGATTTGGAGGGCCGCAAGGTGACGGGCGGCAAAGCAGGCCCGTCCGTACAGATCGTTCGCGGCCTGGAAGCGCAGCACTATGCGGTGCGGCCCGGACAGTCGGTTGGGGCCATGCCCAGCGTACCAGTGGTACCAGCACCGGTTGCGGATCACGAGGCTGCAGTGGAAGGCGGCGTTGCACCGGTGGCCGCTGCTGTCGGCGGGTAGTCGTTCCGCAAATCAATAAAGGTTTAAGGCGGATAACCAATACTCATGGTGGAGCCGCCTTGAGCGGTGTCCGGGGCCAAACTCGAACCAGGTAGGTAGCGTCATGGCCAAGTCCGCGGCTTGTTGGTGCCGTCTTATCGCCGTCGCCTTGGTCTGGACCTTCACGGTCATTGGGCCGGCCGGCGCGCAGCTCGCCCGGGTCGAAAGTTCCGATGCGGCCCATGCCGGCGAATTTGTCGTGCCGATCAGCAAATCGCAGATCCTGGAACTGGATGTTCCGTTCACCGAGCTGCTGGTTGGCAATCCCGAAATCGCCGATGTGCTGGCGCTAAGCGACCGTTCGATCTATGCGCTGGGTCGGGCGTTGGGTTCGACCAGTTTGACCATCCGCGGTGCTGGCGGCGAACTGGTGGCTGTCGTTGATCTGGTGGTCGCGCCGGACATCGAAGGCCTGAAGCAACGCCTGTTCGAGCTGATGCCGGATGAGGACATTGAAGTGCGCCCGGCCAACGGGTCGCTGGTGCTCAGCGGTTCGGTGCAGAGCGCGTCGCGATTGTCTCGCGTGATTGCCGTTGCCGAGCAGTTCGCGCCGGAGCGCATCACCAATCTGCTGTCAGTGCGTGACAATCAGCAGGTCATGCTACAGGTCCGGTTCGCGGAGATCTCGCGGACTTTCCTGCGCAACTTTGAACTGAATTCTCAGCTTCTGAGTGGGGACTTCTCTTATATCCCCAACTTCACAACCGACCTCGAAACCATCGGCCAGGCAACGCTCGGAGCTAGCTTCGGCAGCGGTGCAACGCTGGATCTGTTCCTCGATGCGCTGGAAGAGAAGGGTATCATCAGGACTCTGGCCGAACCAAATCTGTTGGCGATGTCCGGGGATACGGCAAGCTTTCTTGCCGGCGGTGAGTTTCCGGTGCCGATACCCGAAGACGGCCGCGTTGTTATCGAGTTCAAACCGTTTGGTGTGTCACTGGCGTTCACGCCGACCGTGCTGGAAGACGGTTTGATCAATGTGATCGTTGCTCCGGAAGTCAGCAAGTTGGACAACACGATCGCGGTCGAGTTCTCCGGCTTTAAGATCCCGGGGTTGCGGACCCGCCGGGCGCGGACGACTGTCGAATTGCGCGACGGTCAGTCCTTCGCGATCGCCGGCCTGATTCAAGAGGATTTTGAAGACACGGTCAGGCAACTGCCGGGGTTGGGCGACGTGCCGATTCTCGGCGCGCTGATGCGCAGTACGGCTTTCCAGCGGCAGGAAACAGAATTGGTGATCATCATAGAGCCGCATCTGGTGCAAGCCGTGCCAGCGGGCACGCTACGGACGCCGACCGAAAACTTCATTCCGCCGAGCGGTCTCGACATGATCCTGTTCGGGCGGGCCGAAGCGCCGGGGTCCGGTGCAGCTCTAACCTCTCCGGGTACGGCGCAACTGCTAGGCCAGGGTACGGCCGGCGGTATCGAAGGCGCCTACGGCCACATCATCAAGTGAGGCAACCGATGACCAGACTCGTTCTGCTAGGTGCGTGCATTGCACTGATCGGCTGTGAGGGCAGCGGGAAGCATCTGAGCGAAGGCTTCGGCGATGCCGTCCGCCACAATATGGCCGCACAGATAATCGACCCGGATCCGGTCTATCCAGGTCCAGTCTTTCTGGACGGCGCGCGTGGTGCGCTGGCGCTTGAGCGTTATCGGAAAGGCGAGGTCATTCCGCCGGTCGACTTGCGGACCTCCACGTTTGATTCAACAAGCGGCAACTAGCGCATAGGGCGGTTGTGCCATGGATGTCAACGTCGCAGCTATCGTTCGGTCCGAGGAGGTCTCGGCGGCGCTGAGCCGTGTCTGTGAAGACTTGGACGGCACGACGGTCGATGTGCGGGTCGGGCACCTCAAGGAACTGGATGGCGCCGTTCCGAACTCTGACGTCCTGATCCTCGACGTGAACACCAATGACGACGACGACGTTGGTGAGCTGGCGCGATTGCTGACGCATCAACTCGCGGGGCGCCCGGTCGTGGCGACCGCGGCGGATGTGAGCATTCAGGATATTCAGCGGCTGATCCGACTGGGCGTCATCGACTTCCTGCCGCAACCGATTGGCCGTGCCGATGTCGTTGCGGCGCTTGAGCATGCGGTGCGAAAAGGAACGCAAACCGCCACCGGCGGTGGTTCGGCAGGCGGGGCCGTGGTGGCGTTCCTCAAGGGTGCTGGCGGTGTCGGCGCGACCACGCTGGCCGTGCAGACTGGTTGCATGCTGGCGCAGGATGCCAAGTCGGAGCGGCCAACCCATTGTGTCATCGATTTCGACATCCAGTTCGGTACGGCTGCGTTGCAGCTCGATCTGATGACGGCGGTGGACTATGGGGATCTGGTGTCCGCGCCGGAACGCCTCGATGGTGAGTTGTTGCGCGGCCTAATGGCCCATCACGACTCAGGTCTCGATGTACTGGGCGTGCCGGCGGATGTGATGCCGTTGGACACGTTGACACCGGAGTTCGTTTCCGCCCTGCTGAAAACGGCGCGTCGCGAGTATGTCATGTCATTTGTCGATCTGCCGATGGCGTGGAGCGGGTCGACATATGTCGCATTGCAGGCTGCCGATCTGGTTGTCGTTGTGACCAATCTATCAGTCACAGCGATCCGGCAGACCCGTCGTCAATTGGACACCATTCAAGCGCACGGCCTGGCCGCGGACCGGGTCAAGCTGGCCCTGAACCGTTTCGACAAAGGCGGTTCCGGTGCGGTTCGTGCGAAGGAAGCCCAGCAGGCGCTTGGGCGCTCTTTCGACTACCTCATTGCTGACGATGCAAAGGTGGTCGCGGATGCGACCAATCAGGGCGTCCCGTTCTCTGAAATCAAGAAACGGTCCAAGGCGGAACGTGCCGTTCGTAAGATGATCGAGCGGGTGCAGATCGACCTGGACAACATCAACGTACTGGAAGCCTAAGGGAAGGACCGGGGCATGTTCTCCAGTTTCGCAAAGGACAAAGCGCCAAAGGCGACACCGGCCAAGCCGAAGCCAGCTGGTTCGCAACCGGCCACCTCTGCTCCCAAAGGGAAGGTAGATACGCCGGCTGCGGCGCCAAAGGTTTCGTCCAACTATACCGAGATGAAGGTGCTGCTGCATCAGCGCTTGTTGGACATGATCAACCTTTCGGCGATCGACAAAATGTCGCCGGATGATTTTCGGCGCGAAATGGGCGAGATGGTGCGCGAGTTGCTGCTTGAGGAAAACCGCGCATTGAACCTCAGTGAACGGACGCAGCTCGTCAACGACATCTGCGACGAGGTGCTGGGGCTGGGGCCACTGGAACCGTTACTCAAGGACGATTCTGTCAACGACATTCTCGTCAACGGACACTCGCAGGTGTTCGCAGAGCGCGCGGGCCGGCTGGAACTGACGCCGGTGCGCTTTAAGGACGATAAGCACTTGTTGCGGATCATCGACAAGATTGTTTCCGCCGTCGGCCGCCGCGTCGACGAGTCCCAGCCGATGGTCGATGCTCGGTTGGCGGATGGCTCCCGTTTCAACGCCATCATCTCGCCGCTGGCCGTGGATGGTCCGCTGGTTTCGATCCGCAAGTTCGCCAAGTCGCCGATCCACATGGACAAGCTGGTGTCGTTCGGCGCATTGCCGCAGGCGGTTGCCGTGTTCTTGGCCGGTGTCGTGCAAGCGCGGCGCAACATCGTCATTTCCGGCGGTACCGGCAGCGGCAAGACGACGATGCTGAATGCGTGCTCCGCTTTCATCGACGGCGCCGAGCGCATTCTGACGATTGAGGACGCAGCCGAGCTTCAGTTGCAACAGCTACATGTCGCGCGACTTGAGACGCGGCCGCCGAACATCGAAGGGCGCGGCGAGGTGACACAGCGCGAGCTCGTCAAGAACGCACTGCGTATGCGGCCCGATCGGGTCATCCTCGGCGAGTGCCGGTCCGGCGAGGCGTTCGATATGTTGCAAGCCATGAATACCGGTCACGACGGCTCAATGACGACGGTGCACGCCAATAGTGCCCGTGACGCGCTCTCCCGAATCGAACAAATGGTCGGCATGGCCGGCATGGACCTGCCGCAAACGACGATCCGCGCCCAGATCGCGTCGGCCATTCACATCATCGTTCAAGTCGCCCGGCTTGGTGACGGCAAGCGCCGGCTGTTATCCGTGAGTGAGATTACCGGCATGGAAGGTGACGTCATTACCATGCAGGATATTTTCAAGTATCAGCGCGTGAGTACCGACGAAGACGGTACGATTCACGGTCGGTTCGTCGCCTCCGGTATTCGGCCGAAGGTGATGGAAGAGTTTCAGGCGCGCGGCATTCGGGTGCCCGACACGATCTTCGATCCGAGCAACGACCTCGAAGCGGTGGTCAGCCGTGACGGTTGATCCAGTAATTCTCGTTCTCTGCGCGATTTTCGCCGCAGTCATACTTTTCGTCATCGGTATCGAAGCCGCGCTGAACAGCGGCGGTGCGGAACGGAAAGCTGTGAACCGGCGCATGCAGATGGTGCAGGAAGGTGCAAGCACCCAGGACATCATTAGCCAATTGCGGCGCAATACGCGGAAGAGCTCGACCTTTCTTGGGCCAGTGGGGCAGGCGTACGGGCACCTGGATTACGTGATTACTCAAGCTGGGTTATCCGTACCGACCGGTCGAGTGGCCGTGATCATGGGTGCGGCCGTCGCGATGTTGTTTGTATCCATAGCGTTGTCGGTCGCCGGCGCCGGGCTTGATACGTCGCTTTCACTGGCCTTGGGCGGCTCTTTTGCTGCTGCGGTACTCGGCGGGATCGGCCTCCCATACTTCGTCATTACGCGGAGGATGTCGAAGCGGCACAAGGCGTTCCTGCGGCAACTCCCTGATGCGCTCGATGTGATGGTGCGAAGCCTGCGGGCGGGTCATCCCGTCTCTTCGGCGATGAGCCTGGTCACCACCGAATTGGCTGACCCGATTGGGACGGAGTATGGACTTGCGGTGGACGAGATGACCTACGGGCTCGATCTACGCGAGGCCCTGGAGAACATCAGCAAACGCGTCGACGTTGAAGAGTTCCGTTACGTGGTCGTGGCGATCGGTATCCAGTACGAAACCGGTGGCAACCTGGCGGAGTTGTTGCAGAGCCTTTCCCGGGTCATTCGCGAACGTTTTCGTCTGGTCCAGAAAGTGCGCGCCCTGTCTGGCGAGGGGCGGATGTCGGCTTGGGTGCTCTGTGTGCTGCCGTTTGCGGTCGGAACGTTCCTGCTGGTCATCAACCCGGGCTACTACACCGATGTCATGCATGATCCACTGTTCTGGCCCGGCATCGGATCGGTGTTCGGCATGATGCTGCTGGGGATCCTGACCATGATCAAAATGGTCAACTTCCGGGTCTGAGATGGAGGCGGTGATCAATCAGCTGAACGCCATGGTCGGATCCGGCGCTGGGTCGCTGATCCTTCTGGCGATATTTGCCTCGGTGTTTCTGGTGGTGGTCGCCGTCAGTGGTCTGCTGGGCCAACGCAACCCGGTCAAACGCAGGCTGGCCGGGGAGGCCGCGCCGGAGGAGCGTAGTGCCGCGACACTGCGGACCGATCGCGACTCCGCTTGGCATGGCTTCATCAAGTCGATCGAAAGCAAGGTGGTTCCGAGCAACGAGGAAGAGCGTTCGAAACTACGCGACAAGCTGATTCAGGCCGGTTTCATGTCGCCGAACGCGGTGACCGTGTTCTACGCCATCCGGATTCCGTTTGGCATCGCGCTGCCGCTCGGCTTCCTCTTGTTGAGCCCGTCGCTGCTTGGTCCGTTGCCGATGCAGAAGACGATCCTCTATGCGGCTATTTGCGGTTTGGTCGGCTTGTACGTGCCGAACTACTGGCTCTCGCGGCGGCTTGAGTCCCGGCAGCGCAGGATCGCCGAAGGTTTTCCGGATGCGCTCGATATGCTCGTCGTCTGTACCGAGGCGGGTCTTGGCCTGGATGCCGCGTTTCAACGCGTGGGCTCGCAGATCGCCAATGCCCATCCCGAATTAGCCGAACAGATTGCCTGGGTCTCGTTGGAAATGCGTGCCGGCAAGGCTCGCCAGGATGCTTTGCGGGACATGTCAAAGCGCATTGGTCTGGCGGAAATCCAGTCGTTTGTGACCTTGTTGATCCAATCCGACGCACTCGGTGCCAGTATCGCCCAGACGCTGCGGGTCAACTCCGACGAGATGCGGGTGAAGCGGATGATGAAGGCCGAGGAAAAGGCCTATTCGTTGCCGGTGAAGCTCTCGATCCCGCTGGTGCTGTTCATCCTGCCATCGATGATCACGGTCGTCTTGTTGCCGGGTATCATCAGTATCGTGCGCAACATGTTGCCGGCTTTGACCGGCGTCGGCGGATGATCATGCGGAGTTGTCGTTGCTCAGTCTTGTTGTTGTGCCTTGTGAGCTTCGCGCTGGCCGGGTGCACGGAGCTGCGTCAGCTTATTGAGCCCAAAGAGGTTGCCGCAACGCCATACGATCGCGGGCGGCAGTATTTCGATGAGGGCCGGTTGGCGGCTTCGATCGAACAGTTTCGCCTGGTTGTCGCCGCTGATCCTAACTCTGTTGCCGCGCTCAACGGGCTCGGTGCTGCCTATGATCGGATGGGACGGTTTGATCTTTCGGCCAGCTACTATGAACGCGCGTTGCGCCTTGCGCCGGACTCGACGCAGACGCTCAATAATCTGGGCGTCTCCTACTTGATGCAGGGCAAGCCGGATCTAGCCGCTGTCTACCTTGGTGAGGCGCGGCTGCACGACGATGCCGACATGGCAATTGCTGCCAATCACGATGCTGCGATTGCAGCAGCCGCATTGCCGCAAGGCTCGGCGGCGGTGGAGCAACGGGCAGTCGAATCGGAGAAAACGGGCACGCCGATCCGGCGCATGACTGCCGCGGTGCAGCGGCTCTTCACACAGGCGCGCGCGGTGGCGGTGGTCCCGTTGCCGCAGCCGCGTCCGGTTACTCCGCATGTCATTGCCGACGAGGCGCTGACTATTGATCTGTCGGCGCTGCCGCCACAGCAGGCGGCGCGGTCTTTGCCGATCGTTAAGGGAGATGAAAGCCGAAAGCCGTATTCATCTCTGACCATCGATGTCTGGGAGTCGATGGGCGCATCGTAACGGACGGTTAACCACGTGACGTTTTGGTCCCGTTGCCCCTCATCGCTGAAGAACATCTGCCGCGGCGCCGGCTTGTTGCTGCTCGCGGGTTGTGCGCCGGCCGCCACGGAATTTGAACCAGCCGCCCCGCCGCCGATGGATGCGGTACTGCTGGAGCAGTCTTTGAATCTTGCGGCGCGGGCCATCAGCGAGGACCGCAGCGAAGACGCGGTGCAGATCCTGGAACGCGTGCTGGTCTCGTTTCCCGAGCATGCAGAGGCCCGGCTGTTGCTGGCAGAGGCGGCGCTTGCCGGGGGCGATGTCCCCGGGGCATTGAATCGGTTCCAGGCGCTGGTCGAGGTCGATGAGGTGCGGATACGGGCACTGCAAGGGAAAGGCATCGCGCTGCTGTTGATCGGCGACGGCGATACCGGGGCGCGGAGCCTGCAGGACGCGGTGGCCGAGGCGCCTGGCTTGTGGCGGGCCTGGAACGCGCTAGGGGCGCACCACGACGGCCAGCAGAACTGGGTGGCCGCCGAGGACGCCTACGACCAGGCGCTTGCGGTCAAGCAGGACAGCGCGCTGGTCTACAATAACCGAGGGTTCCACTTCTTGTTGCGCCGCCGGATGCAGCCGGCCATTGCCGATTTCTCGCGGGCGCTGGAACTGAGTCCTGACTTCGACGCCGCCGAACGTAACCTGCGGATCGCGCTTGCTTGGGCCGGGCGATACGATTCCGCGGTGGCCGGCGCGCAGGACGGGGATTTGCCCGAGGTGCTGAACAATGCCGGCTATATCGCGACGCTGCGCGGCGACTTTATCGACGCGGAGTCGCTGCTGTTGCGGTCGATCGAGGCGGACTACGGCTTCAACCGGACGGCGCGGCGGAACTTCGACTATATGGAAGGGGTCAAGGCTGAGCGCCCCACCGCCCCTCCCGCCGCAGTCGGGCTGATCGAGGTGGAGTAGCGGGCGATGGAAATGACCTTCCTCGTTACGCTAATCGGGATGCTGGTGGTGGCGGCCGCGTTCGACGTCTGGCGTTTCATCATTCCCAACCTTGTTTCGGCGGTGCTGATTTTCGCTTTCGTGGCGGCGGCGGTGTTGCTGCCGCAGAGCGAGCCGTGGTGGACCTACCCGGCCGCGGCGCTGATGGTCTTCGGGGTCGGGGTCGTGGGCTATGCGTTCAAGATCATGGGCGCGGGGGATATCAAGCTGCTGACGGCGGTGGCGCTGTGGGCCGGAACGGCGCAGCTCTTGGAACTGCTGGTGATGGTCGCTGTGGCTGGCGGTATCATCGCGCTACTGCTGATCGTGCTGCGGCGCCTGCTGTTCTATGGTCTGGTGTCGTTTGGGCCGAGCCGTGAGGTGCACTTACCAAGGATCCTGGTGACCGGCGAGCCGGTTCCCTATGGCGTGGCGATTGCCGCGGGGGGGATCTGGCTGGCGCTTACACTGCCCTATTTAGGGGCCGTGGCGCTCTAGCCTCTTGCCTTTCGGCTAGCTGTTTCGGCTTATCTTTCAAGTGGTTGTGTTTGGGTTCGCGACCCATAAGGCGTGGACAAGACGATTTGTCGCAGCTATCGTTGGCCTAGCAAAGTATTCGGCATGAACCCGAAAGATAGGCGCTAGGAGGAACTTCGATGCTGGGTCTCAAGAAACTTGGCGGGACGTTGACTGTGGCCGCACTTGCGGTGGCCATTGCTTGGCCGGGCGTGGCACAGGCGCGCGAGCTTAAGCTCGCCTACTTCATGTCACCCAAGCATCCGATGAATGCGGCGGTGTTCACGCCGTTTGCTGAAGAATTGGAAGCACTGAGCGGTGGCGAGCTAACGGTCAAACAGTTCCCGGCCGGCGAGCTGGGCAAGGGGCCGCAACAGCAATACAAGCGCGCGGTCGATGGGGTCGCAGACATCGTCTTCGGCATCCCCGGCTACACCGAGACGATCTTCCCGCGGACCATGATGGTGGCCATTCCGGGCGTGGTGCCGGGCGCGCGTGAAGGCACCGACATGCTGTGGAACGCGTTGAACTACCTCGACACCGAGTATCAGCGGGTCAAGTTGCTGGCGATGTGGACCAATGCGCCGGCGGTGCTGATCACCAAGGACAAGCCGGTCCGCACCCTGGAAGACGTCAAGGGCATGAAGATCCGCGCGCCGTCGGCTGCTGATGCGCCGGTTATCGCGTCATGGGGCGCGGTGCCGGTCCAGATGACGGTGAACGAGACCTACAACGCTTTGAACACCGGCATCGTCGATGCGGTGATGATCGGGTCGAGCGGGATTGGGTCTTTCAAACTGAATGAACCGGGCAAGTACATCACCACTGGGCTGCCGTCCTCATCCGCGGCGTTCTACCTGGTCATGAACATGGATGCCTGGGAAGGCCTGACGCCGCAGCAGCAGGCTTGGGTGGACGAGGCGAGTGGTTATGAGCTCAGCTTGAAGGGCGGGGCGGGCTACGCTGCCGCAGGCGAGCGCGGGCTGAAGCTGGCCGCCGACTCCGGACTGGAGCTTATCGAGCTGTCTGCTGAGGAAAGCGCGCGGTTCTTCGAGGCCTCGGAAGAGGTCATCGCTGACTCGTTGAAAGAGTTGACGGACGAAGGCATTCCGGCTGACGCAATCCTTGACGCGATGCGTGAGGGTATCAGCTGAGTCAAGAGACTATGGAAAAACCGGACCCGGCGGTCGCTTTGGTCGATCGCCTGGTCCGGCTCATTGCCTTGCTTGGCGGCGTGGTGCTGCTCGGGCTGATGCTGCTGACGGTCGTCGATGTTGGGCTTCGTTACGTCTTCAATGCGCCAATCTTCGGGGCGCAGGACGTCGCGAAACTCGGCCTGTTGATCGTTGTTGCTTGCTCCTTCGCCTATGGTGGCCGGGTGGGTGCGCATGTGGCGGTCGATCTGCTCGGGTTCGTCGCGCCTCAGGGCCTTTTGCGCTGGACCGATCTGTTGGTGCGCTGCGGCGCGGCGGTGATGCTGACCATTGTCGCCTGGCAGTCGTATCTCAATGGATTGGGCGCGGCTGAGTATGGCGAGGCGTCTACGTTGCTGGCGATCCCGTTCCTGCCATTTTACTTCATCATCGCAATCGGTCTGCTGCTCTATGTGGTGGTGTTGGTCGTGGAGGCTTGGGTCGGTCTGCGGGGCGCCGGCGTCCGACCGCTGCGCGGCTAGCCGATGAGTGAGACCGAGATCGGTGTTATCGGGCTGCTAGCGCTGTTCGCGCTGTTGGCGATCCGCATGCCGGTGGCGACAAGTATGATTGTCGTCGGGTTCATTGGAACTTGGGTGCTGAACGGTGCGCCTGCGGCGCTGACGACCCTCAGTGGCGAGACATTCGCGATCGCGACGTTCTTCAATCTGAGCGTCATTCCGCTGTTCGTGTTGATGGGGAATCTGGCTGGCGTTTCGGGCATGAGCCGAGATCTCTATGACGCGGCCTATGCCTGGGTTGGGCATTGGCGGGGCGGTTTGGCCTCTTCCACCATTGTTGGCTGTGCTGGCTTTGCCGCGTTGAGCGGTTCGTCGCTGGCGTCCGCGGTGACTATGGGGCGGGTGTCGCTGCCACAGATGCGGCGGTTCAAATACGATGATCGGCTAGCCACTGGCTCGATTGCCGCGGGCGGGACGCTCGGCATCCTTATCCCGCCGTCCACCGGGTTTGTGATCTACGCGATCCTCACAGAGGAATCGATCGGCCGGTTGTTCATGGCGGGCATTCTGCCGGGCTTGATGCTGACAGCCTTGTTTGTCCTGGCGATCTACATGATGACGCGGCTACAGCCGTCGCTCGGTCCGGCAGGTCCGGCGGTGTCGTTTGGTGAGCGGATGAAGGCGCTGCGACGCGCCACGCCGATCGTTGGAATCGTGGTGATCACGATTGGCGGGATCTACGGCGGTGTGTTTACTCCGGTGGAGGCGGCCGGTGTAGGGGCGTTTCTGGCTTTTGTCGTGGCCTTCGCGCGGCGATCTCTCGACTTAGCTCGCATCAAGCAAGTGCTCCTGCAGACGATGCGGACCACGGCGACATCGTTCCTCATTCTGATCGGCGCACATATCTTCATTCCATTCATGGCGCTGTCGGGTATTCCACGTGACTTGGCGGCCTTTCTGATCGGTCTGAATCTCGGCGACTTAGGTATCCTGATCGTGATTCTGGCGGCCTACATCGTTCTCGGGACATTTCTTGAAGGGTTCGCCATTCTTGTCCTGACGCTACCGATCGTCTTCCCGCTTATCGTCGAACTGGGCTTCAGTCCGATCTGGTTCGGCGTGGTAATGGTCATCGTGCTGGAGATGGGACTGATCAGCCCGCCGGTCGGCGTCAATGTGTTTGTGGTCAAAGGGATCGCCGACGACGTGCCGATGCGTCATATCTTCATCGGTATTCTGCCGTTCTGGCTGGCGATGATCGTCGCGCTGGCGGTTCTAGTTGCCGTGCCGGACATCGCGCTGCTGCTGCCAAACACCATGTTCAATTGATGGATCGCCGTGGCGACGATCCGATATCTATCGCGAATTGAGTTCGAGTTCGGTGCGATTGGCCTGCTGCCGGATCTGCTGACCGAACTCGGCGTTGAACAGCCGATGCTGGTCACCGATCCGGGGGTGGTCGCGGCGGGACTGGTCGAGCGGGCCGGCACGATGCGCGCGGCTTTTCTCGAGACCCCTGGCAATCCGACCGAAGACGCAGTGCTGGCCGCTTTGGAGGTTTATCGCGCGGGTGGCTGCGACGGATTGGTGGCACTGGGCGGTGGGTCGTCGATTGATCTGGCGAAAGGGGTTGGCCTGCTGGCCTCCCACGCGGGCAGCCTCAGCGATTTCGGCGTGCTGGCGGTCTCGCCGAAAGCCATTGGGCCAATTGCACCGGTGGTGGCGGTGCCGACAACCGCCGGCACCGGCGCCGAGGTGGGGCGCGCCGCATCAATAACTCTGCGCGACGGGCGTAAGGCTGCGTGTGTCAGTCCAATGCTGATTCCCAAGGCGGTGATCTGTGACCCGGAGCTAACGCTATCGCTGCCGCCACGGATGACGGCGGCCACGGGTATGGACGCGCTGAGCCACGGGATCGAGTCCTTTGTTTCGACCCGGGTCAATCCGCCGGCTGCGGCCATTGCGCTGGACTGTGTGGCGCGGGCCGGCGCGTGGCTGGTCCGCGCGGTTGAGGACGGTGCCGACCGCGAAGCTCGCTGGCAAATGATGATGGCGGCGTTGGAGGGCGGGATGACCTTCCAAAAGGGGCTTGGCGCCGTCCATGCGGCGTCCCATCCACTTGGGGCATTCGGGCTGCACCATGGGACCCTCAATGCGGTGCTGCTGCCCGCGGTGTTGCGGTTCAATGCCGACCATGCCGCTGAAGGCTATGACCGCTTGGCCAAAGCCGTCGGCGCCGACGATTTGGCCGATTGGGTCGAAGGTCTGAACCGACGGCTGGACTTGCCGACGGGCCTCAGGGAGATGGGTGTGGCCGAGACCGATTTGCCGGCGCTGGCCGCCGACGCCGCGGCGGATCATCTGAGCGAAACAAATCCGCGCCCCGCGACAGCAGCGGACTACGAGGCCATACTGCGCACGGCGATGGGGTAAAGGAGAACGAATGCCCGAGACACCAAACCCTGACCGGACTGCGTTCTACGAGCGCATCGGCGAACATCAGATGGCGCCGCTTTGGGAGGTCATCCACAAACTCGTCGCCAAGACGCCGATCACCAAGAGCGTACCCTTCCTGTGGGACTATGAAACGGTGCGGCCGTTCCTCATGGAATCTGGCACGTTGATCTCGGCCAAGGAGGCGGAGCGGCGGGTGCTGGTGTTAGAAAATCCGACGCTGCGCGGGGAGAGCCGGACGGTCGATACCTTGTATGCCGGCCTGCAACTGATTCTGCCGGGGGAGGTTGCGCCGGCGCATCGCCATACGCCGTCCGCGTTGCGCTTCATCGTCGAAGGCTCGCGCGCCTATACGGCGGTTAACGGCGAAAAGACCTACATGGAACCGGGCGACTTCATCATCACCCCGTCCTGGGCTTGGCACGATCATGGGCATGAAGGCGACGGGCCGATGGTCTGGCTCGATGGGCTGGATATTCCGATCGTGCACTTCCTCGGGAGCACTTTTGCGGAAAGTTATGCCGACGATCAGTTCCCGACGAACGCCCCGCCCGGCTACACGCTGGCGCGTTACGGGCAAAACATGAAGCCGGTCGGTGATACTTATGACGCACCGACCTCGCCGATCTTCAGCTATCCCTATGCGCGTGCACGTGAGACGCTGCGCCGCATGCAGGACACCCAAGACTTGGACGCTTGTTTTGGCATCAAGATGGAATACCTCCATCCGCTGAACGGTGGCCCGGCGATGCCGACGATGTCGACCTATCTGCAGGCTTTGCCCAGCGGTTTCCGATCGACGGACTACCGCGCGACCGATCACGCTGTCTATTCCGTTGTTGAAGGCTCCGGAATGATTGTCTTTGAAGACGAAGGCAAACAATCGACCTTGAGTTGGAAGGCGAAGGATCATTTTACCGTTCCGGGTTGGTACCGGCATCGCTTCGAGGCGGATGAAGACGCGGTGCTGTTCAGCTTCTCCGACCGGATCGTGCAGGAAAAACTGGGTCTCTGGCGCGAGCAGCGCGGGTCTTGAACCAGGCGGAGGCGACTGACCGCACCGACTGGACAGTCGTCGGCCTGCTGATACTCGCGGGGGTCGCCGCAGCCGCACAAATCGGCAAGGTGCCGCCGGCGATACCGGTGTTACGGGCGGATCTCGATTTGACCCTGCCTGCGGCGAGCTGGGTGATCTCGTCATTGAACCTGATCGGGGCTGTAACGGGCGTTGCCATCGGTGCGCTCGGCGACCGGTTTGGCCACCGCAACGTTGTCTGTCTTGGCCTGGCGGCGACGGCGCTGGGAAGTGTGATCGGGAGTTTGGCGGCCGGGCTGCCGATCTTACTGGCCAGCCGATTGCTCGAAGGATTCGGCTTCATGGCGACGGTGGTTTCCGTGCCGGCGCTGTTGGTGCGCTTGGTACGCGCGCAGGACCATGGCTTAGTGTTCGGAATGTGGGGCGGTTACATGCCGGGGGGTGCCGCGCTGATGATCGCTGTTGCGCCCATGCTGTTGGTCGGCCTCGGCTGGCGGGGCATGTGGCTCGCCAATGGGGCGTTGTTGTTGCTGTGCGCTGGCGTGTTGTTCGTGGGTGCCCGGCCATACGGCTCACGGATTGCTCGCGGTCCGGCCATGTCGATGCCGGCGGCGGTGCGGCAGACGGTTACAGCGAAGGGTCCGCTGCTGTTGGCGGGCTGCTTCGCGGTTTACACCTCGATATTCCTGACGGTGTTCGGGTTCTTGCCGGTCCTGTTGATCGATGAACTTGGCTTTTCACTGGCTGGGGCCGCGGGTTGGACGGCCATCGCCGTTGCGGTGAACGTCTTCGGCAACTTGGCTGGCGGTCTTGGTTTGCAAAAGGGAATCCGGCGCTGGCTGCTGATCACGACCGCGTTTTTGGTCATGGGGGTCAGCACCTTTTTTATCTACCAAGCGGGGATGCCGGCGGAACTGCGGTTGGCGGCGGCAGTCCTGCTGTCGGCGGTCGGCGGTGCGATACCCGCCGTCTGTATCGCCGGGTCCGCGGTGCATGCGCCGACCCCGGCGCTGGTCGCGACTACCAACGGACTGATCATGCAAGCCAGCCAATTGGGACAGACCATCGGTCCTGTCATCGCGGCGGTCGTTGTCGCCGCGGTCGGTGGTTGGCACGTGGCGCCGTTGCTGCTGCTAACGAGTGCGGTTGTGGGCGTGGGGCTTGCGCAGGTCTTGCGCCGGGTGGAAGCCGCTATGTGACGGCCGCCGCGTCGCGGACTGAGTTGATCATCGACGTGTTCATCAAGTGAGCTTTGGCGCGCACCGGGTTGGCGGCAATTGCGGCCATCTCATCGTTCCGCTGTTTGCGGGTCTCGGGGTCGCGGGCTTCCATCATTCGCTTGTTGCGAATGGACTGTTTCTGAATGTGCTCGACATTGATGGGCCGCCGCTGCCGATCGTAGAGTTCCAGCAAGTCGATGTCGGCGCGGCCATGCCAAATCTCGGCGAGTTTCTCAGCGAGATTGACGGCGTCATGGATGCCGCCGTTCAAGCCGAGCCCGCCGAGGGGGTTGTTGATGTGGGCGGCGTCGCCGGCCAACAGGATGCGGCCGATGTTGAAGCGGTCCGCCACCCGCTGGTGCACCCGATAGGTGCTGCGGTACTTCAGTTCGTATGGCGCGCCTTCCGGGATGAGCTGACGTAGTTTGTCCTGGATCATCTCCTCGGCGAGGACGTCCTCTTCCGGCTCATCCGGGTCGGTCGGATAGGCGATGCGCCAGAGGCCGGGCGGTCCATCGTCCGGCACTTTGAAGACGGCCGACCAGAGATCGGGGTCGGCGACATAGGCGTTGTAGGCATAGCCCAGGGGTTCGAGGTCGCGGACGGTACTCGCCACCAGGAACCGTTCCGGCCAGGTGAAGCCCTCAAAGGTCACGCCGGTCGACTTGCGGACGGTGCTGCGGCCACCGTCCGCGGCGATCAGCCAAGGGGTGCGGATCGTTTCCTCACCGGCTTCGGACTTGAGGGTGATCTCGACCATCTCGCTCCGCTGACGCGTATCGGTCAATGCGGTGCCGAAGGAGACGACATTGCCGGCGGCCCGTTCGAGATGCTGCAGCAGAATGGGTGTTAGGCGGTGTTGCTCAAGGTGCAAACGGTAGGGATGCCGGGTCTCGTCCTGGAGGAGGCCGAGATCGAACTCGGCGACAACACCGGCGAACCGATCTCGGTACTGCCAGTGGCGGACGACAATGCCGTCTTTGTGCATGTCTTCGCCGACACCGAGGTCGGCCAGCATATCCAGTGTCGGCGGATGAAAAGAGCCCGCCCGCAGGTCCCTGGTGAGGGCCGGTTCCGTCTCGACCACACGGACCGGTACCTGGCGTCTGGCGAGGGCCAACGCGGTGACGAGGCCGACCGGTCCGGCACCGGCGATGACGACTGGGTCGTTATGCGGCATTATCCTGGTTTGGTGGTTTCAGCGTGAGTTGTGTTGGACGGGCAGGAAGGACAAGCTCGGTTGTCTTGTTTCATACCTAAAACGGCGTCTCAGGGATACCGGAGCGACGGGTTTTTCCTGCTATCGGAGTGCATCGATGCCGCCGATCTTGAGATGCTGCGCGAAGAATGTGCGCAGGCCGTTTCGTTCGTCGAGGGCGAATTGGATATGGCCGATACGGACACGATCGGCCTCAATCACCGCGACCGCCGCTATATCGTGCCGCTCCAGTATCGGCGCAGCGACCGCCTGCCGGCGTTTCTGTTCAACGAAACCATGGCGGCGATCTGCCGGGCCACGTTGGGGCCGACCGCCTATCTGTTCCTTGAGCAATTCGTGGTTAAGGGTGCCGACGACGGCATGTCGCTGGGATGGCACCAGGATGCCGGCTATCTGCCGTTCGACCCGCCCCGGTACGTGACGGTCTGGATCCCCCTCGACGACGTCGACGAGGACAATGGTACGGTCTACATCCTGCCCTACGGGCGCAGCGGGACCCGGGAGCGAGTCGCGCATGAGTTGCAGGCCGGGTCGAACGACAAGGTCGGCTACTTCGGTGACGATCCCGGGGTACCGGTGGTTGGGCCGGCCGGCAGCCTGGCGGTGTTCTCCAGCACCACCTTTCACCGCAGCGGGCCAAACCGGAGCGCGGCGCCCCGGCGCGCCTACATCATCCAGTATTCGGAGCGGCCGATCATGCGGCCCGACGGCAGCGGCCCGCGCCATTTCGCCGAACCATTTCTGCGGGACGGCCGGATTCTACCCCAGCCCAGCCTGGCCGAATTGAAGAAAATGCCTGAAATGCCGTGGACTTGGCGGGAGTAATCCCAAAAAAAGCTGCTGCACTGGCACGGTTTGGAGGGGTAGACTAACCGTTAGGTCAGGTTTTGGCCCAGGCATTAAACACAATTACCCAAGGGAGAGGTCATCAATGATCCGCTCAATCGCCACTACCGTTGCCGCGACGGCTTTTGTCGCGTCGGCGGCCATGGCTCAGGACATCAAGCCCGCCGTGGTCTTCGACATGGGTGGCAAGTTCGACAAGTCGTTCAACGAAGGCATTTTCAACGGCGTGTCGCGCTTTACCGAAGAGACCGGTATCGAGTTCGGCGAGTTCGAGGTGACGGCCGAAGCGCAGCGCGAGCAGGCCCTCCGCAACTTTGCACGCCGCGGGTTCGACCCGGTGATCGCCGTCGGCTTCGCGCAAGCACCGGCGCTGGAAACCGTGGCCCAGGAGTTCCCGGATACACGTTTCTCGATCATCGACATGGTCGTCGATCTGCCGAACGTGCAGTCGATTATTTTCAAGGAGCATGAGGGCTCGTTCCTGGTCGGCGTGCTGGCCGCCCACGCGTCGGAAACCGGCAAGGTCGGCTTCGTTGGTGGCATGGATATTCCGCTGATCCGCCGGTTTGCCTGCGGTTATGCCCAGGGCGTGAAGCATGTCAACGCCGATGCCGATGTGTTCCAGAACATGACCGGCACGACGCCGGCGGCGTGGAACGACCCGGTCAAGGGCGGTGAGTTGGCGAAGTCGCAGTTCGACCGTGGTGCCGACGTTGTCTACGCGGCGGCCGGCGGTACCGGCCTCGGTGTGCTGCAGGCGGCGGCCGACAGCGGCAACCTGTCAATCGGCGTCGACTCCAACCAGAACTACCTGCACCCTGGTTCGGTGCTGACCTCGATGCTGAAGCGCGTCGATGTGGCGGCATACAATGTCTACAAGACGGCGCAGGACGATAGCTGGGCGCCGGGGCTCCAGGTACTCGGGTTGGCCGAGGACGGCGTGGGTTGGGCGCTGGATGAGAACAATGCCGATCTGATCACCGACGACATGAAGGCCGCGGTGGAAGCCGCCCGGGCCGGCATCATCGACGGGTCCATTCAGGTGCATAACTACTCCGACGACAACTCCTGCCCGTCCTAAGCAGGATGCGCCTAACGGCATGAACGACGCCGGTGTTGTGGGCCGGGAAGCGGCGGCGGACTTAAGCTCCGCCGCCGCTTTGCCGGCCGCTATCGAACTTCGAAACATCAACAAGAGCTTTGGACCGGTTCACGCGAACCGGGACATCAGCCTGCGAATCGAAAAGGGTTCGATCCACGGCATCATCGGCGAGAACGGTGCCGGCAAATCGACCCTGATGAGCATCCTATATGGGTTCTATCAGGCAGATTCGGGCGAGATCTTCGTCGACGGCACACAGCAGACGATCCGCAGTCCGGATGATGCGATCGCTGCCGGCATAGGCATGGTGCATCAGCACTTCATGTTGGTCGACACCTTTACGATTCTGGAGAATGTGATCCTCGGGGCCGAGGGTGGCGCGCTGTTGGCGGACGGCTTGGACAAAGCGCGCGAAGAGCTGGCGCGGCTGCAGCGCGAGTACGAGTTGGAAGTCGATCCGGACGCCTTGGTCGGTGACATACCGGTCGGCATTCAGCAACGGGTCGAGATTCTGAAAGCGTTGCTGCGCGGTGCCGAGACGCTGATTCTGGACGAGCCGACGGGCGTGCTGACACCGCAGGAGGCCGACCATCTGTTCCGGATTCTCGCGTCGTTGCGGGATCAAGGTAAAACGATCGTGCTGATCACCCACAAGCTGCGGGAGATCATGGCGATCACGCAGAATGTGACGGTGATGCGCCAAGGGCGGGTTGCCGCCAATGTACGAACCGCCGACACCAGCACCGAGCAACTCGCGGAGTTGATGGTTGGGCGCAAGGTATTGCTACGGGTCGACAAGAAACCGGCGACGCCCACTGACGTGGTGTTGAATGTCGACGGTCTGCGGGTTGTCGACGGGTTGGGGGTCGAACGGGTCAAGCGCGTTGGTTTCAACGTCCGGGCCGGTGAGATCGTCGGCATCGCCGGGGTCGCCGGAAACGGTCAATCGGAATTGATGGAGGCGTTGGCGGGGATCCATCGACCCACCGCCGGCACGATCCAAATCGGCGACGCGCAACTCACGCCGACGAGTTTTGTCGATGCGCGCGACATGCGCGAGAAGGGCCTGGGCCATGTGCCAGAGGACCGGCATCGTATGGGCCTCGTCATGCCGTTCGAAGCCAATGAGTCGGCGATCCTCGGCTACCACTACGACCGGGCGTACAACGGCCGGATTCTGATGAGCCGGCACAAGATCGTCGAGCGTACGGCGAAGTTGATGCACGACTACGACGTCCGGCCTGATAATCCTCACCTGCCGAGCGCCAACTTCTCCGGCGGCAATCAGCAAAAGCTGGTGGTGGCGCGGGAGATGGAACAGAATCCCGATCTTCTGTTGGTGGGGCAACCGACGCGCGGCGTCGACATCGGCGCAATCGAGTTCATTCACCGGCGACTGATCGAGATGCGGGATGCCGGCAAGGCGGTGTTGTTGGTTTCGGTGGAACTCGACGAGATCATGTCCCTTGCCGATCGGATTCTGGTGATGTTCGACGGCTACATTGTCGGCGAAGTGGCGCAGGCGGATGCGAATGAGGGCATGCTGGGCCTGATGATGGCCGGTGTCGATCCGGCCAAACAGCAAGAGGCGGTGGCGTGACGTTCGGGGGGCGGCGCTAGGTGTCGAGTGCAACAACGCGTGATGTGCCGCGCTGGGTGAGTGTGGTGCTGCTGCCGATTGTCAATCTGGTGGCGGCGTTTCTGGTGTCTGGCCTGGTTATCCTGGCGATTGGCGAGAATCCGCTGCGGGCGTTGGCGATCCTGGTAAACGGCGCGTTCGGTTACCAGGAAGGCATCGGCTTCACGCTCTATTTCACCACCAACTTCATCTACACCGGCCTGGCGGTGGCGATCGCGTTCCACTGCGGGCTGTTCAATATCGGCGGCGAGGGACAGGCGACGCTGGGCGGTCTGGGCGTCGGCTTGGTGCTGCTGTGGTTCGACTTTCTGCCGTTCATTCTGATCTTGCCACTGGCGATTGCGGCGGCGGTCGTGTTCGGCGGGTTCTGGGGTTTCATCCCGGGCTATCTGCAGGCGAAGCGCGGCAGCCACACCGTCATCACGACCATCATGTTCAATTTCATCGCGGCGACGCTGATGGTCTACCTGCTGAGCCAGGTGCTGATCAAACCGGGCCAGATGTCGCCGGAGACGCGGGAGTTTCTGCCGCACACCTGGTTGCCGTTCATGCACGAGATGGCGGCCTGGTTCGGACTGTCGCTGGCGCGGTCGCCGTGGAATGCGTCGTTTCTGATTGCGCTGTTGGCCGGCGGTTTCATGTGGGTGTTCGTGTGGTACACGCGCTGGGGCTACGAAATCCGCACGGTCGGTGCCAATCAGGCGGCGGCGGTCTACGGCGGTATTTCGCCCTCGCGCAACATCATCCTGGCGATGGCCATCTCCGGCGCGTTTGCCGGCATGCTGGGCCTGAACGAGATCATGGGCGTGAACCACCGCATCCTGCTGAACTTCTCGGCTGGCTATGGGTTCGTCGGGATCGCGGTGTCGCTGATGGGGCGTAACCATCCGGTGGGGATCGTATTGGCGGCGCTGCTGTTTGGCGCGCTGTTCCAGGGCGGCGCCGATCTGGCGTTCGAGATGCCGAAGATCACCCGCGAGATGGTCGTGGTGATTCAGGGCCTGGTGATCCTGTTTGCCGGGGCGCTCGAGTATCTGTTCTGGCCATACCTTGCTGCGCTGTTCCGGCAGAAGGAACCGGTGGCGGCACCGGCGGCGGCTGAGTAGCGCCATGGAACAGTTCACCTTCTTCATCCTGATGTTGGACGCGACGGCGCGGGTGTCGGTGCCGTTGATCCTGGCGTCGATGGCCGGCTTGTTCGCCGAGCGGTCCGGTGTGGTGGACATCAGTCTGGAAGGTAAGATGTTGGGCGCTGCCTTTGCCGCCGCGTCGGTCGCCTGGCTGACCGGTTCGGCGTGGATGGGGCTTGGTGCGGGGATTGTTGCGTCGGTGCTGCTGGCCTTACTGCATGGCTGGGCCAGCATCACCCACAACGGTAATCAGGTGGTGTCCGGCGTGGCCATCAATATCCTGGTCGCCGGGCTGACGGTGGTGTTGGGGATCAGTTTCTTTCGGCAGGGCGGGCGGACGCCGCAACTGGCGCGGGAGGAGCGGTTTCTGCCGCTGGAGTGGCCGGGGGCGCAGGCCTTGGCCGACGTGCCGATCCTCGGGCAGCTCTATTCCGAGCTGCTTTCGGGCCACAACATCCTGGTTTACATCGCGTTCCTGATCGTGCCGTTGACCTGGTGGGTGGTCTACCGGACGCGGTTTGGCTTGCGGCTGCGGGCCGTTGGCGAGAATCCGGAGGCGGTGGACACCGCCGGGATATCCGTCGCGGCGATGCGCTATCGGGCGATGGTGTTGGCGGGGGTGCTGTGCGGGATTGCCGGCACCTATCTGAGTACCGCGCAGAGTGCGGCGTTCATCAAAGATATGTCCGCCGGCAAGGGCTTTATTGCGTTGGCGGCGCTGATCTTCGGCAAATGGCGGCCGAAGACGACGCTGCTCGCCTGTCTGTTGTTCGGTTTCCTGGAGGCCGCCTCGGCGCGGCTGCAAGGGGCGTTCAATGTGGAGAATGCCTCTGGCGCGATGGCTGAGTTCCTCAAGGGCCTGCCGTTCCTGATCGATGCCCTGCCTTTCATTCTGGTCGTGTTGCTGTTGGCCGGGTTTGTCGGCACGGCGGTCGCGCCGAAAGCCAGCGGCATTCCGTATGTCAAAGAACGATGACCGATAGCGACATCAGTGAAATGTTTGCCGCCGCGCGTGCGGCCATGGATAGGGCCTACGCGCCTTACTCCAACTTTCATGTCGGCGCCTGTGTGCGCTCGGAAAGTGGGGCGTTGTATAGCGGGCCGAATGTGGAGAACGCCGCCTATCCGCAGGGCTGGTGCGCCGAATGCTCGGCGATTGCGGCGATGGTGGCGGCTGGGGAGCGGGAGATTTCGAGTGTGCTGGTGGTCGGTGCGCCGTCGGACGGTGCCGGCGGCTATGTCGACGACCCGGATGCGCTGTGCACGCCGTGCGGCGGGTGCCGGCAAAAGATCCGCGAGTTCGGTACGTCCGAAACGCCTGTTCTCATAGCCGGGCCGGAAGGTCTGCGCCGGCGGTTTACGCTGGGTGAGTTGCTGCCGTTCGACTTCGGCCCGGACAATCTGAAATGACGGCTGATACGGCTGTGTTCCAGGCCGTCGAGCGGATCGCGGCCGCTTGTCCGGGTCTAAAACCCCGGGTGGGGTTGGTGCTTGGCTCCGGCATTGGACCATTGGCGGACGACGTCGCCGATGCGGTGGCGCTGTCCTACACCGAGATCCCGGGTTTTCCGGTGCCGAGTGTCGCCGGGCATGGTGGGGATCTGGTGCTCGGCAAGCTCGGCGGTGTCGACGTGGCCTGCATGCGCGGCCGGGCGCATTATTATGAGGGCCATGGCCCGGCGGTGATGCGGACCCCGGTGCGAACCCTGCAGGCGCTCGGCTGTGAGATCCTGATCCTGACCAACGCCGCCGGCTCGCTGCGGGTGGAGGCGGGGGCCGGCAGTTTGATGCTGATCACCGACCACATCAATTTCAGCGGAAGCCATCCGTTGATCGGTGAAACCGGCAATGAACGGTTTGTCGCGTTGGGGGACGCCTATGACGTTGCGTTGCGCCGGGAGTTGTTGGCGACCGCTGGGGAACTCGGCCTGACCCTGCATGAAGGTGTTTACATGTGGTTTTCCGGCCCGAGTTTCGAGACGCCGGCGGAGATAAGGGCGGCGGGGATACTCGGCGCGGATGCCGTCGGTATGTCGACGGTGCCGGAAGTCATCCTGGCACGCCATTGCGGGATGCGGGTCGCGGCGATTTCGAACATTACGAACCTGGCGGCAGGGCTGAGCGAAGAGGCGCTGAGTCATGAGGCGACCATGGCGATGGCCGACAAAGGCGCGGAATCGCTCACCCGGCTGCTGACTGGCTTTCTGGAGCGGATGGCGGCAGGCTAGGCGCGATGGAAGACCGCACGTCCAGCAACGTTCATCAACTGCGTGCCACGCATGATGGCGCGCGCAATCCCGGGATGGCGCTCGAACTCGATTGGGTCGACGCGGTGCAGGTTAACCGTAGCGCCACCGAACGCCGGGCGGCCACTTTGTCGACGCGGCGGTCGATCAAGAAGGATGCGCAGGCCGCGTGGCTGTTGAAAGCCATTACTTGTATCGATCTGACGACACTTGCGGGTGACGATACGCCGGGCCGGGTGCAGCGATTGTGTGCGAAGGCCCGTCAGCCGGTGCGGGCGGAGCTGCTCGATGCACTGGGGATGGACGAGCGGCGGATCGTTGTCGGCGCGGTTTGTGTCTATCACACCATGGTCGAAGCGGCGGTTGCGGCGTTGGCGAACACGGGTATCCCGGTCGCCGCCGTGTCCACCGGCTTCCCCGCCGGTTTGTCGCCGTTATCGCAGCGGATTGCGGAAATCAAGGCATCGGTGGCGGCGGGTGCGAAAGAGATCGATATCGTTATCACCCGCGGGCATGTGCTGACCGGTGATTGGCAGGCGCTCTACGAAGAAGTACAGGCGTTTCGCGCGGCTTGTGGCGACGCGCATATGAAGGCAATTCTTGGGACCGGCGACTTGGTGACGCTGCGCAACGTGGCGAAAGCATCGCTGGTGGCGATGATGGCCGGTGCGGACTTCATCAAGACCTCGACCGGCAAGGAAGGCGTCAACGCGACCTTGCCGGTGAGCCTAACCATGGCCCGCGCGATCCGCGCCTATCGTGAGCGCACCGGCCACACCGTCGGTTTCAAGCCGGCTGGGGGCATCAGTACCGCCAAAGCATCTTTGTCCTATCTGACACTGATGCGTGAGGAGTTGGGCCGCGAATGGGTCGAGCCGAAACTGTTTCGGATGGGAGCATCGAGTTTGCTTGGCGACATTGAACGGCAATTGGAACATCATGTGACCGGCCGCTATTCAGCGGCGCACCGGCAGCCGATGGGATGAGCGTCGCAACCTACTTCGACAGCATGGACTATGGTCCGGCGCCGGAAAGCGGCGCACCGGCGGAGGCTTGGCTCGACAAACACCAGCGCAAGTTTGGTCTGTTTATCGGCGGCGATTGGGTATCGCCCAAGTCGGGCGCGTGGTTCGATACGAGCGACCCGGCACGGAATGCGGTGTTGGCGCAGGTTGCGCAGGCGGGGGCCGAAGATGTCGATGCCGCGGTTAAGGCGGCGCGGGCGGCGCAGCCGGGGTGGGCCAAGCGCAGCGGGCATGAGCGGGCGCGGATCCTTTATGCGTTGGCG
Organism: Alphaproteobacteria bacterium; assembly: GCA_028279245.1. GTDB lineage: Bacteria > Pseudomonadota > Alphaproteobacteria > UBA6615 > UBA6615 > JANQOE01. Next base: position 34,308 of record JANQOE010000086.1, read on the forward strand.
CGCCTGGTGCAAAAACACAGTCGGCTGCTGGCGGTGCTGGAGACGTTGGACAATGGCAAGCCGATCCGCGAGACGCGCGACATCGACGTGCCGTTGGTGGCGCGGCACTTCTATCATCATGCGGGTTGGGCGCAGCTTGAGGATCAGGAACTCGCCGGCTACGAACCGCTGGGGGTGGTCGGCCAGGTGATTCCCTGGAACTTCCCGCTGCTGATGCTGGCGTGGAAGGTGGCGCCGGCGTTGGCGGTCGGCAACACGGTCGTGCTTAAACCGGCGGAGTTCACCAGCCTAACGGCGTTGTTGTTCGCCGAACTCTGCGAGGAAGCGGGGCTGCCGCCGGGTGTGCTGAACATCGTGACCGGCGACGGGACGGTTGGTGAACTGATCGTCAAGCATCCGGACATCGACAAGATCGCGTTCACCGGTTCGACGGAGGTCGGCCGACTGATCCGGAACGCGACCGCGGGCAGCGGCAAGAAGCTGACATTGGAGCTTGGCGGCAAATCACCGTTTCTGATCTTCGACGATGCGGATATCGACGGCGCTGTGGAAGGCGTGGTTGATGCGATCTGGTTCAACCAGGGCCAAGTCTGCTGCGCCGGTTCGCGATTGCTGGTGCAGGAATCGGTCGCCGACCAGGTCGTGGCTAAGCTGAAGGCGCGCATGGAGGCCTTGCGGGTCGGCGATCCGCTCGACAAGGCGATGGATATCGGGGCCATCGTTGCGCCGGTGCAATTGGCGCGGATCGAAGAGTTGGTGCAGCGCGGCCGGGCCGAGGGCGCGGAACTGTGGCAGCCGAGCTGGGCCGTGCCGGCGGATGGGTGCTTCTACCCGCCCAGTCTGTTCACCAATGTCGCGCCGGCGTCATCCGTCGTGCAGGAGGAGATCTTCGGTCCGGTGCTGGTGATGATGACCTTCCGCACGCCGCCGGAAGCGATCGCCCTGGCCAACAACACGCGCTATGGCCTGGCGGCGAGCGTGTGGAGCGAGAACATCAATCTCGCGCTGGAGATTGCGCCGAAGTTGAAGGCCGGTGTGGTGTGGGTGAATTGCACCAATCAGTTCGACGCGGCGTGCGGCTTCGGCGGCTATCGCGAGTCCGGGTTCGGCCGTGAGGGTGGTGCTGAAGGCCTTTGGGAGTATGTGCGGCCGGCTTGGGAACACAAGCTGCCGCCGGTTCGTGAGACCGCATTGCCGGACGCGGTGGGGCATGAGCAGCTCGGCGGCATCGACCGGACCGCAAAGATGTATGTCGGCGGCAAACAGGCCCGGCCGGACTCCGGTTACAGCCGGCCGGTGCTGTCGCCGAAGGGCAAGGTGCTTGCCGAGGTCGGTGAAGGGAACCGCAAGGACATTCGCAACGCGGCCGAGGCGGCGCATAAGGCGGCCGGTTGGGCGCGGCAGTCGTCCCACCTGCGGGCGCAGATCCTCTACTACACCGCCGAGAATTTGGAGGCGCGGGCCGGGGAGTTCGCCGACCGCTTGCGGGCGATGACCGGTGCCTCCCGGCAGAAGGCGCGGGGCGAAGTCGCGCGGAGTGTGGCGCGCTTGTTCTCCTACGCGGCGTGGGCCGACAAATTTGACGGTGCCGCGCATTCACCGCCGTTGCGGGGAATTGCGTTGGCGATGCACGAACCGATTGGCGTGGTTGGCATCGTTTGTCCTGCGGAAGCTCCGTTGCTGGGCTTTGTCTCGCTGGTCGCGCCAGTGGTGGCGATGGGCAATACGGTGGTGGCCGTGCCGTCGACGCTGCATCCATTGGCGGCGACCGATCTCTATCAGGTGCTCGACACGTCGGATCTGCCGGGCGGGGTGATCAATATCGTCACCGGCGATGGCGATGCGCTGGCGAAGGTGTTGGCGGATCATGACGATGTTGATGCGATCTGGTACTTCGGCTCGCAGGCTGGCGGGGCTTCGGTGGAGCGGGCGTCGGTCGGAAACCTGAAGCAAACCTGGACCAACCAGGGCCGGCAATGGAACTGGGCCGACCCGGTGCAGGGCGAGGGGCGGATGTATCTGCGGCATGCGACACAAGTGAAGAACATCTGGATTCCTTATGGGGAGTGATTTCCTCCCCCAAGAAATCATCCGCAAGAAACGCGACGGCTATGTGCTCGACGACGACGAGATTCGGTTCGTTATCGGGGCGCTGAGCGACGGGTCGTTGAGTGAGGGGCAGGCGGCGGCGTTTGCCATGGCCGTCTTCTTCCGCGGCATGAACATGGCGGAACGGGTGACGCTGACCCAAGCGATGACGCGGTCCGGCGATGTGCTGGACTGGACGGACGCGGGGTTTAGCGGACCGGTTGTCGACAAACACTCGACCGGCGGGGTCGGCGACAAGATCAGTCTGATGCTCGCACCGATGCTGGCGGCGTGTGGCGCCTACGTGCCGATGATCTCCGGCCGTGGTCTTGGCCATACGGGCGGGACGCTCGACAAGCTGGACAGCATTCCCGGTTACAACACCGCGCCGGATCTGGCCGGGTTTCGCCGGGCGGTGACGGATGCGGGCTGTGCCATCATTGGGCAAACGGAGGAACTGGCGCCGGCGGACGGGCGGCTCTATGGGATCCGGGATGTGACTGCAACCGTTGAGTCCATTCCGCTGATCACCGCGTCGATCCTGTCGAAGAAGCTGGCGGCCGGACTCGATGCCTTGGTGATGGATGTCAAGTTCGGCAACGGCGCCTTCGCGGCAAAGCTGGAAGACGCGGTTGAATTGGCACGCAGCATCGTCGCGGTTGGCAATGGCGCGGGGATGCAAACGTCGGCGCTGCTGACCGATATGAATGAGGTGTTGGGCCGCACGGCGGGGAATGGGGTCGAAGTCGCGGAGGCTATTGCGTTCTTGACGCAGACGCCGCGGGACGCGCGGCTTGAGGATGTGACGTTGGCGCTGGTGGCGGAGCTGTTGGTGCTGGCTGGTGTGCACGAGACTATTGATGCGGCGCGGGCGGCAGCGTCCGGCGCGTTGGACTCGGGGGCGGCGGCGGAGCGGTTCGGGCGCATGGTCGAGTGTCTGGGCGGTGTGCGCAGCGTCGTTGACGATCCGGCGCAGCATCTGGCCGCGGCGCCGGTGCGGCTGGAGGTTCATGCGGAGGCCGATGGTGTTGCGACTGCCATCGATACCCGTCGCCTGGGCGTCGCTGTGGTGCAACTCGGCGGCGGACGCACCCGGGCGGACCAGGCGGTTGATCATGCGGTCGGCCTGACCGATGTTATCGCCCTGGGCGAAGACGCCAGGACAAAGCCGCTCGCCGTCGTCCACGCGCGGACGGATGCGGCGGCCGCGGCAGCCGCGGAGGCGGTGCGCGCGGCGGTCACGTTGGGCGACGATGCGCCGGGTGCGACGCCGGTGGTTGTCCGGCGGCTGGGCCCCGAGGATGTCGCATAGCGCGGTTGGCTTGTCGCTAACGCTTGAGGGGACGTAATGACGAGGGACGATTTTCCGAGCCTGCATGTGCTCGACCATCCGTTGATCACACACAAGCTGTCGATCATGCGGGACAAGAACACGCCGACCGTGCTGTTTCGGTTATTGCTGAAAGAGATCTCGATGCTGATGGGCTACGAGATCACACGGCCGCTGTCGCTCGCGACCAAGCCCATCGAGACTCCGCTGACAAAGATGGACGCACCTTTTCTGAACAAGCCGGATGTGGCGATCGTCTCCATCCTGCGGGCCGGTCTTGGCATGACCGAGGGCATCCATGAATTGATGCCAACGGCATGCGAAGGCCATATCGGTTTGTACCGCGACCCCGAGACCAAGCGGCCGGTCGAGTACTACGTCAAACTGCCGTCGCCGGCGGCGCGACCCTACATCCTGGTCGACCCGATGCTGGCCACTGGGTATTCGGCCGCTGCCGCGGTCGACGTGCTGAACAAACATGGCGTCGCGGATGATGACATTCGAATGATGACGCTGGTTTGCGCGCCGGAGGGCGTGCGGGCTTTTCGCGAGTCCCACCCTGATCTGCCGATCTACACGGCGGCGCTCGACAGCCACCTCGACGAAAACGCCTATATCGTCCCGGGCCTAGGCGATGCGGGAGACCGGTTGTTCGGCACAAAGTAATCCTGGCAATCAGATAGCGAGTTGATCCAATGGGCTTCCGAACTCTGGACGACTTGTCCGTCGACGGGCAACGGGTGTTGTTGCGCGCCGATCTCAATGTGCCGATGAAGGACGGGGCAGTCTCCGATACGACCCGGCTGGACCGGGTGGCGCCGACTATCAACGAACTGGCAGACGCGGGGGCGCGGGTGATCGTGATGTCCCATTTCGGCCGGCCAAAGGGCAAGCGTGTTCCGGAGATGTCGTTGCGGACGGTTGCGGATGCGCTTGCGCTGGCTGTCGGCAAGCCGGTCGCCTTCGCGGAAGACTGTGTCGGACCGACGGCGGAACATGCCGTGGCTGCGGTCAAGCCCGGTGAGGTCTTGTTGTTGGAGAATCTGCGTTTTCACGGGGAGGAGGAATCAAACGATGGCGGCTTTGCTAAGTCGCTTGCGGCGCTCGGCGATTGCTACGTGAACGATGCGTTCTCCACGGCGCACCGCGCCCACGCGTCGACCGAGGGGCTAGCTCATCTGTTGCCGGCGGCTGCGGGGCGGTTGATGCAGCAAGAATTGGAGGCGCTGGGGCAGGCGCTCGATAACCCGGTGCGTCCGGTCGTGGCGGTGGTCGGCGGGGCGAAGATTTCGACGAAGCTCGAGTTGCTCGGGAACCTGGTGCGCAAAGTCGATATCCTGTTCATCGGCGGTGGCATGGCCAACACGTTCTTGAATGCGAAGGGCGTGTCGGTTGGCAAATCCCTGTGTGAGCATGACTTGGCGGATACGGCCCGCGATATCCTGGCTGCCAGCGAACGGGCCGGCTGCGAGATGATGTTGCCGTCGGATGCGCTCGTCGCACCGGAGCTTACGGCCGGCAGTGCCGCACAAAAAATCGCCATCGGTGCAGTTGGCGAGGATCAGATGATCCTCGATATCGGACCGGCGTCGGCCGCCATGTTGAACGACAAGTTAGCGTCCTGCCGGACGCTCGTCTGGAACGGGCCGGTCGGGGCGTTCGAGTTTCCGCCGTTCGACCAGGGCACCAACGCGATTGCGCAATCGGTCGCCGAGCTTACCGCGGCGGGGACGCTGATGTCCGTGGCGGGTGGGGGCGATACGGTGGCGGCATTGCGGCACGCCGGGGTGTTGGATCGGCTGAGCTACGTTTCGACG
>JANQOE010000104.1 GCA_028279245.1 Alphaproteobacteria bacterium
GCGATGACGAAACGGTTGTCGTCGAGCCACTTCACGGCGTCCGGCTCACGCTTACGGTTCGGTTGGGTACCGTCGAAGGTCAGGGCACGCTCTTCGTCGAGATCGACATTGTCGAGATCGACGGCGCCTGCCGAGAAATGGCTGAGGACAGACCCGTCGGCGCCGAGAACGGCAATGTGGTTGTTTTCCTGCATCGTGACGACGATTTCGCCGGCGGCGTTGACGTCAACGAATTCCGGTTCCGGATCGGTTGGTGCGACTTCGGCAAGGCCGGTCAGATCGGCAACGACCGCGGCGGCGCAATCGGGGGCGCCGTCGACTAGGGGCACGATCGTCACATTACCGGCCGGCAATTGGGGAATGGCCCCGTCGTTCAGATCCTCATCGCGCTCATTTTCGATAGCGACGGCGATGAAGGCGCCATCGGGGCCAGCAGCGACCGCGTCGGGCTGTCCGTTCAGGTCGCAGGTGGCTTCGATTTCGCCGCTCGCGAGGTCGATCATTGCCAGGTGGCCTGACGGCTCAACGAAGCTTTCCGACGTGTTGACGCCGACGAAGGCATTTGGGCCGACAACGACCGTTGAGGTCGGTTCACCGTCGAGGGCAATGACGCCGGCCGGGGTCGGCTTTGACGGTTCCGAGATGTCAATGAGACCGAGCGTGCCGAGCGGGCTGTCGGTGTAGACCAGCGTCAGGCCATCTTCCGTTACGTCAATAATCTCCGCGGATGTTTCCGAGTTTACGTCGGCGTCCGCCGGGAGATTGTCAGCAACTGAAAAGCTGGCGATCCGGTTGAATACTTCGGCGTGCGCCAGACCCGGCAGCGCCGCAATGGCAGCGGTCGCGGCCATTGTCACTCGTGTTTTCATGGTTCACCTCGGCAAGAGCGCACCAGCCATCGCGCCGGTCCTGACGCGTGGTCGGGCCTCTACAAGGACGATGCTAAGAATGGACTGTTAAGTGTCGACAGTTAAAAGGGGTTCGCGTTGCAGGATTGTTGCGGTTTGGTGACAACCGGGTTGCGTGGATGCTCAGCGATCCTAATTAGGAGGGGCATTAACCTCGGTGCTACCAAGCCTTGGTACTACCCGACTGAAATCGGATGACAGGAGGTCGGAGTGGGTCGTCTGCGGGTTTGTTGCTACGCGATTTGCGCCATGCTGGCGGTGTGGTCGACCGCGGCCGAAGCTGAGCCGGGTGGCTTCGGCGCTGCGCTCCAAGAAGCGCGTCTGGTTTCGTCGTACTTCCAGTTTGCGCGGCGCTGTCAGATCGGTGGCGCCATTTCGCATGAAGAGTTGATGGACTTCCGTTCGAGGTTGCTGAACGCGTTGCTGGAGAAGTATGGTCTCGACACCGACGACGAAGCGCAGATTATTCGTGTCGTCGATGACGACAGCGTGGTGATCGCGACCGCCGGGTTGCCGGTGCAACGGGCAATCTGCATGCAGTTTATGAGTTCGATATAGCGAAGGAAAGTCGGCTCCGACTGCCTGCCGGAGCCGAGAGAGGGATCGTAAGGGGGTCTTTGCTGAACTTGATAGCCTGATCGATTGACCGGCATGTGACCAAATCGTGGCAATCGTTTGGCGTTGGTTGCTTCGATTTTGTATTTACACCTCGCAATTCACACCCAGAAATCCTCAATACCAACAGGTGCGACTCGGCGGTGTGTTAGTAAGACCACATGCAAGCGGTCTTATGATGATAAACGCTTGTGTCCCTTGGTCTCAGATGTGTTCAGCGGTGGTTCGCTTCCGTCGTCCAGCGTTGCAGCCACAATTCTGCTTGATCGAGTTGGGACGTGGTCAGAAGGTCCGCGACGGAGAGTAGGTCCTCGTCGACGGTGACGTTGCCGGACAAGGCCGAGATGCTCAGCCATTTGTAGGCTTCGAAGTAGTCTTGGTGCACGCCCTGACCGGACACATACATCATGCCGAGATTCCAGGCCGCGTCCGGATGGCCCTGATTGGCCGCCGCGTAGTACCAGGAGGCTGCGGCCCGATAGTCGTGGGAAACGCCCTGTCCGTTGTCGTACATGAAGGCCAGGTTGAACTGGGCCTGATCGCTGCCAGTTTCGGCTAGCGGGACCCACTGTTGGAACGCGGTCTCATAGTCGCCTTTGCCGTATGCGACCAAGCCGGTCTGGTAGTCCGCCTGTGGCGCGGTCTGTGGCCAGATGAAAAGAGAGATCGCCAGGAATGCCGCGGAGCCTCGTGACAGGGTCATCGCTTGTCCTCCGGATCAGATCAATCTGAGCGGGTAGGATAACGGCGGTTGGCCTCGGGTTGGGTGAGCAAGCGGCGGCATTCATGTGTGGTTTTTGGGGGTGCCACCCGACACCTTGCGGTTCCTCGCAGGCGTCACACGGGCTTTGCCAAGTACCTGACGTATTTACCATTTTTCAGACGGTTACGGCCTACCTCGGCGAAACCTCGTTTTGTGTGAAACCGGTCCGACGCAGGATTCGGCGGGTCTATGTTGACCTCGCAGACAAGCTGCTCGCTATCTGCCGCTTGGGCCTTGATCTGCAGATCTTCGTAGAGTGTGGCAGCAAGTCCTCGGCCGCGGGCGTGTGGGGCGACGGCAATACGGTCAACGTAAACGAACCGCTGATATCGCTGACGGAACCATTGGAAGTTCGGACTTGTGTAGGGCGCGCCTTCGTCGAAGGCCAAGAGAAAGGCGTCTGCCGCGTTGATGGCATGGGCGTAGAATGCCCGGCCGATGAGCTGGCGCAGCTCGTGCGGGGTTAGCGGCGAGAGTTCGATCTCCAGAGATTTATTCAGACGTGAGATCCACTCAATATCGACGTCTTCGATTTGCCGGATTATTGGACCTCCCTGCAGTTCTGTACCTCCGCTTGGCGACAAACCGGGAATGCGACCTAATATGTCGGTGGCCGGTGTTTAAGTGAACCTCAGGGATCAACCGACGGGGAAGCGAGAGAAATGCTGAACGAACTGCAGGAGAAGTGGTGTTCGGAGAACACCACGGACTTTTCGGACTTGAAGGCTCTCTTCTTGAACTGCACGCTCAAGAAATCGCCGGAGCCGTCCCATACCGACGGCTTGATCCGCATTTCGTGCACGATCATGGAGCGAAATGGGGTGGCCGTGGACGTATTGCGGCCGGTCGACTTTGACATCGCGTATGGCGTCTACCCGGACATGCGGGCGCATGGTTGGGATCAGGACGAGTGGCCCGGGATATACGAGAAGGTGGAGGCCGCTGATATACTCGTGGTCACATCGCCGATTTGGCTTGGCGAAAAGTCCTCGGTCTGCACCAAGGTGATCGAGCGGCTGTATGCAAACTCGCACATTCTTAACGATGCGGGGCAGTACGCCTACTACGGGCGGGTCGGCGGGTGCTTGATAACGGGGAACGAAGATGGCGCGAAACACTGCGCGATGAACATCCTCTATTCACTGCAGCACCTCGGTTACGTGATTCCTCCGCAGGCCGATGCCGGGTGGCTCGGCGAGGCTGGACCCGGTCCTTCCTATATGGACCCCGGATCAGGTGGCCCGGAGAACGACTTCACAAACCGCAACACGACCTTCATGACCTGGAATCTGCTGCACCTCGCTCGGATGCTAAAGGACCGCGGCGGTGTGCCGGCGCATGGCAATCAACGCTCGGCCTGGGAGGCCGGCTGCCGGTTCGACTATCCGAACCCGGACTATCGGTGATCGTATCCACAGTTTTTTGGAGTGTTCCACACCTATAACCCATTCGGCATAGTGGTTATTGACCGAAAGTGCACATAGGCTAGCAATCGTCTATGGAGAGGCCCCTGGTGATCGGGACCCGGAAAAAGCTCCGCACCAAGCGGGGCTTTTTCTTTATGGCCGGTCGGTACGTTGCGTCTCCCTTGTTTCATCACCTGGTGTCGTCTATCGACCTTAAGGAACAAGCAGGGAGATGAGCTAGTGGCTGAGCAGGGTGATTGTTTGCGACACGTCGTCATGTTTGGGTTCAAGCCGGACACCAGCGACGGTCAGGTCCGTGAGATCGAAGAAACGCTGGTTGGGCTGAAGACTCGCATTTCCGAGATCCAGTCTATGGAGTGGGGCCTTAACATCAGCCCCGAGGGTAAGGCGCGTGGCCATACCCACTGCTTCTTTATGACTTTCAAGAACGAGGCTGATCGGGATAGCTATCTTGTTCATCCGGATCATGTCGCGTTCGGCAAACTGGTTCGTCCGCATGTCGCGACCGTGACTGTCGTCGACTACTGGTGCTGAGATGGGCAAGGTCTACGAGGCGCTGGATGAAAGACTGCAAACCTTCATCCAGCAACAGCAGCTTTTCTTCGTAGCAACTGCGCCCGCGTCGGGTGGGCACGTCAACCTGTCGCCCAAGGGCTTGGACTCGTTCCGGGTGCTCGGCCCTACCAGTGTTGCGTATCAGGATTTGGTCGGCAGTGGTGCGGAGACCATCGCACACCTGCGGCAGAACGGTCGTATAACGATCATGTTCTGTGCGTTCGCGGGGCCACCGCTGATCCTGCGCCTCTACGGAACGGGTGAGGTTATCGCCGCGGGCCATAGCGATTTCGCAGATCTTGCCGAACTGTTCCAGGATCGAATGAACACGCGTTCGGTTATCCGCGTGTCGGTATCCCGCATTGCGGATTCATGTGGGTTCGGTGTCCCGGTTTATGATTTTGTTAAGGAACGGGATCAGTTGGAACGCTGGGCGGAACGAAAAGGGGCTGCAGGGGTCGCCGAGTATGTCCGGGAGCATAACCGCGCTAGCATCGACGAGATACCGGCCTTAGAATTTTCAGACTAAGCTGATTTTAGTGGGTTTTTCCGCATATTAACCCTATGCAAATCAATCAAACCCACAATGGTCACAGGTTAGACAAGTCCTCCTGGAGGATGTCCCATGGACGATGTGACCGATCGAACAGCCAGGTTTAATCTCGATAGTTTTTGGGTTTTGCGCGCTCGGGTTGCACCGCAGCCGAGGACCGCTGAGGTGACGGCAGACGTGCCGGACGAAAGCGTCTCCGCATTGTCCCGCGATTGGCATGAGCCAACCGTACGGTTTGGTGCGGTTCGCTGGTTTGCCCGGTAGCCAGCCCGTTGAGATCAGGGTCGGCCTCCACCGACCCAGATCACCACTGAACTAGAAGTCTCTCGGAAACGCTCTGGAGCAATCGCGGAACTGCGCGTTCGCGAATTTGGCTTCCGGCAGTAGGCTCGCTAGTGACGCCTTCGCCAACTCAGTTTTCTCGCTGGTGCTCGTCGGCGCCGCATGGTCGCCCGTTGCCACGAGCTTCATCGCGTTCGCCACACAATATGTCACGTCACGGTCTTGCGCCGCCGCCAGTGCGAGTTTCTCGGCGCTGCCGTTGGTCGTGAGCGGTCCGGCGGCGAAGCCAAGAATGAGCACCACGACAGCGCCGCCGATGCCGCCCTTCAAGTACCGACCCCAATGGTCCTTTAGTTCCTGCATGTCAGTTCTCCCTAGATCAAAAGGCGGGCGATTGTTGCGGAACGTCGTGTGGTTTGGCGGACCGGCCGCGGTAAGACTCAAAAATGCCCGACCGTGCGAGCGGATGCGGCTAGGCGGGCCAGTAGCGGCGTATCAGCCGTCCGATGGGTACACCGACAATGACCCCGATGGCGTTGGCGACCGCGTCAGCGGGGGAGAACACGCGACCGACGAAGGGTTGGGCGAACTCTATGACGGTACCGAACGCCGCCAAAATCGAGATTGCGACGAACAGCAGCGGGCCGCGCCAGATCGAGAATGCCGGCCAAGTCAGGCTGGACAGCACGGCATAGGCAAGGAGATGCAGCCAGACCAGGTTGCCATGCTCGGCGCTCGGCGGTTCCGGTGTCAGGGAGCCGATGACGATCGCGCCGAAGGCGCCACACCAGAAAACGACGGCAAATCGCTGTAGGTTCGCCGGGTCCGGATCTGTCCGAGCCACCGTGGGAGCTGGCCTCAAATCATTTAGGGGCCCGAGATGCTCGGGCCCCTAAGAATGGCTCCGCGGACAGGACTCGAACCTGTGACCCGGTGGTTAACAGCCACCTGCTCTACCAACTGAGCTACCGCGGATCAGAACGGGGGCTTATAGCGCAAAGTGCCGGTTGAGGCCAAGCTTGCTTGTGCTGTCGGCCTATTCGGTTGGCGGCTCCGGATCGCTGTCGCCTGCCGGTTTTTGGCGGTAGTCCCCGGACAGAAAGAAGTTCCAGACGGCGAGCCCGGTGACTGCCCCCGCGATCATGGCCCAGAGGCCCAGTTCCTCATCGCCGAGGGTGAGTTCGAAGATGAGCCAGCCGGCGCAGACCGCCGTGATGAGGATCCGGCGCAGGGGTGGCTGGAACCAGGGATCATACTTGATCAGCATGCGGCCTCCACTTTGGCGGGGAAGGTAGCACTGTCTATACTCCCAGGCGACTGGGAGGACCGATGCAGATTCAAGCCGACCGCCTGACGGCGCTGACGACCCGGATATTCGCCGCCGCAGGATGTGATGCCGAGACCGCCGCCTGCGTGGCGCGGCACTTGGTGGATTCGAACCTCTGTGGGCACGATTCCCATGGAGTGGTGCGGGTTGCCCGCTATCTCCGAATAATGGGAGACGGCAAGGTCGATCCATCGGGGCAGCCGGAGACCGTGTTCGACAACGGCGTCGTTTCCGTGATCGACGGTCATATGGGCTTTGGTCAAGTGATCATGGAAGCGGCGATGGGCCTGGTTGCGAAGAACGCAGCCGAGAAGGGGCTGGCGATGATCGCCGTTCGCAACACAGCGCATGCCGGGCGGCTCGGCGAGTGGGCCGAGGTGCTGGCCGCGCAAGGGTTGGCGGCCCTGATGTTCCTACGGACAACGGGCTCCATGGCGGTGCCGTTCGGTGGCAGCGATCGCCGCTTGGCGATCAATCCGTTGGCTATGTGCGTGCCGGTGGAGGGTCGACATCCGATCCTGCTCGACATGACCACGACAGTCGTCGCAGAGGGTAAGCTGGCGATCGCCCGGAACAAGGGATTGGAGGTCGCGCCGGGGACGATTGTCGACAAAGACGGGCAACCGACGACTGACCCGAACGACTTCTATGCCGGCGGCGCGTTGCTTCCCATCGCCGGCCACAAGGGGTCGGGTCTGAATATCTTGACGGATATCCTGTCCGGAGCGCTGACCGGGGAGGGCTGTTCGAACCCCGAGAATACGACCCTGGTGAATTCGACGCTGACGATTGCGATCAAGCCTGGGGTGTATATGGACGCCTCGGCGCTGGGAGCAGAGATCAAGCGCTATGCCGGCTATGTAACATCCTCACCGCCCAAGGATCCCAGCGGCGCCGTGCTGATGCCGGGGGATGTCGAGTTCAACACCCGAGAGAAGCGGCAGCGGGATGGGATTCCGCTGGACGATGCCACCTGGTCACAGGTCCTAGGGGCGGGCCGGGAGGTCGGTCTTAGCGACGGCGAGATGAGCGAGTTGGCCGGTCAGTCGCTCTGACTTATCCGAGATAGCCGAACTGACGAGGTAGCCAGAGGACGACCTCCGGCACGAAGGTCATCGTTAGAAGCGCCACTATCAGGATGAACAGGAATGGCAGGATCTCCCTGATCGTATCCCGCAGGGCAATGCCCGTCGTCGCGTTGATGACAAACAAGAGTACACCGTAGGGCGGTGTGATCAGACCGATCATCGTGTTGACGACGACGACAACGCCGAAGTGGACGAGGTCTATGCCGAGTTCACGGCTGGTTGGGAGGAACAGGGGTATGATCACCAGCAGAATGGTCGTCGCGTCGAGGACGCATCCCAGCAGCAGCAGGATGACGTTGACCATCAATAGAAAGACGATCGGCGAGAGATCGATGCTGGCCAGGAAGGCGGCCAGGGTGTTCGGGATGTTCTCGCTCGCGACGATGAAGTTGAAGATCAGCGCCCCACCGATCACCAGTCCAATGGACGCGGAGGTGCGGGCGCTGCGCGACATGATCCCGTAGAGGACGCGGGCGGAAAGAGCGCGATAGAAGAAAGCGGCCAGGACGAGTGCATAGAAGGCGGCTAGGGCGGCCGCTTCGGTTGGGGTTGTTACGCCGCCATAGATGCCGAAGAGCAGGATAACTGGCATCAGTAGGGCCGGGAATGCATTGACCGCGCGGGCGGGCAGTTCGCGCAGCGGGACGGGATCGTCGATCGGCATTTTTCGGCGGCTGGCGATCAAGAAGATCATTGCCATTAAGACGACGCCCATCAGCAGTCCGGGGATGATACCGCCCAAAAACAGGAAGCCGATCGATGTATCGGACACGAGGGCATAGATGACCATCGGGATCGATGGCGGAATGATCGGTCCGATGGTCGCCGAGGCCGCGGTGATGGCTGCGGCGAAGCCCGGCGCGTAGCGGCCGTTCTTGGTCATCATTTCGATGACGATCTTGCCGATGCCCGCTGCGTCGGCGATGGCGGAGCCCGACATGCCGGAGAAGATCAGGCTTGCAACGACATTGACGTGACCCAAGCCACCGCGAAACCGGCCGACGAGTGCGACGCAGAAGCCGAGGAGCCGGTCGCTGATCGTGCCAGCGTTCATGATGTTGGCAGCGACGATGAACAGGGGCACGGCTAACAAAATGAAACTGTTGAATAGGCCTTGCAGGATCTGTTCGGAGGCGAGACCGAGGTCGAGGCCGCTCATCGCTAAATAGACGGTGGCCGCGATAATGAGGGAGTGGGCAATCGGCGCACCGATCGCCGCCACGCCGAAGAGAGTGGCCAGGCAGAACAGGAATGCGGTGCTCATCCTGCTCTAGACGGATGGGGTGTTAATCGGCATCGATGTCGGCGCCCATGATGATCCTGGCGATCCGAACCGCATAACGAACGATGATCGCCGCGGCAAAGAGGAGATAGGCCGAGAAGACGTAATCGAGACGAATGCCGAGGCTGGAACTGCTCTCGATCCGCATGAAGGAAATGAAGTCGTAAGACCCGGGGTAGGCCACGGCGAAACCGGCGACGATGGCGACCGCCGATATCAAGGCAAAGATCTTTCGGACTGGCGGGCGGGCGCTCAGGTAGAGAATGTCAAACTTCACATGGTCGCTGTCGCGCAAAAGGAAGGCTGATACCCAGAAAACGATCCAGACCCAAGCGAGCAGGTTCGCCTCAAGGGTCCAGGTCAGGGGCTGATTGACGACGTAGCGAAAGAAGATCTGCAGCATGAAGCAGACAAACATGGCGGTGAGCAGAGCCACCGCCACGTTGTCTGCAAGTTGTCGCAACCATTTGGATGCGAACGTCATGGTTCGGGATTACTGAACTGCGTTGATGCGCTCGAGCAGTCCTTCCGGCCAGTCCTTGGAGAAGTCGCTTTCCAGATACATTTTCTGCGCGCGCTCGCGGAAGGCGTCGACGTCCGGCGTGTAGACTTCCAGGCCCTGCTCTCTGAAGAAGTCCACCAACTCAGCCTCATTGGCGAGGATCTTCTCGGTGATCTCGCGCGATGCGGTGTTGGCGGCGTCCTGAACAGTCTGTTGCTGATCCGGGGTCAGGCCGTCCCAAACCTCTTTGCTGAACGCCAGGAAGTTCATGTCGACGAGGTGGCTCGTGAGAATGATTTGATCGGTAACCTCGTAGAACTTCCGATCCTTGTCGGTGGGTAGAGGGTTGTCCTGGCCGTCAATCGTTCCGGTTTGGAGCCCGGTGTAGACCTCAGTAAACGCCATTGGCGTCGGGTTTGCACCGAGTGCGCGTCCAAGGAACTGCCAGGCGTCGGTGCCCGGCATACGAAGCTTGATGCCTTCCATGTCCGCCGGCGTGTTGATCCGCTTGTCGCCGCGCAGGTTCAGCTGCCGGGTGCCGAAGTACATGACGGACAGGAGTTTCACGCCGAGCTTGTCTTCGGCGAGCTGGTACATCTCCTTACCGATGTCGCCCTCGAACACCTTCCGTTGGTGTTCGGCGTCGCGCATCAGGTAGCCGGCGGTGAAGATCGACCACTCAGGAATGAGCTTGGCGAGTTCCTGGGCAGAGGTGAGGGACATTTCCAGGTTGCCGCGGGCTATCGCAACCAACTCGGTGCCCTGTTTGAATAGGGAGTCGTTGTAGTGCGGCTGGTATTCGGCGAACTCGCTGACGGCGTCGGCGAAAGTCGTGGCCAAGCCCTGGGAACGGAAGTCCGTTTCCGATGCCGGGGTCGACATACGCAGGACGATCTTGTCCTGGGCGAGGGCTGGGCCGGCGATGCCGACCAGCATACCAATCGCAGCCGCACCGACAAAGGCGCGACGGCCGAGTTTCATCGTCATGTCTTTCCTCCTCAGAAGTTGTTTCTCGGTGGGTGGTCGTTTTGAGCCGCCCTGTGTGGTGCAGGGTAGCGGCTCGTGGGGAGCTTTTGGAGCCCTTTGCGTGTGACTGTCATTTACAGACCCATCGCGTGTCGCAGGGCAATTGATACATGGAGGTCGATCGCTTTTTCGGCAGCATCCGGGTCGCGCTGCTCGCAGGCGCGCAGGACTGCTAGATGCTCTTGCATTGAAGACTCAAGGGACGAGGGTGCGACCTGATCCAACCGGATGAGCCGAATGCGGTCCATATTGACCCGGTGGATGTCGATCAGCAGATCGTTGCCGAGGAACTCCACCATTCGATGGTGCAGTCGATAGTCGACCCGTTGCCAGTCGGCGATGAGTTCGCCGTCAACACCATCCGCGTGCCGTGCGAGAATGTCTTCGTGGGCGTCGATCAGTTCTTGGATCTGGTCGGCGGGGGCTTGTTCGGCGTAGCGCCGTGCCGCTTCCTTTTCGACGATCATGCGAAGGTGGAACGTATTGCGGATGAGTTTCAGGTTCGCTTCCGCGACTTGGACGCCCCGCTGGGGGACGATGTGGACCAGGCCTTCTGTTTCGAGCTTTAGGAGTGCTTCGCGTACGGGCGCGAGGGGTACGCCGGTCAGCCCAACGAGTTCCCGCTGGGAGACGAACTGGCCCGGCCGGACGTCGGCGGAGAATAGCCGTTCCTTAAAGCGATCGTAGGCTACGTGGCTTAGCTTTGTTCGTTCGGCCATGTGTGCCTAGCCTTCGATCACGCCGCTGGTTGAAGTGACCATTCGGCATGCTCCCGGTACATGTGGGTCAGAGGGTCCAGGACCTCTCTGGGGATGCTCTGCAGTGGTGGCGGGAGGGTCTGCCAGGTGGGTTCGCCCGACAAAGCGGCCATCAGCTCGGCGAGGGCGGGTAGTATGGCGTCGCTCGGAAGGGCACGAACCAGCTCGGTGGCCTGGGACAGCGACGCCGGTCGATCGGGGTTTGTGTCCGGGCTGCAGAGCTGTCTCAGGAGGGCCGGAACCAGGTTGGCGACCCCGGATATGGCCCCGGCCGCGCCGGCGTCGATTGCTTCGGGTAGGAGCGGTTCAATGCCGGTGAAAACCTCCAGCTGTGGGTGCGTCTTGAGCAGCTCATGAAGATATGCGCGGTCGCCGGAGCTGTCCTTGATCCCGGCGACCGTCGCGGGAAAGCGTGTATGCAGCTTTCCGAGCAGATCGACGGGAATAGGCGAGGGGTGGAACGCCGGAATGTTGTACAGATAGAGACGCAGCCGGTCGTCCCGGGTGCCGTCGATGATCCGTGTGTAGAACTCCAGAATTCCGTCGTGACGACCTTCGGGGAAGAAGAACGGCGGCATTACGAAACAGCCGGCACAGCCGGCACTAGCCGCATGTCGGGTCAGTGCAATCGAATCCGCCAGAGAAGCCGCGCTCGTGCCGACCAGAAGCCTTTTCGGATCAATACCCGCCTCAATCAGCGCCTCTAGCACGTCCTTGCGTTGGGAGGTCGGCAGGACGGGGCCAAATCCAGTCGTTCCGAACAAAGCCAAGCCGTCAACGCCACGGTCAAGCAGCCGTCGGCAGTGGGCGGCTAGCAAGTCTGTCCGGCACTGCAGGCTTTCATCCAGCGGGGTCAGCAGCGCCACGTAGAGGGACGGCTGCTTTGAACCAGTATCCTTTTTTGCCGCCATAGCGTTATTCTTCAGGCCTCTTCGCCCATGAGCTATCACTGATATATCATTGATCGACCAGTAGGGGAAGTCGTGTGAGCAGGGTCGATAACAAGCTGGATTTGGGGGCTGTGCGCGGGATCGTGACGAGCCTGAACACGCCCTTCGCGCCCGACCAATCCTTGGATGCTGCCAGCCTGCGGCGTGAGGTCGACCATGTGGTGGATGCGGGCTGTGCCGGCATCCTGGCGCTGGCGGTTGCGGGCGAGGGTACGAGCCTGAAGGACGCAGAGTTTGCGGCGGCGGCCGGCTCGATTGTGGACGCGAATGCGGCTCGGGTCCCCGTCATCGTCAGTGTTTCGGCGGACGGGTTCGACGCCAGTCTGAAGAGAGCCCAGACGGCACGTGAGGTGGGCGCTGACGCGGTTTTGTATCAGTCGCCGGTCGGTTGCGCGCCATTGGATCTGCAGGACCGGATCGAAGCGCTGGCGGAGCAGGGCCCTGGACCCATCATGTTACAAGATCTGGACTGGCATGGACCGGGCCTGCCTGTCGATGTGATTGCAGAGTTGTTTGAGACTGTGCCGGCCTTTCAGTCGTTGAAGATCGAGACGGTTCCAGCCGGGCCGAAATACTCGGAGGTGTTAGCGGCTACGTCGGGCGAGTTGCATGTTTGCGGTGGATGGGCTGTCTCCCAAATGCTCGATGCTTTGGGGCGCGGTGTTCACGCCTTCATGCCGACGGAGTTTGAGGCAGTTTACGTCGCGATCTACCGACGTTTCGTGGCGGGCGACGATCAAGGCGCGCGCAGCTTGTTTGAAGCGTTGCTGCCGTTCATCGCCTTCTCGAACCAGCACATCCATGTGAGTATTCGCTTCTTCAAGATGCTGCGACAGCGTGCGGGCATCTTCGAAACTGATGCCTGCCGGGCGCCGGTGCCGGAATTGGACTCGTTCCATCGTGAGGAGGCGCTGCGTTTGGCTCGCATAGTGCCCCGGTTGCTTGAACTTGCTGCTGCTGGATGATGGGCAAAGGCAAGTTCAGTTCAGCATGAAGATCGGCGGATTGCGAGCGGGGCAGGGTCCGCACGTCGTGTTGCTACACTGCTCCTCCAGTGCCGGTACGCAATGGCGCCAACTGGTCGAGCGGCTCTCGGACAGGTTTGCGGTTTGGGCGCCTGACCTGATTGGTTACGGTGCGACGGACGGCTGGCCCTCGGATGTGCCGCTGTCACCCGCGGACGAAATCGAACTGGTGCGGCGAAGCGTCGAGGATGCCGATGGCCCGGTCCATTTGGTTGGGCATTCGTACGGTGGTCTGATAGCGCTGAATGCTGCACTGAGCGGTGCATTCACGTTGCGAAGTCTCACACTTATCGAGCCGATCGCATTCTGGCTGTTGCGGGAGGTTGGTGACACCGCACTGTTCGAAGACATCCTTCGGCTGGGCGTGGATTTCAATGCCGGGCTCGATGCGGGGACGCCGGTCGCGGGTGTTCGCACATATTTCGATTACTGGAACGGTCCGGGTGCCTGGGACAACGCGTCCAGCGAGTTGCAGAGCTACGTGCTGCGCACGGCCGCAAAGACTTACAAGGAGTGGCCGAACGCGTTTGAGCCCACGACGCCGTTGTCGGCGTTCGAGTCACTCGCGACACCGACGATGCTTGTGCGCGGGACCGCGACGCAACCGCCGACCGACCGCATTGTGTCGCTGTTGGCGGGTGCCGTGCCGCAGCCGCGGGTCGTCGAGATAGAAGGCGCGGGGCACATGGCGCCGATTACGCACCCGGTCGAAGTCAACGATGCAATCGAGTCATTCATCGTCTCCCTGCGGTACGACCGCTGAGGGATCGTCGCAAAGAACACAAATATTACGCTTGGTGAAAATCGAATTCGGTAGCAAATTCAGATCCGGCAGGGTTCAGACCGTCGGCTACCTGGAGGGAGATGGCATGTTTTCACGCGGCTCGGGTTCGGACAACTCCTCAAGCAACAAGAACACCAGCGTGCCCGCGAGCGGCCGTCAAGGAAATCGCCCCGCAGCGACGCCGGTGGCCGAACAGCAGCCGAATGACACGCGGGGTGCGGCCCCGACGCCAGCCAGCCCACGCGTCTCAACCATCGGTCCTGACCTGAAGATCGTCGGCAACCTGGTTTGTAGCGGGGAGTTGCATATCGAAGGACGGGTCGAGGGCGATATTGAAAGCCGGATCATTGCGGTGAAACCCGGGGCGCAGATCGATGGCGGGCTCTCGGCGGAGTCGATCACGGTCGGCGGCGAGGTGATCGGTCAGGTCAGGGCGCCGACCGTTAACGTATCGGGGACGGCGCGGCTGCTGGGTGACGTGTTGCACCGGACTCTAGCTGTCGAGTCAGGCGCCCATCTGGAAGGGCACTGCCGGCAATTGGACAAGTCGGCCCAGGGGCAGGCGGAAGGCGCGCTGCGGGCCGCGGCCAGCCGTAAGCGGGGCTGATCGGCGCTGACGCGGTTGTTGCCGCTGATACCGGTTCTTGATAAGTAGACGCGCCTCGGCGCGGCTGTGGCGGAATTGGTAGACGCGCAACGTTGAGGGCGTTGTGGGGGAAACCCCGTGGAGGTTCAAGTCCTCTCAGCCGCACCACAACCTTGAACCTCATCCTGGCATAGCCTAAAAGTCTGGCCTCCGCGCGGCTGTGGCGGAATTGGTAGACGCGCTAGCTTCAGGTGCTAGTGGGCGCAAGCCCGTGGGGGTTCGAGTCCCTCCAGCCGCACCAGATCTCGAGTTCGGATTGGCCCGCCTAGATGCAGCGGCCGCCATCCACCTCCAGGCATACGCCGGTGATCATCGAGGCTTCGTCGGAGCAAAGGAAGACGGCCGCATTGGCGATGTCTTCGGGTTGGCTCAGTCGGCCGAGCGGGATGGTGGCGATGAACTTTTCGCGCAACTGCTCGGTGACCTGGCCGCCCATGAACTCCGCGAGCAGGGGTGTCTCGCCGGCGACCGGGTTGATGGCGTTCACGCGGATTCCCTCCGGTGCCAGTTCCGCTGCCATCGAACGGGTCATTGTCACGACCGCGCCTTTGCTCGCGTTGTACCAAGTCAGGCCCGGACGTGGGCGGACGGCGGCCGTTGACGCAACGTTAAGGAAAACGCCGCTTTCTTGCTCGCGGAAGATGGGCAGGAACTGTTGGGCGGATAGGTAGATGCTCTTTACGTTGACGGCGAAGATGCGGTCGAACTGGGTTTCGGTCGTTTCCAGCATCGGGGCGTTCCGCTGGGCGATGCCGGCGTTGTTTACGACGATGTCGACGGAACCGAAGTTTGCTTTGGTGCGTTGGGCGAGTGCCCGGACATCGTCACTGACGGCGACGTCCGCCTGCGCGGATTCTGCCGTCCCGCCGTCGGCTCGGATGGAGTCGGCCACCGCTCGTCCGGCATCGGCGTTCAGGTCGGCGATCAAGACTCTGGCACCCTCCGCCGCGAACCGGCGGGCGATGCCGGCGCCGAAGCCAGAGCCAGCCCCAGTGACGATCACGTTTTTGTCTTGTAGGCGCATATTTTTCACCCTACCTCCCTACTTGGCGGCAATTTAGGGGCCATCGGCAGTTGCCGCTAGTTATCCTGAGATTTGCCTCCCAGCGGGAGAAAGGGCGTCCCGGGCGATGGTGAAGCGCGGTAGAAGCAGGGGTGAACGGCACACCCATCGGGTGGGGCTGTCCGCACGACTGCGCGGTTACTTCCTGACGGGCATTCTGGTCGCGGCGCCGATCAGCATTACCCTCTTCCTAACATGGCAGCTACTGGGGTTCGTCGACGCCCGAATAACGCCGTTTATTCCGTCATCCTACAACCCGAATACGTATTTGCCGTTCGCCGTGCCTGGTCTGGGGCTGATCGTGCTGATCGGGTTCATTACCCTGGTTGGCGCGTTGACGACGCTGTTTGTCGGCCGGACGCTGTTGGCGATAAGCGACAGTCTGCTGCACCGGATGCCGGTCGTCCGCAGTATCTATGGCGCGACGAAGCAGATCTTCGAGACGATCCTTGCCCAGAAATCGACGGCATTCCGGCAGGTGGTGATGTTTGAGTATCCCCGGCGGGGATGCTGGGCCATGGGCTTCGTCACGGGCGTGACCAAAGGCGAGATTCAGAGCATCACCGAAGACGAGATGGTGAATGTGTTCTTGCCGACCACGCCGAACCCGACGTCGGGTTATCTGCTGTTCCTGCCGCGGCGGGAACTTGTCCCGCTGCAGATGTCGGTGGAGGAAGGGGCCAAGATGATCATTTCCGGCGGCATTGTGACCCCGCCGGATCCGCGGGCCGAGAATGAGCAGGACATCCCACGCATTCCCGCACAGCGACCGGCGGCGGCCGAAGCAATAAGCGAGAAACTGGCCGGCGAGTAGAGCTACTCTGCAGGGACGTAAGCCGATTGGGCGCGTACGTTCTCGTCGATCCCCAGTGGCCGGGATATGGGTGGGAATGCCCGTTGCCGGCAATCCATCCGGTCGCATGTGCGGCAGGATACGCCCACCGGCACAGCTTGCTGGGCTTTTCTGAAGTCCACACCGTCCGCATAGACCAAACCGTTGGCGTACTGCAGGTCGCAGCCAAGGCCGATCGACAGGTAGGTCGGTGGGGAGTCGTAGCCGCCGATCGACTTCTTGACGGCGCGTGCAATACAGAAGTAGGTGCGGCCATCGGTCATCCGCGAGACCTGCACATTGATTGTGCCCGGGTGCATGAAGGCGGTGTAGACGTTCCAGCGCGGACAAGCGCCGCCGTGCCGCGGGATATGGATGCCGGACAGTGAGAAGCGCTTTGAGATGTTACCGGCGATGTCGGTCCGGAGCATGTGGAAAGGGATGCCCCGGGCTCCTGGGCGCTGCAGGGTCGTCAGGCGGTGGCACACCTGCTCGAAACTGGTGTCGAAATGGTGGACCAGCAGATCGATGTCGTAGCGGAACTTCTCGGCATGCTCGAGGAAGGTCTCGTAGGGCATGATTAGCGCAGCGGCGAAGTAACTGGCGAGCGCCACCCGCACCAGCTTGGTCGCGTCGGGGCCGGCAAGCGTGGCCCGACCCACGACAGAATCGATTTCGACCTTCGCGGCCAACAGGCCGATCTGGCAGGCGAGTTGGAAGTTTCGGCTGGCGGGGGGCAGGAGCTCGGACATCTCGAGGGTGAGGGTGTCCGGATTGAACCGCCGGAGCGCGTCTCGGCCGACATCGGGCGGCAGCATGACGATGCGGATGCCATAAGCGTTCGCGAGGAAGGCCGACATCGCCTGAAACGCATCCGTGCCGGTTTGACGTAAGTCCCGATTGACGCGGACGGCGGCGGCCTCGAGGTCGGGGAAGTAGTTGGAGTTGGCCTGCAGGAAGTCGGACACCTGCTCCGCCGGAAACCGATCGGTTTGCACGGCGATAGGCCGCTCGTCGGGCGGTGCGACGTTCTCGGCAAAGGATTGCAGATCCTCGCGGGACTTCTTGAAGGCGTCATAGAGGCCAAGGACGGCCCGGCCCACATTGGGGGTAGCGCCAATCAGATCGCGCACGTCAGTGGAGCGCAGATCGTGGTCATCGAACATCTCGTCGGCGAACATGTCGATTAGATCGGCAATGATCTGACCTTCATCGTCTTCGACCAGATCGCCGACCTCGACCTGGAACGTCTCCGAGATACGGAGGAGCAGGGGGACCGTGACGTTGCGCCGGTTGTGCTCAATCAGGTTTAGATAGCTGGCCGAGATATCGAGCTGAGCGGCGAGTTGCGCCTGGGTCCAACCGGCGCGGCGGCGCAACCGGCGGATCTTGCCACCTAACCGTGCGGTGCTTGTCCCGTTTTTGGGGAGGTTCGGAAGCGTCGTCTGGGTCGCCATTGAGGCCCTGTAATTTACAAACTTGACATTTTTTGCGTCTGACGTTGGCGCTGTTGTGACACGTTTTCTGTCAGTGTGACAAGATGTTATTGCGCACTATGTCCGTTGTGTTGTTTTTTTACAGGCATCGAACTGGGAGGTCCACGATGCCGAAAGACCAGCCACTGTATGACTACTTAGAGCGCTCAGGGGCGGATGAAGAAGATTTTCCGTTGGTCTGCCACCGGGCGACCAACGAGGTCGAATGGACCGCTCCAACCTGGGCGCCGGACCGGTGGCAGGGCATCCGGAGGGACTATCGTCCCGGGGACGTTGAGCGGCTATCTGGCTCGGTTCGGGTGAAGCATACCCTTGCGGAAATGGGCGCAGCGAAGCTGTGGCGGCTCCTCAACCGCCAGGCCTTCGTGCCGACCCTAGGCGCCTATACCGGGAGCCAAGCCGTGCAGCATGTACGGGCCGGGTTGAAGGCCATCTACCTTTCTGGTTGGCAGGTGGCGGCCGATGGGAACACGGCCGGGCAGATGTACCCCGATCAGAGCCTTTACCCGGTGGATAGCGTTCCCGCCGCTGTGCGCCGCATTAACCAAGCTTTGCAGCGTGCCGATCAGGTGCAGATGATGGAGCGGCATGATGGCGGCGAGACCACTGATCTCGACTTCATGGCGCCGATCATCGCCGATGCCGAGGCTGGGTTCGGCGGCGCCCTCAATGCTTTCGAGTTGGCCAAGGCGTTGATCGAGGCCGGTGCGGCGGCGGTTCATTTCGAGGATCAACTGGCCTCGGAAAAGAAGTGCGGCCATCTGGGCGGCAAGGTGCTGGTGCCAACCGCGACCTTCATTCGCACCATCAATGCGGCCCGGCTGGCCGCTGACGTGCTGGGTGTGCCGACCATCATCATGGCGCGCACCGATGCGAACAGTGCGAAGCTGATGACGAGCGACATCGACGAGCGCGATCATCCGTTCCTCACTGGGAAGCGGACGGCGGAGGGCTTCTATGAGATTGACGGCGGATTGGAATGCGCCATCGCCCGCGGGTTGAGCTACGCGCCTTATGCGGACCTGCTGTGGTGCGAAACCGCGACGCCGGACCTGGATGAGGCACGCCGCTTCGCGGAGGCCATCAAGATCGACTATCCGGATCAGATGCTGGCTTACAACTGCTCACCGTCGTTCAACTGGTCGCGCCATTTGGACAAGGACGATCAGAAGCGGTTCCAGCGGGAACTGGGTGCTATGGGCTACAAGTTCCAGTTCGTGACGCTGGCCGGGTTCCACAGCCTTAACCATGCGACCTTCCAGTTGGCGCGTGGCTACCGGGACGACGGGATGGCGGCCTATGCCCGGCTGCAGGATGCTGAGTTCGGCGCCGCCGCGGATGGGTACACCGCGATCCGGCATCAGCGGGAGGTCGGGACGTCCTATTTCGATGCCGTGGCGAACGCGATTTCGGCGGGGCGGTCGGCAACCGCCGCCATGGCGGAGTCGACCGAGACGGCACAGTTCTAGGCAGCTTGCAGGTATCGGACGACTTCGTCGCGCTGGAATAGATAGAGCAGGGTCCGTAACGCCTGGCCACGCGGCGAGGTGAGCTGCGGGTCCTGCTCAACAATCGATCGTGCGTCGTCACGGGCGGTGGCCAACAGATCGGCGTGGAAGGCGAGATCCGCGAGGCGGAAACTCGGCAGGCCGGATTGGCGGGTGCCGAGGACGTCGCCGCCGCCGCGGATACGAAGGTCTTCTTCGGCGATTTTGAACCCGTCGTCGGTTTGACGGATGGTGCGGAGCCGGGCCCTGGCGGTTTCGCCGAGCGGTCCCTGGTACAGCAGCAGGCAGGTGGACTCGCGGTCGCCGCGGCCGACCCGGCCACGCAGTTGATGGAGCTGTGCCAGGCCGAACCGTTCGGCGTGTTCGATAACGATCAACGTCGCTTCCGGGACGTCGACCCCGACCTCCACAACCGTCGTCGCCACGAGAATGGGCGTGTCGCCGTCGGCGAAGCGACGCATGGCGGCGTCCTTTTCGGAGGTCTTCATCCGGCCGTGCACCAGGCCGACTTGTTGCAGCAGGTGCGCGTTGAGCATCTGGTGCCGGTCGCTGGCGGCAGCCAGATCGCTCACTTCAGACTCCTCGACGAGGGGGCAGATCCAATAGGCGCGCGCCCCCTGTTTGGTCGCCCGGTCCACAGCGTCAACGACCTCGTGCATGCGTTCCATTGAAACCGCGCGGGTGTCGACGGGTTTGCGGCCGGCCGGTTTTTCGGTCAGCCGGGACTCATCGATATCGCCATAGGCCGCCAATAGGAGGGTTCTTGGGATGGGCGTGGCGGTCATCACTAATAGGTCGACCGAGCGGCCCTTGGCTGCCAGCAGCATGCGCTGATGGACGCCGAAGCGGTGCTGCTCGTCGACCACGGCGAAGGCCAGGTCACGGAATGAGACGCTCTGCTGGATGATGGCGTGTGTGCCGACGACAATCTGGATATCGCCGGACGCAAGGCCCAACGCGATGCGGCTGCGCTCGGCGGTGCCGGCGCTGCCGATCATCAGGGCCGTGTTCAGCCCGGCCGCGGCGGCTAGGGGTTGGATGGTGGCGAAGTGTTGCCGGGCGAGGATCTCCGTCGGGGCCATCAGAGCGGCTTGCGTATCCGCTTCGATGGCGGTTGCCATGGCGAGCAGGGCAACCACGGTTTTGCCGCTGCCAACATCACCCTGCAGCAAGCGAAGCATCTGCCGGTCGGCTCCCATATCGGCGCGGATGTCTGAGAGCGCGCTTCGCTGACTGGTGGTCAGTTGGAAGGGCAGGGTGCGTTCGATGGCTTCGGAGAGGCGGCCATGGCCAGAGAGGCTGCGTCCGGGCCGCTGGCGATGGCGGGCGCGGGTGAGGGCGACGACGACCTGATTGGCCAGCAGTTCATCATAGGCAAGCCGTTGCCGCGGCAAGGCAAGGGAGTCGAGATCGGCCTCTGATTCTGGCGCGTGAACCTGGCGGACGGCGGTGCTCCATGACGGCCAGGTGGCTTCGTCGCGGTGGTGATCAGTCAGCCACTCCGGCAGGTCCGGCACCGTCTTCAGGGCTTCCAGCGTGGCCTTGCCGAGGACTTTGGCGCTCAAGCCGCTGGTGAGCCGATAGACCGGTTGGACGCGGTCGACCTGATCCATCTCTGCCTCGGAAACAATGAAATCGGGATGGGTCATTTGCAGCGCCTCGCCGTAGCGGTCGACACGGCCGCTCACGATACGGGTCTGACCCTGGGGAAGTACGCGCCGCAGATAGTCGCCGCGGGCATGAAAGAAGACCAGTGACAAGCCGCCGGTTTCGTCGAAACACCAGACCTTGTACGGAACACGGGCGTTGCGGGGCGGGGCCGGCTGATGAGTGCCGACTGTTACCGTCAGGGTCACCACCCGGCCCGGTTCGGCTTCGGCGATTGTTGGATGGTAGCGGCGGTCGATGATGCCGGTGGGAAGGTGCCAGCAGAGATCGACCACGTGAGGCCCGGCGACCTGCCCGATCAGTGTCGCAATACGGGTCCCAACACCACGTAGGTCGCTGACCGGGCGAAATAGAGGATTCAGTTGCTGAGGTCGCATAGAGCCGAATTGCCGCGCATGAGCGGAGCGCTTATACCCTACACATCATTGGACAACGATGGATTAGGTTCACCGACATGGCCCCGGAGCGGGACGTGCGCCTGAAACGATTGCTGTACCGAAGCAAATACACCGGTACGAAGGAAACGGATACGTTGCTTGGAGCCTTTGCCGAGCGGTACCTGCCGCAACTGAGCCCGGTCGAACTCGACCAATATGAGGCGCTGATCGAGAACAGCGATCCGGACCTCTATATGTGGATCAGCGGCCAAAAGCCGGTCCCGCCGCAGTGGGACAATGAGGTTATGACCATGCTCAAGTCCATGCGGCCGAACGCCTGACCGGGATGGCGACGGACATCAGCCTCAATCCCGGTTCCCGTATCGAAGTCTCCGGCGCGCCGGAGGGCGCGGAAGGCCTGGTTCTGGAGCATTTGGCCGGGCTGTCAGGCAGCGCGCGGTTCGTTGTGGTGTTGCGGGACGATGCGCGGATGGCGCGGGTCGCGGACGCCTTGCGGTTCTTCCTGCCGAAGGTCCATCCGGTTTCGATCCCGGCGTGGGACTGTCTGCCCTACGACCGTGTGCCGCCGCATCGGGATATCGCGGCACAGCGGGTGGCGGGCCTATGCCAAGTGGCGCGCCTCGGCGCTGATACGCCGCTGGTGCTGCTCACGACCGTAGGATCGGCGCTGCAGCGGGTGCCGCCACGCGAGGTGCTGGTCGCCAGCATGCTTAACGTGGCGGTTGGCGAGCGGGTGGGCTTGGATGACCTCACAACGTTTCTGACAGCGAATGGCTATGTCCGCGCTAGCACGGTTCGGGAACCCGGCGAGTATGCAGTGCGGGGCGGTATCGTCGATGTGTTTCCGCCAGGACAGGAAGACCCGGTTCGCCTGGATTTCTTCGGTGACGATGTGGAGGGCATCCGTCAGTTCGATGCGCTGAGCCAGCGGACTAC
Source organism: Alphaproteobacteria bacterium (assembly GCA_028279245.1). GTDB lineage: Bacteria > Pseudomonadota > Alphaproteobacteria > UBA6615 > UBA6615 > JANQOE01. Next base: position 22,393 of record JANQOE010000104.1, read on the forward strand.
TGGGAAGCTCGAGCGGTTCGATCTTTATCCGGTGAGCGAGGTGCAGCTCGATGAACGGCGGGTGGCGCGGTTTCGAGCTGGGTATCGAGCCAGCTTCGGTGCGGTTCGGGAGGGCGACCAACTCTACGAGGCGGTAAGCACCGGGCAGCGGCATCCAGCGGTCGAGCATTGGCTGCCGCTGTTCTATGACCGGCTGGAGACGCTGTTCGACTACGTACCGGATGCGCCGGTCCTACTCGACTATCAGGTCGGCGATGCCGTGTCGGCACGGCTTGAGATGATCAAGGAGTATTTCGAGGCGCGGCAGAGTCTCGCCGCCGCCCGCGGCAAGAAAAGCAATGACGAAGAGGTCATCTACAATCCGTTGCCGGCGGATTCACTGTACCTCGATGAAACTGGTTGGAGCGGGGCGATGCAGGCACGGTCGGTGCTGCAGCTCTGGCCGTTTCAGGGGCCCGATAGCGCCGGGCATGCGTTGGCCCTTGGCGGCCGGCAAGCGACGGATTTCTGCGAAGCCCGCAACCGGCCCGATCTGAACCTGTTCGATGCGGTGCGCCAGCGGCTCGAGAACGAGCGGAAAGAGCGGCGGAAGAGCGTCATCGCGGCCTACAGCCAAGGCAGTCGGGAACGGTTGATTGGACTGTTGCGCGATCATGGTGTGTCCGACGTCGCGGCGATCGACGAATGGTCCGTCGTCAAGGCGATGCCGCGCAACACGACATCAGCCGTTGTGTTGAACCTCGACCGTGGGTTCGTCACATCGGACTTCGCGATCTATACCGAGGAGGACATCCTTGGTGACCGGCTGACCCGGCGCACGCGCAAGGCGCGGAAAGCCGAGAACTTTATTGCCGAGGTCTCGGCGCTCAACCCGCAAGACTTGGTCGTGCACGCCCAGCATGGGATTGGCCGGTATGACGGACTTGAGACCATCGACGTGGCAGGCGCGCCACATGATTGTGTCCGGCTGATCTATGCCGGTGACGACCGGCTGTTCCTGCCGGTTGAGAACCTCGACCTGCTGTCCCGCTTCGGCTCCGAAGACGCCGGGGTGCTGCTCGACCGGTTGGGTGGTGCGGGCTGGCAGGCGCGGAAGGCGAAGGTCAAAGAACGCATCACCGCGATGGCGGACGAGCTGTTGCGGATCGCTGCTGAACGGGAACTGCGGCGGTCCAGCCGGCTGGAGGTGCAGACTGGGATCTACGACGAGTTCGTTGCGCAATTCCCGTTTGTTGAGACGGAGGACCAGGACCGCGCCATCACCGAAACCCTGGAAGACCTGGCGTCCGGGCGGGCGACGGACCGGTTGATTTGCGGGGATGTTGGGTTCGGGAAAACGGAGGTGGCGCTGCGGGCGGCGTTTGTCGCTGTGATGGCAGGCTTCCAGGTCGCGGTTGTCGTGCCGACAACACTGTTGTCCCGACAGCATTTTCTGACCTTCAAGACGCGGTTTGCCGGGTTGCCGGTGCGGGTGGCCCAGCTTTCCCGGTTGGTGTCGGCAAAGGACGCCAAGGATGCGCGGGCGCAGATCAGCGAAGGCACTGTCGACATCGTCGTCGGCACCCACGCGCTGTTGGCGAAGAGCATCAAGTTCCAAAACCTGGGTCTCTTGGTTGTCGACGAGGAACAGCGTTTCGGTGTTGGGCAGAAGGAACGTCTCAAACAGCTTCGCGCCGACATTCATGTGTTGACGCTGACGGCAACGCCGATCCCAAGGACGCTACAACTTGCGTTGACCGGGGTGCGCGAACTTAGCCTGATTGCCTCGCCGCCGGTCGACCGGCTCGCCGTGCGTACCTTCGTGTTGCCCTACGATCCAGTGATCATTCGTGAGGCGATCATGCGGGAGCATTTTCGCGGCGGCCAAGTCTTTTATGTGTGCCCGCGTATTCAAGACCTGGCGACCCTGGAAGAACGGCTGAAAAACCTGGTTCCCGAAATCAAGTTTGGCATCGCCCATGGCCAAATGAGTCCGACGGACCTGGAAGCGGTCATGTCGGACTTCTACGAGGGCAAGTTCGAGGTGTTGTTGTCGACGAATATCGTCGAATCCGGCCTCGATATCCCGACCGCGAACACGATCATCATCCACCGGTCCGACATGTTCGGTCTCGCGCAGCTCTACCAGCTTCGGGGCCGGGTGGGGCGGTCGAAGACGCGAGCTTACGCCTATTTGACCGTACCTTCCGACCGAAAGCTGCCGGCGACGGCCCAGAAGCGGCTTGAGGTCATGCAGACGCTCGACACGCTGGGTGCCGGGTTTTCACTGGCGAGCCACGACCTGGACATCCGTGGTGCTGGCAACCTGCTTGGCGAAGAGCAGTCCGGGCACATCAAAGAGATCGGGGTCGAGCTCTACCAGCAGATGCTGGAGGAGGCTGTGGCCGCGGCGCGGGACCGGGGGACTGGCGGGGAAGCCGCGGACCAGGCCTCGGATTGGAGCCCGACCATCGCGGTGGGGACGCCGGTGCTGATTCCGGAGAACTATGTGCAGGACCTGAACGTCAGGTTGGGCCTTTATCGGCGCACGGCCAATCTAGAGGACCGGGCGGATATCGACGGCTTTGCAGCGGAGATGATCGATCGCTTCGGTCCGTTGCCGCAGGAGCTTGAGAATCTGCTGGAAGTCATTGCGTTGAAACGACTTTGCCGAGACGCGGGTGTTGCGAAGCTGGAGGCCGGCCCGAAAGGGGCTGTGGTGACGTTCAACAACGATCAGTTCGCCGACCCGGGCGCGCTGATCCAGTTCATCACGACCCAAGCCGGCCGTGTGCAGTTGCGGCCTGACCATAAATTGGTCTATCGGCGGGAGTGGGTCGACGACAAACGCCGACTCGAAGGTGTGCGGCGATTGATGGAACATCTATCGAAGCTGGCCGGCGGAAATCAGGCCGCGGCGGCGGAATAGGGGTGAGGGTGAGCCGGCAAGCACGAATGGCTGAAATCCTGCGGCACGAGGCCTCCGCCATAGACGCGGTGCAGGTGACGGACGAGTGGGAGCGGGCGATCGATTCCATCGCGACCTGCCGGGGCAAGGTTGTGGCGACCGGCATGGGCAAGGCCGGTTTGATTGCCCGCAAGTTCGCGGCGGTGCTTTGCTCAACCGGTACACCGGCCGGGTTTATTGAGGCCGGTGAGGCGGCGCATGGTGATTTGGGGTTCATTGCCCCCGGTGATTGCCTGATCGCCTTCTCGACCAGCGGGAAGACGCGGGAGGTTCTGGAACTCATCCAGCTCGGGCGGCATTTGGGGTTGGAAACGGTTATTGGCGTGACTTCCCACGCGGACTCCGACCTTCGGGACCTCAGCAACATCGTTATCGATATGGGACCAGTCGAGGAGCCATGCCGGCTGGGGCTTACGCCGACTGCGAGCATGGCGGTGATGGGCGCCATCGGGGATGCGCTCGCGTTGGTGCTCATGGAACACAAGGGCGTTTCGCGCCATGACTACGGGCTGCGGCACCATGGCGGATATCTCGGGCGGAAGGCCCGGCTCGACAACGAGTAGCTCTAGGCTGTCTGGTAGTCGGTCGCAGCCGACTCTTCGCTGGCGGCGAGTTCGAAGATTGGGGCGAAGGCCTCGGGCTCTTGGGCTCCCGAGAGCGCATACTTGCCGTTGACGATAAAGCAGGGGACGCCGTCGATACCCAGTCGCCGCGCCCGGCGGTCTTCGGCTTGCACGTCTTCGAAATCGCGGTCGGACGCCAGGTATGTCGCCACCGATCGTCCATCGAGCCCGCAGGACGTTGCTAGGGCTGCCAGGCTGTCGCGGTCGCCAATATCGATACCGTTGAGGAAGTAGGCGCGGAAGAGAGCCTCGACGACGGCCTCCTGGCGGCCGACCCTAGCGGCAAAGCGGGTGAGGCGGTGGGAGTCCACGGTATTCGGTGTCCGCTGGATCCGGTCGAAGGCAAAGGGAATGTCCTCGCGCCGTCCATTGTCGGCGATGACTCCGTAGATTTGGCTAGCGCGGGTCGCGCCGCCGAACTTCAAAGAAAGGTAAGATTGGCGATCCATGCCGGCCGGCGGCATTTCCGGGTTTAGCTGAAAAGCGCGCCAGCTAATGGTGGCGGTGCCTCGGCCCCAGTTGTCCAGAGCCTTCGCCAGACGGCGCTTGCCGATATAGCACCAGGGGCAAATGGTGTCGGAATAGACGTCGATATGCACGAGCCAAAGATGCGGCGGCGCCGGGAAAAGGCAAGCGTTCTAGTGCATTTCCGTGATAGCGCGGGCGATCAAGCGGCCAGGGGGGTCGTTCTGGCGCTGGGTGGCTTGGCCATAGCGCAGCCAGGGGATCACAGGGGCATCGTCGTTGGGGTTTAGCAGCATCGGTGTGGTGCCAAGCACGGCCATGATGCGCTCCGCAACGACTTTCGCCTGATTCTCATCGGCGTCGCGTAGCAGCACGCAGAACTGGTGGTCGTCGAGGCGGGCCGGCAAGTCCTCGACCCGGACCAGGCCGCTGATCCAGTCGGCGACCTGGCGCAACAGGGAGTCGGCGGCGTCGTCGCCGTTGCGATCACGGATGTCCGCCAGATTGTCGACACTGAATGCAATGGCGGAGGCGGGGCGGTCGCCCATAGTCTCCAGATGAGCGTCGAGGAAGGTACGGGAGTAGACGGTTCCGAGCTTGTCCGCGGTGGCGAGCGCGAGCGTGGCTTTGATATGTTCACGCGCTTCGGTCAGGCGATGCCGCCGTTGGACCAACAGCCGCAGTCCCATGGTGAAGCTGGTCGGGTCAACTGGCCAGGCTTGCACCATGTTGGCGCCGGTGCGATAGGCATCCGCCAGATCGAAGAAGCGGAACTTCTCGGTCACCAAGAGCATCGGAAGTTCATAGAGGGCCGGGTGCCGGCGCACGTAGCTGCACAGGTGCATGGCCCGGTTACCGCTCTCCTCGCCGTCGATGACGAGAACCAGGGCGTCGTAGTTGCCGCTGGAGAGCTTGTCGCCGGCAACATAGGAGTCCGGTTCGACCTCGATGGTCGCTTCATCCCGGACCAGGTCGGTAATCGCATTGGCGCGATCGGCGTTTGCCGAAGCGACCAGGACTTGCGGCGTTCCAAGGGTTGCCACCGAGCCGCGGTCGCCGAAGGTGACACCAAACCGGGCGGCGGTGCGGCAACGGAGGTTGGTCTCGCTCAGCACAGTGGAGAGACGCAGGAGTGGCCGCAGGCGCGCCAGGAAAACCTCTTGGTCGACCCGCGCATCCATAACGTCTTCAACACCGAGTTCGACCGCCGTTGCGAGCTGTTCGCCCTGTCCCAGGAGGATGACGGGGATGGCGGCAAGCTCCGGATTGGTGCGTATCTGGGTGACGCTGTCCGAAGATCCCAGCACGGCGGCGCAGACATGGGTGGCGCCCTGCTGTGGTACGGGCATGCCGTCGGGTCCGGCGCCGATAACGCCGAGTCCGGCTTGGGTCAGAATGTCGGCGAGCCCCTCGGAAGGCGGGCTCACCAGGACTTGTCCGCGGCTATACACAGCAATTCGGCTAGGGAAAGCTCCGAGAATGCTGGGCCGCAACGCTTAACAAGCCATTAACTTTGTTGGCGACCGCTTGCTCGGTAGATCGTTGATTTGATTTAATCTTTGAGTACATTGCCCCGATGGATAGCGCGCGCGAGGGGGCTGGCGCTGCTGATCCGGTGACGTACTGGTTGGATGCGTACGACCGGATTGTGGCCGTTAACGAGGCTTGGGATGCGTTCGCCGCCGCCAATGGCGGGGAAGAGGTGATGTCTACCAACGGTGTGATTGGCCAGAGTCTGCTCGATTATGTGGTTGGTGACAAAACCAGGCTTGTCATCGACTCCTGCCTGCGGGTGGCCCGTGGCATGGCGCGGCCGCGGCAATGGTCATACCGCTGTGATTCACCCTCCATGCGGCGGTATCAGCGAATGACAATCATCCCGGATGCGGAAGAGACTCTGCGGGTTGAGCATGAGCTGTTGCGGACGGAACCGATTGTTCCGAATTTCCATTTTGGCTTCTCGAAAGATCGTGACGCCCTACGGCGGTGCAGTATCTGCAATCGGCTAGAGTATGGGACCCTGTGGTGCGAGAGCACGGCTCTTGCCGATCGGGGCGCCGAGGTGAGTGCGCCGGTCCAGGTGGCCTACACGGTTTGCCCGACATGCGAGCAGCTTGCCCATCCGTTGCCAGACGGGCTCACACCAAGATAACCGGCTGACGAATCTCATTTTTGCCAGGATTAGCACTTACGATTGGGGCAGATATGGGTGCGTTGGGCGAATTCGCGAGCGACGTGGTCAGCCGGTTCAATCCGAACGACCCGGTAAACCTCACGCTGTTCTTTGCATGGATCGTGGTCTTCACCACGACGTTCGCCGGTGTGTGGCGGGCGGGGCGCAGATGGATCCGGCTGGTGTGCTACGTTGTTAATCAGATGGCCAACTTCGCGATGCTGCAGGCCGGCTTACTGACCTTCGCGATCATCTTGGGCCATTGGCGCGAAACGATTGCCGTTGCCGGGCTCACGCTGGTAGCGTCCTGCTGGTTTTTTCGTGAACGGCGGTCCGAATGGCGGCAGCGGCCACATCGGTTGGACAACTCATCGACCTCTCCGGGGGAGTCGCCCTCGTAACTGGTGGCTCGAGTGGCCTGGGCGCTCATATGGCGCGCGTTCTGACGTCAGTAGGGGTGAAGGTGGCGCTCGGGGCGCGGAACGTCACGCGTTCGGCGGAGGTGGCCGATGATATCGAGTCCAGCGGCGGCCGGGCGCTGCCGTTGGCGTTGGATGTCACTGATCCGGCCTCTGTTTTGGAAGCCTTGGACACCGCGGAGACGGAGTTGGGGCCGGTGTCGATTCTGGTCAACAACGCCGGGATCGTCGTCAACAAACCATTGCTGGAGCACGACGACGCTGACTGGAATAGAGTCCTTGCAACGAACTTAAGCGGTGCGTTCACCGTTGCCCGTGAAACTGCGAGGCGGATGATCAGTCATAATCTCCATGGGCGCATCATCAATATCGCGTCCATTGCGGCGCGCCAACCCTATGCAGGATTGCATGGATACTGCGCCTCCAAGGCGGGGCTGGAACAGCTTACGCGGACGCTAGCAGTAGAGCTGGGCTCGTCAGGTATTGCGGTGAACACAATCGCGCCGGGTTACGTCGAGACGGAACTTACCGCGGACTTTTTGCACAGCACGGCCGGTGAGAAACTGCGCGGCCGTGTGCCGTTGGGCCGGTTCGGTGAGCCTGCCGATTTGGATGGCGTTTTGCTGCTGTTGGCGGGGCCGGGTGGGCGGTACATGACCGGGGCGGTCGTTACTGTCGACGGAGGGCTGTCCCTACGATCGGCATAGCGCAGCCCGTCTGGAGTGCGGACACAATAGAGCGGCTGACTTGGCTTGTTCGCGAGGCCTTGGGGTCAGGTGCCGTTGATATTCAGGCGGTGCAGCGGCTGCCGGACGGGGCCATCAATCAGCATTGGTTGCTTGATCTGACTGGGACGGGCCAGCGTTTGGTGCTGCGCTGCTTTCCACGCCACCCGGTTCCGGAACGGAGTCCTTATGCGAGGGAGCATGCCGTGCAGCGCGCGGCGTTCGACGCGGGCATACTGACTCCTGAGCCTCTCTTCCTGAGCGATGAACCATGGTTCGGTGGCGAGGGGTTCATGTTGATGACCTACCTGCGCGGTACGAGCCAGCGGCAGGATTTCGCGCCGAACGGACCGATGCCAGATCTGGCGGCGGGGCTTGGCCGGGAATTGGCGCACATCCATCAGGTGAAGGTGGATGGCCCGGTTACGGATGATCCGGTTTCTCGAATGGTGGCGCGCATGCGGTCCTATCTGGATGGGCATCCGCAGCCGCACCCGGTTCTCGAGTGGGGGTTACGCTGGCTGGAGGTGAACGCGCCGCCTGTTTCTGTATGTCTGGTGCACGGCGATTTTCGAACCGGCAATTATCTGGTCGAGGAGGGGCGGCTCTCGGCTGTGCTGGACTGGGAGTTTGCCGATTGGTCCGATCCGCATGCCGATATCGGCTGGTTCTGTGCTAAATGCTGGCGTCTCGGTGCTGTTGATTACGAGGCCGGGGGCGTGGGGGCGCGGGACGATTTCTACAAGGGTTATGAAGAAGAGGCTGGGGCGCGCGTCGATCCGGCCCTCGTCAGCTATTGGGAGCTGATGGCGCATGTGCGGTGGGCGGTCATCGCGCTACAGCAGGTGGATCGGTTCCGCGCCGGAGGGTCAAAGCGTCTTGAACTCGGGCTGCTTGGCCGGCGGTTGGCTGAATTGGAGTATGAGATCCTCCAGATGACAGGCTCGCATGCGCAATGAGCCCTCTGACATTGAGTTGTTGTCGGCCGCGCGAACGACCTTGATTGGCCTACTCGATCACTTGTCGGGACCGGCTCGTTCTGAGGTAGCGTTTGTTGTTCGGACGCTGGATTGTGTGATTGGCCGCTTGGGTGCCGGTGCCGGTTGGGTCGACGAAGGCGCTGATGCCGCCGCGCGTTTGTGCGGCGATAGTGCGACCGGGCTGCAAGGACTGGCGGAAGCGATAAGGGCCGGCACGTTCGAGCAAGATGTGGAGGCGCAGGCTTGGGTCCGGGAACTCTTGGAGCGCCTAACGGCCGAGAAACTCGCCGAAGACAATCCGAACTATCCCCGCTGAGCCATGTTCGGCTTGTCGACGTCGTTATGGCTGGAACTGGGCGGGCTACTCAGCCTGGCGTTGGCGATACTGACCTCGACGCGTGTGTTGCTGCGGAAACGCGACGTTCGCGCGGCAATCGGCTGGATCGGTCTGATATGGCTGGTGCCGGTTCTTGGCCCGTTGCTGTACCTGCTTCTGGGCATCAACCGGATAGAGCGGCGGGCGGCCCAGTTGCGCCCGAACCTGGCGGAACGGGCGCCGACACTTCATCTGGAGAAGGGGGCGGAGTTCCTCCGGTCGCACTTGCCGGCACCAGAGAGCCATTTGGCCGATCTGTCGCGATTGGTCGACAATTTGACAGGCGTGCCGCTGGCCGGCGGTAACCGTGTCACCACGCTGGCCAACGCCGGCGCAGCCTACGCCGCGATGATCGAAGCGATCGACGGGGCGACCCAGTCCATCGCGCTCAGCACCTACATCTTCGGCCGGGATGAACCGGGTCAGTCGATCGCCGATGCGTTGGTTCGGGCGGTCGGGCGCGGGGTCCAGGTGCGGGTTCTCCTGGACGGTATGGGGGCCTGGTACACGTGGCCGAGGGTGTCGAAGGCGCTGGCGGCCCAGGGCGTCCGGGTCAGCCTGTTCCTCTATTCGCTCATCCCCTGGCGGATGCCCTACTTGAACCTGCGAAGCCATCACAAAATCCTGGTGGTCGACGGCCGGGTGGGCTTTACGGGCAGCATGAATATCGGCAGCGGCAATCTGAGCCGTGGCCGTCCCCAACAGGACACGCACTTTCGTTTCGAAGGTCCGGTGGCCTGCGAGATGATGCAGGTCTTCGCCCGAGAATGGGGGTTTACGACCGGAGAGCAGCTAGAGGGCGATAGCTGGTTCCCGGCGGTGGACGATGTTGGTGATGTGGCGGCACGAGGGATTGCGTCCGGGCCCGACCAGCAGACCGATACCCTAAGGCTTACTCTCTTGGCCGCACTCGGGCGGGCGCGGCGGTCGGTGTGGATCGTGACGCCGTATTTCCTGCCCGACGCTCGGCTGATCACTGCGTTAAACTTGGCCGCCCTACGGGGCCTGCGGGTGGAGATTATCCTGCCGGAGAAGACGAACCTTCCGCCGACCCAATGGGCCTGCAACGCGCAGCTTTGGCAGATGGTTAACCAAGGGTGCAACGTGTCCATGTCGCCCCCACCCTTCGATCACTCGAAGATCGTGGTGGTCGACGAGACCTGGGTGTTGGTGGGGTCGGCGAACTGGGATGAGCGCAGCCTAAGGCTCAATTTCGAGTTCAATGTGGAAGCCTACGACGCGGCGTTCGCTAAGTCGCTGCTTGACCTGGTCCTTGAGAAACGACGGCGGGCGATACCGGTCAGCCGGGCTGACCTGGAGCGCCGGCCGCTACTGGTGAAGCTTCGTGACGGCGTGGCCCGACTGTTCTTGCCTTACATGTGAGGGCTTAGGGCTCCCAGCGGTGGCAGCCGGTCAGAGACGCCTCGTGGGCCGTCGTGGCGGCCCGGCAGCCGTTCGGATCTGGGCTGTGTGGCGGGCCGCCGGCGAGGAAGATGTTCGTGTCTGTCGACTGGCATACCGGGCCATTGCCGTTGACCGCCCGGAAGAACGAGCAGTCGCGGTCCGTGGCCGCCGATAAGGCATGTTCGGGCATGGTTTTGCCGGTGTCGAGATAAGCTGCGCCGCTGAGCGATAAGGACGCGATTGTCACTGGGAGCGGCACGAGACAGCCGCCGAGTAGGAGTGGCAGAGCAAGAGTCGCCCACCTCAGTCCAGCCATGTTGCATCCCCCAGTACTTCGTAGGCGTGAAAGTACCTGAGAGACCTGAAGTGCGAGTTAAGCGAACACCGGTTATTGCATTGATTTTGCTTTGATCTTCTTTTGCCACATGGGTGGATTCTTCGTGGTTAAGAGCCGGCTAAACTGATCCTTCGCTGATAAGTGTGCAGCATGAGAGCCGTGCCGAGGGCGGGCACCAGGAGGCCGATCAGGGGCACTGTGAAGAGAAATGCGATGATGGCGCCGACGGTCCAAACGGCGGCCCGGTTTCGGCGGCGGAGGTGCCGGACGTCATCGGGTGGCACGCGGCGCAGGGCGACCAGCTCAAAGTACTCACGGCCGAGGAGATGTCCGTTCACTGCGTAGTAGAGCAGTAGGTTCAGCGGCGGCACGAAGAGCAGGATCAGGTATAGGGGGAGGAGAAGCAGGTTAATCGCCAGGACGGTTAGGCCAAGCCGGATCGTGGTTGCGACGATCTCGGCTATCGACTGGCGGCGGGCCGGCGGAAGCGACGGGTAGTGCCGCGCCTCAACGGCCATGCACACATCCTCGAGGAACAGGCCGACGACCATTATGGCGACGCCCGGGAATAGAATAATCGTCAGGGCGACGACGAGCAGGCCGCCAAAAAGGTCGGCAATCCCTTCAAGCCAGGCCGTTTGCAGCAATTCGGTTTGCGTGAGCAGGGCGCCGAGACCGGCCCAGAGCACGGCGAACAGCAGAACGCTCAGGGCGATACTCTTGAGGATGACCCGCAGAAACCGGGGGTCGTCCAGCTGCCCAATGGTCTTAAAGAGGTCGCCGATCACGGGAGGCCTTCCGTTGGTGCAGGTCGAGACCCCCATATGCTAGTTTCGCCCCGCTTCGGGAACCCCAGACAGGCACGATGTCCTCTCACACCCACGATCGTCGGTTGGCTGTCATCATGGCGACGGATGCCGTGGGCTTTAGCCGTCTGGTGCGTGTGGACGAGGACATCGCGCTCGACGCCCTGCGGGCTGGCCATGACATGCTTGCAGCGGAGGTGACGAAGCAGGGTGGACGCATCTTCAGCAAGGCCGGGGACAGTGCATTTGCGGAGTTCGTGAGCCCTGACGCGGCCGTCAAGGCGGCCATGGCGTTCCAGATGGCGGTCTTCGCATATAACCGGCAGATCAGCCGAGACCGGCAGATGCGGTTCCGGATCGGCATAAACCTTGGGACCGCGGTCGTGGAAGGCGACAACCTGCTGGGAGACTGCGTGAACGTGGCGGCCCGGCTTGAGGGCCTGTCCGAGCCGGATGGCATGTGTATCTCCGGCACCGTCTACGACCAGGTGCACGAGAGAATTCAAGCCAAATACGACAGTCTTGGAGGGCGGCGGCTCAAGAACATCGACACGCCGGTGCGGGCCTATCGGGTGCGGCCCAGCCAGAAGGGTCGTTCGATCTATGCTTGGGGCGAGGAGACCGTCCAGGCGCTGCGCCGCCGAGCATGGCGGACAAAGCGCGAGGCCGTTGAGAGCGTCGAGAAATGGGGTGAGGAACAAGGAAGTAAGCTTCGACAGCGCGTTGAGGACATCATTGAAGGGCCTGAGCCAGAACCAAGCGAGCCGACGGGTGCTCCAAGCGATGGGGGGCCGCGGGGTAGGCCCGTCAGCGACGGATTGTCTTTGCCCTCCGGTGCCTCGGTCGCCGTGCTGCCGTTTGCGGCCGAAGAAGATGAACCGGGACTGACTTATTGCACCGGCCTGATCACCGAAGCGTTGATCGGCGCGCTGGTCCGTACACCTGGCCTCTTTGTGATTGCACGAAACTCGTCGTTCGAGGCTGGCCGCCGCGGTGGCGAGCTTTCCCGTGTCGGGCGCCAGCTTGGTGTTCGTCATCTGGTTGTTGGGCAGATGCGGGTTACCGGCGGTCGCTTGCACACCGCCGTGCAGTTGGTTGATCGGACCGTGGGCACAGCGGATTGGGAGGGAACCGTCGTTGGCGACCTGGGCAACCTCCAGCATGTCGTGGCGCAAATCTGGCGTGGCGTCGCAGAGCGCCTGGGGACCGTGACGGCCGACGTTGAGGCCGCTGCGCTGCGACCGCCGATGATTCTTGATGCCTACCCCTATGCACAGCGCGCGCGGGGCTTGGAGAAGGATACGGACGAGGTTACATGCGCGGAAGCGCAGGCGCTGTTGGAGAAGGCTGTTCGGCGCGATCCCGCGCACGCCGAAGGGCATGCGCGACTGTCGCGGGCCATCCTGCGGAAGGCTCAGGTTGGCACCGGTCCGTTCGAACAGGAACTCGGTGAGTCGCTGGAGGTAGCCGCAAAGGCGGTGGAGCTCGACCCGCTGCTTCCGGCGGCCCATGCGGCGGAAGCGAATGCGGCGATGTGGCTGCGGATGCACGAGCGGGCAGACCAGGCTTGCGAAAAAGCTGTTGCTTTGGCGCCGCACGACGCTGACGTGCTTGAGACCAGCGCGAGCCTGTCGATCTGGTCCGGCCGCCCTGGTCAGTCACTGGACGAGATCAAACAGGCGATGCGGCTGGATCTGCTGAATCCGGACAAATTCTTGTTCGACCTAGGGCATGCCCGGTTTTGCATGGGCCACTATGAGGATGCGATCTCGGCCTTCTTGCGCAGCGCGATCCGTGATCCGTCCTTTGTGCCCAATCAAGTGTTTCTCGCCTCATCCTATGGGCATCTGCGCGAGGTGGGGGACGCGGAGAGCGTACTGAAGCGTTGCCCAGAGGACTCAGTCCGCCGGTTGCTCGATCTGCTGCCCTACGCGCGTCTGGAGGACGCTGACCGGTTGCGCGACGGTCTCTACAAGGGTGGCTTGGTGCTTTGAGCGTGACAGCGGGAAGGCAAGCATGAGGAAGCTCGAGGGGTCTTGCCATTGCGGGGCCGTGCGGTTCTCGGTCATGAGCCACGCGCCATATCCCTACATGCGTTGCTACTGTTCCATATGCCGAAAGACCTCGGGGAGTGGCGGTTTCTCCATCAACCTGGGCGCCGATGCGCGGACCCTGGAGGTTGAAGGCGAGGACAACATGTCTGTTTATCAGGCCCGTTTGCCGAACGACGAGCGGAGTCCGGCGCGGCGCCATTTTTGCAAGATCTGTGGGTCGCCGCTGTGGATCTATGATCCTCGTTGGCCGGAGCTGCTGCATCCCCAGGCCGGAGCCATCGACACTGCATTGCCAAAGCCGTCGGCGTTTGTCGACCTTATGCTCGGGTCGGCGGCGCCCTGGGTTGCACTGCACGACGAGGCCAATGTCGACCGGTTCGATGGGTATCCGGAGCTATCGGTCGAGGATTGGCACCGGCAACACGGTCTGTGGGAGGACTGAAGCTTGCGCAGGGTCTTGGTAACGGGGGCGCTCGGTCAAATCGGTTCCGAAATTGTTCCTGTACTTCGCGAGAAATACGGTTGCGAGAACGTTGTGGCGTCGGACATCCGCTTGATGCCTGGGGCCGGCGGAGAGGAGCCGTTCGAGCTGATCGATTGCACGCAACACGACCAGTTGCAGGAGGTCGTGCGGCGGTTGGATATCGGGACTATCTATCATCTTGCGGCATTGCTTTCCGCGGTGGCGGAGCAAAAGCCGCATGTCGCTTGGGATCTGAATATGTCGGGTCTTTACGGCGTGCTGGAGGTGGCGCGCCGGTACCGCTGCAAGGTCTTTTTCCCCAGTTCGATTGGCGCGTTCGGCCCAAGTACGCCGCGCGATCAAACGCCCCAGGTGACGATCCAGCGCCCGACGACCATGTACGGGCTGACGAAGGTGGCCGGGGAGTTGTTGTGCGACTACTACTTCCAGCGCTTCGGTGTCGACACGCGGAGTCTACGCCTGCCCGGCATCATCTCCTTTGTAGCGCCACCCGGCGGCGGCACCACTGACTATGCTGTCGACATCTTCTATCAAGCCATTCGCTATCACCATTACACCTGCTTTCTGCGCGCGGATACGCAGCTGGACATGATGTACATGCCGGACATGGTGCGGGCAGTGCTGGAATTGATGGAGGCGGATGGATCGAAACTCATCAATCGCAACTCCTACAACGTCACGGCGATGAACTTCACGCCGGACGAATTGGCGGCGGAAATCCGCAAGCATGACCCGTCTTTTGTGATCGATTACGACCCTGATCCGGTGCGCCAGGGCATCGCCGACACCTGGCCCCGGTCGATCGACGACAGTGCCGCGCAAGACGAATGGAACTGGCAACCGCGGTACGACCTTGCCAGCATGACCGAGGATATGCTCGCCAAACTGCGGCAGAAGCTGCGAACGGTGCGTTAGCGTTGGAGCATTCGGATGCCGTTTGATCGCGTTGAAGCCGTACTCTCCGAGGCACTGGCGGACATCGATGCCCGCGGTGTCGCTAAGCGGCATGAGAGCGTCATTGTTGGCCTCGTGCCCGGCGAGGCGGGAAGGGGGCCGCGGTATCTGCTGGAGGGTTTTGGCGACAAACGCTTTCTGCGCATGAATTCAAACGGCTATCTCGGCCTCGCCCTGCATCAGCGTATTCGAAAGGCGGAGGAAGAGGCCGTGTCTGCGTATGGTGCGGGGCCTGGGGCCGTTCGCTTCATCAGTGGTACATGGGCGCCGCATACGGAGTTGGAGCGACGATTGGCGGCGTTCCATAGCCGGCCGGCCGGCATGGTGTTCAGTTCGGCCTATGCGACGACCATGGGTGTCTTGCCGCCGTTGGTGACCAACGAAACCTTGCTGATCAGTGATGAGCTGAATCACAACAGCATCATCAACGCGATGCGTCTGGCGCGACCGGGCGAGAAGCAGGTCTACCCGCATCTGGACCTGGCGAAACTGGATGCAGCACTTCGTGACGGTGCCGGAAAGTGGCGGCGCGCCATTGTCGTGACCGATGGGATATTCAGTATGCGGGGCGACCACGCGCCGCTGGACGACATCATGGAGATCGCCCGGACTCACGATGCCGGGTTCCCGGAGAACGTTATTGTCGTCACCGATGATTCGCATGGTGTTGGCGCGTTTGGTGCTGCCGGACGTGGGGTCGAGGAGTATTGCGGCGGGGTTCGAAGCGACCTT
>JANQOE010000106.1 GCA_028279245.1 Alphaproteobacteria bacterium
GCCGGTCTGATTGGCGCGCGAGGCGACCCACAGCGCTTCCCGCCCGTAGACCAGGCGCAGCACCTGCCGCACCGGGGCGCTGCGGTAAGCGGCCAAGCGGTGCACGCGCCGGGCGGTGGCCAGCCAGATCGGACTGATGGTTAGCGACAGCGCGGTCACGGTGATGACAAGCCTAAAGTCATTGGCGTCGATAATGTCCAAACGCACGCCGATTCCGGCAAGCAGGAACGAGAACTCGCCGACTTGCGCCAGCACCACCCCGGTGATGATCGCCTGGGTCCAGGGCAGCCGCAGGGCGCGCAGAATGCCAATGTTCAGCACGGTCTTCATGACCGTGACCACCAGCAACATCGACAGTACCAGGACGATGTTGTCCCAGATCAGCCGCAGGTCGATCAGTAGGCCGACCGACAGGAAGAACACCATCATCAGCACGCTTTGAATCGGCTGGGTGCTCTCGACCAGACCCTGCCGCAGGTTGCTGTTGCCGATGGCGAGGCCGGCAAGGAAGGCGCCGTAAGCCGGTGACAGCCCGGTGACGCCGGACAAAGTAGCCGCGCCGAAACATACGGCGAGGGCGAGCAGCGGCCGCAAGTCCGGATGGTTGGCGACGACCTCCGGCACCGGCAGGTTGATACGCTTGCGGCGGCTGAGGAACAAGATGAGCGCGGCGAGCAGGCCGATCGACAACACGATTCGGCCGATGGTGATGACGTCGAGGCTGTCGCTGACAACCACATCCAGGGTCAGCATCATCGGCACGACCGCGAGATCTTGGGCGATCAGCACGCCGACGGCGATCTGCCCGGTGCGGGTGCGTAGCTCGCCGACCTCCTCCAGCATCTTGATGGCGACGGCGGTGCTCGACAGCGCGACGACAAAGGCCAGCAATAGGGTCGCCGGCATCGGCCAATCGAGAATGCGGCCGAACAAATGCATCGCGCCGAGCGCGCCGCCGATTTGCAGCGCGGTGGTGGCGAGCGCGACTTTCCAGATGCGGCGGAAGGAGCGCAGGCTCAGCTCCATGCCGATGACGAACAGCAGCAACAGCACACCCATCTCGGCGAGCAGTGCGACGTTCTCTTCGTTGCTGACGAGGCCCAGGACCGACGGGCCGAGCACGACGCCGGCGGCGATGTAACCGATGACCGCCGGTTGGCGCAGGCGTGACACGGCCAAACCAAACAGCAAGGCGACAAGCGCGATGAGGGCAAGCGGCTCGAGTTCGGCGTGCGCGGGCATGGCCGTTCCTTATAAGGCCCTTACGGCCTGCGCTTAATACGTAGATGCCGCTTTAGGGCGTTTTTTTGACGCTAGAGGAAGGCCAGTTGCCGGTCGTCCGGTCCGGGGCGGCGAAACTTCATCATGTCGGGGCGAAAACCGGTGGCCGACAGACCGTGGCGCGCACAGGCAGCAGCGAAGCGCTGTTGCAACAACTCGGCATAGGGTCCAGTGCCGCGCATGCGGGTGCCGAACTCGTCAACATACAGGTGACCGTTGCGCATCGCGCGCATGCGTTTCAGCACGCGGTTGGCGCGGCCCGGCGCGTGGGTCCGCAACCATTCCTCGACCAGTTCCTTAATCTCCAGGGGCAGGCGCAACAGAATGTAGCCGGCGGCGCGGGCACCGGAGCCGGCGGCAGCGGCGATGATCTTGTCCAACTCATGATCGGTGAGGGCCGGGACGACGGGGGCGACCATCACCGCGGTGGGAATACCGGCCCTGGACAGTTGGGCGATGGCGCCGAGTCGCCGCGTCGGGGTGGGCGCGCGGGGTTCCAGCTTGTTGGCGAGACCGCGGTTGAGGGTGGTCACCGAAACCGCCACCGACGCCAAACCCTCGGCGGCCATCGGCGCGATGATGTCGATGTCGCGGGTGACCAGGGCGCTCTTGGTGGTGATGGAAAAGGCATGGCGGCATTCGGCCAGCACCTTGATGATACCGCGGGTGACCCCATGCTGGCGCTCGACCGGCTGGTAAGGATCGGTATTCGTGCCAAGGGCGATGACTTTCGGTTTGTAGTTCGGGTGCGCCAGTTCGCGGCGTAGTAGGCGCGGCGCATCGGGCTTGGCAAACAGCCGGGTCTCGAAATCGAGGCCCGGGGAGAGGCCGAGCCAGGCGTGGGTCGGCCGGGCGTAGCAATAGATGCAGCCATGCTCACAGCCGCGATAGGGGTTGATAGACTGATCGAAGCCGAGGTCGGGGGAGGTGTTGCGGGCGATGACGGTGCGGCTCTTGTCGCGGGCCACGTGTGTGCGCAGCGGCGGGATGTCCTCTTCCGTGGCGCTGTCCTGCCAGCCGTCCCAGATGGCTTCGGTTTCCTGGGCCTCGAAGCGGCCGGCGCGGTTGCTGGCGGCGCCGCGGCCCTTGCGGGCGGTATCCGCCCGGCGCTCGTATCCCGGATCGGGCGCTGGTTCGGGATGCGGGCTCGGCCTGATCATGGTCCAAGCGTAGCACAGGATAAGAACTAAACAAGAACATTAAGGAATTGGCAACTTGCAGGTCACGCTCGCTTGTCCGACCGGCTTTCCCCTCCGGTTGAGCGAATCATGTTATTCGCTTAGTTGATTTTGCGTACCACTTCAGCCTGGCGTTCACTGGTTCGATAGGGGCCCGGGAACCACTCGGTTCTCCCGTTCGGACCCAAAAGGGAGCCGATGCGAGACCGAGGCGGCTTGGACGCTGGTGATAGTGTCGAGCGAGCACACCACCCCGTCAGCGACGCACTCCACCGGGCAGTGGTGGAGACAGCGGTCGACGGCATCATCGTGATCAATGCCGCGGGCATCGTGCAGGCCTACAACGCCGCCTGCGAGACGATGTTCGGGTATGCGGCCAACGAGGTCATTGGCCGGAACGTCAAGCTGCTGATGCCGGAACCGTATCACGGCGAGCATGACGGCTACCTGCGCAACTACCATCAGACCGGCGAGCGCAAGATCATCGGGATCGGCCGGGAGGTGGTCGGACGGCGCAAGGACGGCTCGACGTTTCCGATGGAACTGTCAGTCGGCGAAGCCGTCCAAGGTGATGAGACATCCTTCGTCGGGGTGCTGCGTGACATCACCCAGCGAAAGGAGTCGGAGCATTTCATCCTCGAGAGCGAGGCACTGCATCGGGCGGTGGTGGAGACGGCGGTCGACGGAATGATCGTCATCGACGGAATGGGCATCGTGCAGGCCTACAACGCAGCCTGCGAGACGATGTTCGGGTATGCGGCCAACGAGGTCATCGGCCGGAACGTCAAGCTGTTAATGCCGGCACCCTATCGCGCGGAGCATGACAGCTATCTGCGCAACTACCGGGAGACCGGCGAACGTAAGATCATCGGGATCGGCCGGGAGGTGGTCGGACGGCGCAAGGACGGCTCGACGTTTCCGATGGAATTGTCGGTCGGCGAAGCAGGCCATGGCGATGGGACATCCTTCGTCGGTGTGCTGCGCGACATCAGCCAACGAAAAGACTCGGATCAGTTCATCCTCGAAAGCGGAGCACTCCACCGGGCGGTGGTCGAGACGGCGGTCGACGGGATCATCGTCATCGACGCCTTGGGCATCGTGCAAGCCTACAACCCGGCCTGCGAAAGGATGTTCGGGTATGCGGCCGACGAGGTCGTTGGCCAGAACGTGAAGCTGCTGATGCCGGAGCCGTACCGCGCCGAGGATGACGGTTATCCGCGCAGCTACCACGGGAACGGCGAGCGCAAGATCATCGGGATCGGCAGGGAGGTGGTTGGGCGGCGTAAGGACGGCTCGACGTTTCCGATGGAACTGTCGGTTGGCGAAGCCGCCCAAGGTGATGAGACGTCCTTCGTCGGCGTGCTGCGCGACATTACACAGCGCAAGCGGTTCGAAGACGAGATGCGGCAGTCGAACGCTTCGTTGTTAGCGGCCAACAGCGAGCTTGAGGGTTTTACCTACTCCGTTTCGCATGATTTACGCGCGCCGCTGCGGGCGATTGAAGGGTATGTGCGCATACTGCGTGAGGACCATGCAGATGCGCTCGATGCGGAGGGACAGCGGGTGCTCAACGTCGTGATCAAGAACTCGGTCAAGATGAGCGCTTTGATCGATGACCTGCTGGCTTTTTCGAGGTTGGGCAAAACACCCCTCTCCCGGGAAGCGGTGCCGATGGAAGCGCTGGCCAAACATGCTCTCCAGGAAGCGCTGTCACCGGAAGACCGCGATGTCGAAATGCATGTCGGTGCGTTACCGGACGCGTTCGGCGATGCGGCGACGCTACGGCAGGTTTGGGTCAACCTGATCGGTAACGCGATCAAGTATTCGCGCGGCCGGGCGCCGGCGGTGATTCGCGTGTCCGCGCAACAGAGGCCGGGCGTGGTCGAATACTCCGTCGCTGACAACGGCATCGGTTTTGACATGGCATATAAGGACAAGTTGTTCACCGTTTTTGAACGATTGCATAAACCGTCGGAGTTCGAAGGCACCGGGGTGGGGCTCGCCCTCGTCCAACGCATTGTTGCGCGTCACGGCGGGCAGGTCTGGGGGGAAGCGCGGCCGGGCCTCGGCGCAACATTCACATTCAGCCTACCAACGAAATGGAGCAAGCCAGATGCTAGGGAGTGAAGTCGAGATTCTGCTCGTGGAGGATAGTGACGAGGATGCCGAGCTGACGGCGCGGGCCCTGCGAAAGCGGAACCTCGCAAACAAGCTGCACCGGGTCGAGGACGGCGCGGAGGCGCTGGACTTCATCTATGCGCGGGGCGTCTACGCCAATCGGGCTTCGGCCGACTCTCCGAAGATGATTTTGCTTGACCTTAAACTACCTAAGGTTGGCGGTCTCGATGTCATTCGCGATGTTCGAGGGCATAACCCGAGCAAGGCCATACCGATCGTGGTCTTCACGTCGTCCAAAGAGGACCAAGACCTGCAAACCGCGTACGATCTGGGCGCCAACAGTTACATCGTGAAGCCGGTCGATTTCGACCAATTCTCCGAGACGATGGCCAGCCTTGGCATGTATTGGCTGCTGATGAACCAAGCCGCCGATTGATCGCGATAGCCGAGACTCAGCCCGGTATGGGGCGGGCCGCTCAGCCTCGTTAACCATAAGCATTAACGTTACGTACAAGATATTACTCCATTGATACTAGTTGGCTTTATCGCATCATGAGCGGTCCGTGGCATGACTCAAACCGCCCACCCGCGGCTGGCAAACGACATTACTCTGTTGCTGCTGGTCGAAGACAATCCGGCCGATATGGGCTTGGTCAAGGCGGCGCTGGCCAAGGCCGCGCAAGACAGCTCGTTCCACACCAGGCTGGAGCATGTCGAGTGCGTGGCCGACGCCCTCTCGTCGCTCAACGCCGACACGTTCGACGCGGTGTTGCTAGACCTAGGCCTACCTGACTCCCACGGCTACGACGCGATCTCTTCGATTGCCGCCGGGGCACCGCAAGTTCCGATCGTCGCGCTGACCGGGATGCAAGGCGAACCCGTGGCGCTGGAAGCTCTGCGCCGTGGGGCGAAGGAGTATGTGAGCAAGGGCGAGATCCAAGCCCCCGTACTTCGGCGGGCGATCAGCTATGCCATCGAACGCAGCAAGGTCGAAACGGAACTCGCGACCCTGGCGCGTCACGATGCGCTCACCGGTTTGCTCAACCGTGCCGCCCTCTTTGAACGGCTTGAGGATGTGATCGCCAATGCAAGCCGTAACGACACGATGTGTGCGGTGCTGCACCTCGATCTGGATTACTTCAAGGATGTCAACGACACCTACGGTCACGCCATCGGCGACGCCCTGCTGCAAGAGTTCGCCGACCGGCTGCGTACCTGCCTGCGGACGACGGACGTCGCGGCGCGGGTCGGTGGCGACGAATTCTTGGTCGTCGCGCCGAACATAAGGGCGCCGGAGGGGGCGGCCGAGGTGGCGCGCAAGATCTTCCGCGCGGTCGAATCGGTGACCACGGTTGACGGGCACGAGGTGCACGTCCGGACCAGCATTGGGATCGCGCTGTATCCGCACGACGATTGCAAGGCCCATGAACTCGTGGCGAATGCGGATGCCGCGCTCTACAAGGCGAAGAAAGAGGGGCGCGGCGTTTTTCGGTTCTACGATGCGGAAATGGACCGGTCGGCGCGGTTGCGGCGATCGCTGCGGCAGGAGATGAGCAGCGCGATCCGCGACGGGCACTTCTTCCTCAACTTCCAGCCGATCGTCGATACGGTGGGTGGCAGTCTGCCGGGGGCGGAAGGTTTGGCACGCTGGCAGCATCCGGAGCGCGGCCAGATACAACCCACCGACTTTATTCCGCTGGCGGAGGATACGGGGCTCGTGCATGAGTTGGGCGCGCAGCTTATGACCGCCGCCTGTATGCAAATCGGCGCCTGGCGCAAAGACGGTGTCGGCGTGGCGCAACTTGCCATCAACCTGTCGCCGGCGCAGTTCCGCGCTGGACAACTGCGTGAAACGATCGCCGCCGCGCTCGACGCGACGGGCGTGCCGCCGGCGCAGTTGGAGTTCGAGATCACGGAAGACGTGCTGATGCGCGACCTTGAGTCGATCTCGGATCAGCTTCATTCGCTGAGTAATCTTGGCGTCAGCTTGGCGATCGATGATTTCGGTACCGGCTATTCGTCGCTGTCTTACGTGCAACGGCTGCCGATCCAACGGCTGAAGATCGACCGGTCGTTCGTGAAGTATCTGCCGAACGACCAAGACACCTGCGTCATCGTCGAGACAATTGGCAGCATGGCGCAAAAGCTGGGCCTGCAGGTGACGGCCGAAGGCGTGGAAACTGCGGCCCAGGTCAAGTTCCTGCAGAGCATCGGCATCACGCAGATGCAGGGCTATTACTTCGCGCGGCCGATGGCGCCGGTGGTGTTCACCGAATGGTGCGCCGCCCGGCAAAACAGCACGATGCCCCGGCAGGTCTCGGCGCTGGTCGTCGACGATGACGAAACGCTGCGCGACTCGATCAGTCATGTCCTCGCGACGGCGGGGTATACCGTGGAGGCCGTCGACAGCCGCGCGTTCGAAACGCTGTCGTTCGACGACAAACCACCCGCTCTCTTCGTCTGCGGGCTGGAGACGCACCGGATCCAAGGCTCCGAACTGATCCGTAGCGTTCGCACGCGTTGTCCCAACGCCAGAATCGTCGCGTTAACGCACGGCCGGGCGATGGAGCTTTATGCGATGGCGATGGGGGCGGACGAGATTGTGTGCAAGCCCATCGATACGACGGAATTCATGTCCGCTGTCCAAGGCGGACCGTCCAAGGGCCTGCTCCATTGACGGCACCCCAACATGCACAGAGTGCTGTCATGGAGTGGCTGGACGAGCCGCGTGGTGACACGGCGGGCGCGGCGTCAGGGCCAGGACCCTATGCGTCGAAGACCCAACAACTGGCGCATTCGGTGGTCGCGTTATGTGCCGACCGGTTGGGCGCTGGGGCAGAGTTGCCGAACGAGGTGCGGGAAGCGACGGAGTACGACATCTGCGACCTGCTAAACGGTCACGAGGCGGATGTCTGTGAAGAGCTTGTGCAGATCATCGAGGCGGAAAGCGACAGTCTGGACCAGGCGGCGGATCGAACGTCCGGCCGCATCGCGCGGGTCGTGGTCGATGGGGTCGTTGCCATCATACGCCGCCATGGTGTGCTCGCGCGCCTCGGGCTACGGCGCATCTAGCACCATTGGGCGCGGACCTCGGCCACTGCGTCGGGGGACAGGCAGGCGTCGATGTGGCCTTCGATATGGGCGCGGATGGCAGTGTCGTTGGGGGCGGCGGGCGAACTGGCAAACTCGCCGCGCCAGCGGGCGAACCAGGTGATGGTGCGCAGCCACGTTAAGCGGCGGGCCGGTAATAGCCACGGGTCGAGTTGCGCCCAGCGGTCGGGCGTGATGCGCGTCCGGTAGTGGTCGTAGAAAGCGGTGATGTCGGTTGGGGACAGGCTGCCCTTGCAGTCCGGGTCCCACCCGGTGGAGGTCGGCAGGCTGGCGTGGGCCAGGTCGATCGCCGGGTTGCCGTAGGCGGCCTTCTCCAGATCGAGGAACCAGGCACGGCCGTTGCCATCGATCAGGAAATTGCCGGGATGGGTGTCGGTGCCGACGAGCGCGGGCGGCACAGCGGGAAGGGGCGCGGCGGCGAAGCCGCGGGCCCAGGCGTGTTCTTCGTCGATTTGGGCGCTGGTGTCTGCCGGTAGGCCGGCGGTTTCGAGATGGGCCGATTGGGATTCGATCCGCCGGACGATTTCGGTGACTGCGTCGGTTTGTTCGAGTGGCGGACGTTCGGCCGTGGCGGGAACCGTCAATGTGTGCAGTGACCCCAGGGCTTCGGCAATGGCCGGCATGTCGTTCGGCAATTGGGGCGCGGTGCCGTCGATCCTGTCGACCAACAAGGCGCCGCCGGGGAGATCCGGCACCGGCGCGACGGTGCCATGCAGATGGGGCGTGTGGCCGCTGGGTGCGGCACGTCTGAACGCGGCCTGCTGGTACGCAAGGAAACTCTCCGCGGCCAAGCCCCATTGGGACAGGCGCGGCACGCGGGCGACGATGTTCCGTCCGGCAACGGCGTAGTGATCGTGGGATACGCCCTTGCGACGCAGTCTGGTCAGATCGGCGGCGGTGACGTTGGCATAGTCGGGTAATGCAGCAATCGCCGCGGCCAGGGCGGCGGCAGTCACACCTGTTCGTGCTCGCGCAGGCGCGGCAGCAGTTCGGCGAAGTTGCAGGGCTTGTGGCGGATGTCGAGCTGGTCCTTGAGGATGCCGTCCCACCCATCCTTGCAGGCGCCGGGGGAGCCCGGCAGCACAAACAGATAGGTGCCGCGGGCGACGCCGCCGGCGGCGCGGGATTGGATCGTCGAGGTGCCGATCTTCTGGTAGCTGATCCAGCGGAAGGTCTCGCCGAAACCGGGGATGTCTTTCTCGCTGACGTCGGCCAGCGCTTCGGGTGTCACGTCGCGGCCGGTGACGCCGGTGCCGCCGGTGGAGATCACCACCTCAATCTCCGGGTCGTCGATCCAGGCGTTGAATTGGGCGGCGATCGCCGCGCGGTCGTCGCGCACGATGGTGCGGGCCGCCAGATTGTGGCCAGCCTCCGCGATGCGGGCGGCAAGGGTGTCGCCGGACCGGTCGTCGGCCGCGGTGCGGCTGTCGGAAACGGTCAAGACGGCGATGTTGAGTGGCGCGAACGGCCGGTCGTTAATAGAGGACATCCCCGTGGCGTGCGTCTTCTTGGTCCATTTCCGTATATGTAGGCCAATTTCCGGCGACGACAGCATCCAGTGTCGGCGTCGGCTGGCCCATACGGTCACGGTAGACCCAGAAGTTGGTCAGGACACGCTCGATAAACAGGCGGGTTTCGCGGCTCGGCAAGGACTCGATGAACAATAGGGGGTCGTTGCCATGGTCCATTTTGCGCTGCCAGCGGCCAAGGTTGCCGGGGCCCGCATTGTAGGCGGTGGCCAGGCGGAACAGGTCGCCCTCGACGACGGCCTCGTCCAGCAGGATGCCGAGGTAACGCTGACCCAGATGCATGTTGAATTCCGGATCGAACAGCCGGTGCTTCTGGTTGCCGTGCAGCGAACGCTGGCGGGCGACGAAGCTGGCGGTGCGCGGCATCAGCTGCATCAGGCCGCGGGCGCCGGCGGGGCTCTTGGCGCGGGTGTTGAACGCCGATTCCTGACGGATGAAGGCAAAGACCAGGGCGCGGTCGATTTCGAAACCGCTTTGCGGTGTCCAGCCGGGCAGTGGATACAGCGCGGCGGCCGGGGTCTCGTCATCGTTGACCGCTAGTTTGAAGGACAGCGCTGGCATGTTGGTGCGCACGGCGAGGGCGCGGATCGGTTCGCGCAGATCCGGCGCGGCGCCGGACAGGCTCAACAGTTCCAGTTCGGCATGGTGGGACCGGCCGACCTGTAACAGGCCGAGGGCGCGGCTGCCGTAGCGGGTTTCGGCAATCGAGGTGACGGCGTTGGGCGACACGCCCGGCAGGGTCCAGTCGTAGTCGATGTCGACGCCCAGGGCGCGGCGCGACAGCAGGCCGTAGAAGGTGAACGGATACTGGGCGCCGATTGCGTGGAACTGGCTGACCAGATTGGGCTCGCGCAGGATCAGCGAGGCGCGGGCGGCCCAATAGGCGCCGGCGGCGGTGTTCCAGCCATCGGCATTCTCGGACAGGGCGAGGCCGGCGAAGTGGCGCTGGGCACCCGCCATGCGGCCAAGACGCCAGGCTGCGAGCCCGCCCCACCAGTGGGCGAGGGCGACCGATCCGGTGTTGTCGGCGGCGCGGTCGGCGGACTTGAGGGCTTCCAAATCCTTACCGGCGCGGAAATAGCCGCGGGCGATGTCGCGGCGGGCCTCGTCGAGCTGGACCGGTGACAGCAGGCGTTGGGATTCGCGCTGGGCCAGGACCTCCTTGGCGCCGGTCGGCCAGCCGCGGCGGACGCGGCTGCGGATTTCGGCCTGAATCTGGCGGACCCGGCGGCGTTCGTTTCGGGTCAGCCGCTTGGTTGGGCCTTCGGCCGGGACGGCTGATTCGGCAGCGGCGGCGACAGCCGGTTTGACGATAATCGGGGCCTGCGGGCGTTTCGCGCCTTTTGGCATGCGGCGGACCGCTAGGCGGTAGATGCGGCGGGCCTGGGGATGGTCGGCATATTCGCCCATCCAGGCGCGCAATTCCTTGAAACGGGACCGGTAGGCGGTCGGATGCAGGTACTTTTGGGCCAGGACGTGGCCCATCAGCCGGTCGTCGGTCAGCTCGGCGATCTCGCGGGCGGCCTCGTCCCAACGGCCCTCTTCCTGCAAGGCAAAGATGCGGCGGTAGCGGGCTTCGTCCTGGGTGGTCAGTACGCCGTTGACGGATTCCAATCCGGCGACGTTGAGCTGGCCAAGGCCGCCGATATAGGCGGTTTCCGATTCTTCGGCAGCGACGGGGGCGGCCATCCAGGCAAGGGACAGCAATGCTGCACCGCCCAAGCACCCTTTTAGCCAGCCATATCCGGCTTTCCGCTTCATGCCCTGAGACCCCCACCTTTTCAGGCTATGCTGCCTGAACACGAGCCCGACTCACAAGCCGCCAAACGTGTCGATTCGACGGCCGGCCGGAAATCCATCCATTCTCCTGGCAATAATGTGTCAAAAAGTCTTAGGACGGCCTTAATTGTCCCTAGGATTGGCGGGTTTCCGCCAGCTCGTCGAGGCGTTCGCGGACGCTCAAAAAGTCACGCCAGGCTTCACGTTTCTGCAACGGTTGGCGCAGCAGGAACGCCGGATGATAGGTGGTCATGGTGGGGATCGGCTGCGGCGCGGCGCCGCCCGGATGGTATTCCAACCAGCGCCCGCGGATCCGGGTAATGCCTTCCTGGCGCTGCAACAGCGTCTTCATCGCAGTGCCGCCCAGCAGGACCAATACTTTGGGCTCGATCAGTTCGATGTGACGGCGGATGAACGGCAAACAGGCGGCGACTTCGACCGGGGTCGGTTGGCGGTTGCCGGGCGGGCGCCAGGGCAGAATGTTGGTGATGTAGGCCGACGTCCGGTCGAGATCGATGTGGCTCAGCATGGCGTCCAATAGCTGGCCGCTGACACCGACGAACGGCCGGCCAAGCCGGTCTTCGTCGCGCCCCGGTGCCTCGCCGATAAAGACGATGGGCGCTTGCGGGTTGCCCTCGCCGAACACCAGATTGGTTGCGGTGGCCTTCAACGCACAGCCGTCGAACGCGGCGAGAATGTCGCGCAGTTCGTCCAACGACTTGGCTTGGCTGGCGGCGCGGTGGGCGTCTTCGCCGACGCTTTCCGCGGTGGCCGGCGCGGGTGGCGCGGCTGACGGTTGCGCTCGTGCGACTGACGGCGCCGGCGTGCTCGGTAATCGCGGCGATGGGGCCGGCTTGGCGACCAATGGCGCGGGCGGCGGAACGGCGGCAAAGCGGTCGACGGGCATCGCGCCGATGGCCTCATCAACGCCGATGTCCACGTGCCAACGAAGTGCGGCGATTAGCTGCTGCCTATCCATGATCACGGAAACAATTCTATCATTTTGTAAGCCGGCGAACATGGGGGCTGCCGGTGGGGCCAATGGCGGGGGATTGAAGGCATGAGCGATACCGTGACGCAACGGGAATCGATGGCGTTCGACGTTGTCATCGTTGGCGGCGGGCCGGCGGGGTTGAGCGCCGCCATTCGCCTGAAACAACGCGCCGCCGAAGCCGGACAAGAGGTTAGTGTCTGCGTGCTTGAGAAAGGTTCGGAAATCGGCGCGCATATTCTGTCCGGCGCCGTGCTGGAACCGCGGGCGCTGACGGAGCTGTTGCCGGACTGGCAGTCGCAAGGCGCGCCGGTGACCACCACGGTGTCGGAGGAACAGTTTATGTTCCTCGGCGCAT
>JANQOE010000126.1 GCA_028279245.1 Alphaproteobacteria bacterium
CGACGGCCCCTGAAAAACCCGCGGCGCCAGACCGCCGGTTGACGAAGATGCTGGGGCGCGGTGCATCGAAGGTGGTCAGGTCGGTGTGCGGCCGGCCGAGCAGGTAACCCTGCCCGTATTGAATGCCGCAGTCGCGCACCAGATTCAGATGGTCAACGCCTTCGATGTTCTCGGCCACCGCGGCGATGGACAATTCGCTGCACATGCTGGCCATGGCCTTGAGCACGGCTTTGCCGCGCCGGCTGATGAGCGCTTTGTGAATGTAGGCGCCGTCCAGTTTCACGACATCGACCTCGAGGGCGCCGAGGTATTCGAACGCGGCCTCGCCGGCGCCGAAGTCATCCAGGCACACCGCGTGCCCGGCACGGCGCAGCGTCTGAATGATTTCATTCGCTTCGCCGAGGTTGCGGATCTTCGCCGACTCCGTGACCTCGAACACGACATTGCTTGGATCGGCCGTGGAGTTCTTCAGCAAGTTGATCAACCGGCTGGCAAACATGGGTGTGCTGAGCGAGCGGCCGGAGATGTTGGCGGCAATCGCGTAGCGATGACCCTGCTTGTTGGCGTTGCTGACGATCTCCAGCACCTTGCCGACGACGGCGAGATCGAGATCGCAGATCAAGCCGATCTCTTCAGCGAATGTCACAAAGCCGTATGGATCCTTCTCGCCGCTGGACCGGCCGAACCTGATCAATGCCTCGAAATGATGGGGTTTGCGGTCAGCGAGGCTGCACACGGGCTGATAGGCGAGGATGAAGTCACGCCGCTTGATCAAGTTGGCGCAGCGGTCCACGCGATCGAGACTGTCCTGCGCCAGGTGCTGCAGGCTGTCCGCGAGGCTCTTGATCGAGAAGTCGCCATCATGCTGATCGCAATAGGTGTTGATGGCATACAGGACCGCCCGCGCCGTTTCCTTTTCCGACAGCTGCCGGGTATCCATCTCAATCGTGCTGTGATGCAGCGAAACACCATTGCCCTGCGGGTCCGACGCCTTGGCAAAAGCCTCGATACGCCCGTTCAGCGCCGGCACATCGACATCGGCGGTATGAACCAGGCCGTAGTGGTTGTGGTCGAACTTGCCGGCGAGATCACCGTCGAGGCTGGCTTCTCGCAATGCGCTGCCAACCTGTTCCGCCAGTTCCGCGCCGGTGCGGGCGTCAAGACGGTGCCGCAGCGCATCGATCTCCCCGAGATCGAGCAGCGTGAGGCGACATTCGGTCCCATCCTCACCCGCTTGCAACGCGGCACGGGCGGCAACCGCGGCAAATGACTCCCGCTTGAACGCGCCTTCTTCAGAGCGCTGGAGTTCATCTTTCTCGACTTCGGCGGCAAACCGCAGCGCGAGGTAGGCGCGCCCGCCATGTTCGCCGAGCCAGAGACCATTGAAACTGATCGGGCCGTCGGCGAAACCCGTATCGCCACGCCGCAGCACAACATTGTCCGCCCGCACACCCTGCCGCATGCTTTCCAGCATGGCGCGCGCGGCTCCGCGGTCGGCCGAGGAGACCAGGGCTTCGATGGGCCGGCCCGGGAGCGCTTCGGCGGGGCATCCCAACAGGGCCTGGGCTGCACCGGCTGCGAAGATCACCTCGCCGGAGGCGTCGAGTTCGAGCAAGACGTCGGCGTTGCAGAACGCGAACGCGACAAACCGGTCCCGGTCCCGGCGGAGCAATCCGACTTCCTCCGCGGATATCGATTCCTTGGCTGCCGTGCGCTTGAGCAGCGGACCGTTCGGCATGGGCGTGACCGGCATGAAAGGACTAACTCCTTACAGAATCTATGTTTCTGCGGTTAAGGAACTCCTTAGGACCGGTCCCGGCCTCGCGTTGACAGGGCAGGTTGTGGCGGCCATGTTGACGGCGTTAACCCACGACACTGAGGCACCAAAATGACGGATACGGTGATGCAAACCGTAATCGAGAGCGCGTTCGACAACCGCCAGGACATCGGCCCCGGGACGACCGGTGAGGTACGTGACGCCGTGGCGGCGGCATTGGATGGCCTCGATAGGGGTGAACTTAGAGTTGCCGAGAAAACAGGCACCGGTTGGACGGTCAACCAATGGTTAAAGAAAGCGGTACTGCTGTCCTTCCGGCTGAACGACATGTCCGAAATCCCCGGCGGGCCGGGCGGCAACGCTCCCTGGTGGGACAAGGTGCCGTCGAAGTTCGAAGGATGGGGCGGCGACGAATTCCGGAAGGCTGGATTCCGCGCCGTGCCGTCTTGTGTCGTACGCCATTCTGCCTATGTCGCGCCGGGCGTGGTCTTGATGCCGAGCTTCGTCAATCTGGGCGCCTATGTGGATTCGGGCACCATGGTGGACACCTGGGCGACCGTCGGCTCGTGCGCGCAGATCGGCAAGAACGTGCATATCTCCGGCGGGGCCGGGATCGGCGGCGTGTTGGAGCCGTTGCAAGCCGGACCGGTGATCATCGAAGACAATGCGTTTGTCGGCGCCCGGTCGGAAGTCGCCGAGGGTGTTGTCGTCGAGGAGGGGGCAGTGCTCTCCATGGGCGTCTATGTTGGCGCCTCGACCAAGATCATCGACCGAGCGACGGGTGAGGTGACCCGTGGCCGGGTGCCGGCCTATTCGGTGGTGGTCCCAGGCAGCTTGCCGGGGCCGGCGCTGCCTGACGGCTCACCCGGCCCGAGCCTGTATTGCGCGGTGATCGTCAAACGGGTCGACGAACAAACCCGCAGCAAGACATCGATCAACGAGCTGCTACGCGATTGATGAGTAACCAAGCCGTCAGCCCCGTCAAGTTGGCGCAGGAGCTGATTCGATGCCCAAGTGTCACACCGGCGGATGCCGGGGCGCTGGACGTGCTGCAGGGTCAGCTTGAAGCGCTTGGTTTTGCCTGTCACCGGCTGAAGTTCGAAGAGGCCGGCACCGAACCGGTCGATAACCTGTATGCCCGCTGGGGCGAAGCTTCCCCGCATCTGTGCTTCGCCGGCCATACGGACGTGGTGCCGGTCGGCGATCCCGACGCGTGGTCGAAGGACCCGTTCGGCGGCGATGTCGCGGATGGCACGCTGTGGGGCCGGGGCGCCGCTGACATGAAAGGGGCGATCGCCGCTTTCGTCGCCGCCGTGGCACGCTACCAAGGCCGAGCCGGGGCGCCGCGCGGGTCGATAAGCTTGCTGATCACCGGTGACGAGGAAGGCGACGCCATCAACGGCACGCGCAAGGTGCTGGAATGGATGGCAGCGCGCGGCGAACGGCTGGACGCGTGTGTCGTCGGTGAACCGACCAATCCGCTGGGACTGGGCGACATGGTCAAGATCGGCCGGCGCGGCAGCCTGACGGCGCGCCTGACCGTGTCCGGCAAACAAGGCCATACCGCATACCCGCACCTCGCGGACAATCCCGTGCATCGGCTGGTCCGCATGCTGCACGGGCTGACGACGACACCGCTGGATGAGGGATCTGCGCACTTTCCGGCATCGACCCTGCAGGTGTCGACCTTCGATGTCGGGAATAGCGCGTCGAATGTTATTCCGGCGCAGGCCACCGCAGTCATGAACGTGCGCTTCAACGACCTACATACGTCGCGTGATATCGAAAGCTGGATGCGCAAAATAATCGACGCGGTTGGCGGCACGTATCGGTTTGATGTCCGCGTCAGTGGTGAATCGTTTCTGACGGAACCCGGACCGCTGAGCGACATGATGGTGCGAGCGGTCGAGCGCGTTACCGGCCGCACGCCGGATCTGAGCACGACCGGCGGCACCTCCGACGCCCGCTTCATCAAGGATTATTGTCCCGTTGCGGAGTTCGGCCTGGTTGGGCAGACGATGCACAAGGTCGACGAGCGGGTGGCGACTGCCGATATCGAACAACTCAGTCAGATCTACGAAACGCTGATCGAGGACTATTTCGCCGCGTGATTGCCGCACGCGACATCGCGTACGGCCTGTTCGCAGCTTGGCGCCTGGCGCATTTCGACCGGGCGGGCCTGCAATACATCGACAATACGGTCGACGGCCTCTGGAAGTCCTTCTTCGCGGGGGCGATCGCCCTGCCTGGGTACGCTGCGCTACGGGCGTTGATGGTCGTATCGAGCCCGGAGGCGATGCCCGCGGCGCCCTGGCCGCGCACGATCGCCGTCTATCTGATCGGCTATGTTATCGCGCTGTTTGCATTTCCCGTGATCATGACGATCATTGCGGAGATCATCGACCGGCGCGAACGCTTCATTCAGTTGATCGTTGCGTTGAACTGGTCGATGGTCGTGCAGATCGCCGTGTTGTTGCCGGCCGGCATCCTCTTCACGTCGGGCACCGGTGGGCTCGGTTTCCTGGTGTATGTCGTGGTGACGGGCGGCATCTTCGTCTATCGCTGGTTCATCGTGCGTACGGCACTCGACGTTCCAGGACTCACAGCGGCCTCGTTGGTCGGCCTCGACCTATTGGTCAGCCTGCTCCTCAACGGGGTCACTGACCTCATGGTGCGCGCCTGAATCATAGTCGACGCGCAGCAGCGTGAGTCCGTGGGCGGGCGCGGTGACGCCGCCGGCGCGCCTATCCTTCTTCGCCAGCGCGCCTGCAAGATCGGCGGCGCTCCAGCGGCCCTCGCCAACCCAGCGAAGTGTGCCCACGAAATTGCGTACTTGATGGTGCAGGAAGGACCGGGCGGCGACGATGAAC
This sequence comes from Alphaproteobacteria bacterium, assembly GCA_028279245.1. Taxonomy (GTDB): domain Bacteria; phylum Pseudomonadota; class Alphaproteobacteria; order UBA6615; family UBA6615; genus JANQOE01. The sequence continues at coordinate 4,648 of JANQOE010000126.1, forward strand.
TCGATGCGCTCGCCGTCGCAGTGAATATCCAGGCGGTCCAGAGTCTTGACTGGCGACTTCGCCTGACACTCGCTGGCGCGGAAGGTGGTGAAGTCGTGCCGGCCAATCAGTACCTGCGCCGCCGTGGCCATGGCTGGGACGTCGAGCGGCGCGGGGATCCACCAAGCATGTCCGCGGTCCAGGGCGAGTGGCGCGCGGCGGTTGACGATCCAGTATCGGTAGGTCCGGTGCGTCGCTGAAAAGCGGGCGTGGAAATCGTCCGGCGCGACGGCAGCCTCGCGCACCGCAATCGGCTCCGGCTTCAAGTGAAAGTTGAGAGCGTCACGAACCGTGTCCTCGTCCTTGTCCCGTTCGAGATCGAAGTGGGCGACCTGGCCGACCGCATGGACACCGGCATCGGTGCGGCCAGCCCCATGCACCACCACGGTCTCACCGGCGAACCGTTCGATCGCCGCCTCGAGGTGTGCCTGGATCGATGGTCCATTGTCCTGACGCTGCCAGCCGACATAGGGCGCGCCGTCATACTCAAGGGTCAGTTTGTAGCGGGTCAATCCTTGGCGCCTGGGCTGGGTTGGTCCTGGGATTCAGGCTATCTTGCAGCCCTGGCATCGTCCAATGGAGCACAGCCGTCAATGCATGTCCGCCTGAACTACGGGAAGAGCGGCCTGGGTGTGGATTTTCCAGATGATTTGGATATCCACGTCATCGGTAAGAAGGCAATGCCGGTGCTGCCGGACCCGGTTGGCGCGATCGAGGCCTGCCTGGAAAAGCCGGTCGGCGGCCCGACCTTGGCGGAACTCGCGGGGATGAGCACCTCGGCCTGCATTCTCATTTGCGACATCACCCGGCCGGTCCCCAATGGCCTGTTCCTGCCGCCGGTGGTGCGCCAACTGCTGGATGCCGGACTGGCGCCCGACGATATCGTGATCCTGGTCGCCACGGGACTGCACCGGCCGAATGAAGGTGACGAATTGGCGGAGGTCGTTGGCGACCCATGGGTGATGGAGACGGTCCGGGTCGAAAACCACTTTGCCCGCGACGACACGGCCCATGTCGACCTGGGCGTGACCCCCAGCCGGCAAACGCGGGTGCTGCTTGACCGGCGCTTTGTCGAGGCGGACCTGCGGTTGGCGACCGGCCTGGTCGAGCCGCATTTCATGGCCGGGTATTCCGGGGGCCGGAAAGTGATCGCCCCGGGTATCGCCGGCAAAGAGACCATTACGACCTTTCACAGCGCCCGGTTCATGGAGCATCCGCGGGCGGCAAGCTGTGTCCTGGACGGCAATCCGCTACACGAGGAGCAGTTGGAGATCGTACGGATGCTCGGCGGTGCCGCCGCGCTGAATACGGTGATCGACGAAGAGCGCCGGCTTTGTTTCGTCAACTTCGGCGAGATCGTCGCCAGCCACCTGGCGGCGGTGGACTTCATTCGCGCCTACGCCGATATCCCGGTTGCCGAGCGCTTTCAGACGGTGGTGACGAGCGCCGCCGGCTATCCTCTGGATAAGACCTACTATCAGACCGTCAAGGGCATGGTCGGCGCGATGGACATTCTAGCGCCCGGCGGTGACCTGATCATCGCCTCGGCGTGCGACGAGGGCTTGGGGTCGGTGGAGTTCGCGGCGGCGCAACAGCGGCTGATCGACCTGGGACCGGACCGTTTTCTCGACGGCCTGCTGGCGAAGACCCATGCCGACATCGACGAGTGGCAAACGGAAATGCAACTCAAACCGATGCGGGTCGGCAACATCCATCTGTTTAGCGATGGACTGAGTGCTGCCGACCGTAGCGTCACAGGCGTGCAGATGGTCGAGTCTGTGGCGGATGCGGTGCAGGCGAGCGTGGCGCGCTCCGGCAACCGGCGTGTCGCAGTGATTCCCGAAGGTCCGTACGTCGTGCCGCGCCACCCGGATGGAGCGGCGGCTTAGGTGAGTTCCCTTCATGTGCACATCGATGCGCTCGGCGGCGTCGCCGGCGACATGCTGCTTGGCGCCATGCTGGACGCATGGCCGGACCAATTTGATGGCGTATTGACAGCTATACGGCAGGCCGGCGTTCCCGACGAGATCGCGGTTCGGGTGGAGTCGCATCATGACCATACGCTTGCCGGTCGCCGGTTCGTCGTCGAGGCAGCGGGCCGTGTGGCCCGGCCGGCGGGCCGGTTCGGCGACGTCCGTGCGCGGCTGGAACGCAGCGCCCTGCCGGCTGACATGTCGCGACGGGCGGTGGCCATCTTCACACTGCTGGCCGAAGCCGAAGGCGTCGTGCACGGCATCCCGGCGGACGAGGTGGTGTTGCACGAAGTGGCTGGTTGGGATTCGGTGGCGGACATCGTCGGTATCGCCTACCTGCTGGAAACGCTGCCCGTTGCGACCTGGTCCGTTTCGGCGCTGCCGATTGGCGGCGGACGGGTCGATACGGAACATGGCCCGCTGCCGGTACCAGCGCCGGCAACGGCAGAGCTGCTGCGCGGTTTTGTCATGCTGGACGATGGCATCTCTGGAGAGCGCGTGACACCGACCGGCGCCGCCGTGTTGAAGCACTTGTCGCCAAGCGATGCGCCGCACGGCCGTTCACGGATGGACCGCACCGGTGTCGGCTTTGGCACCCGCCGACTGCCCGGCATCAGCAATGTCGTGCGGCTTGTTGCCTACGAGACGGATGCGGACGCCGCGCATGCGCATTATGAGCAGGTCGCCGTCATCTCCTTCGAAGTCGACGACCAGACGCTGGAAGACTTGGCGGTCGGTCTGGAGAAGCTGCGGGAGCTGGAAGGTGTCCTGGACGTCACCCAGCAAGCCGCATTCGGCAAGAAGGGGCGCATGATGTGCGCGGTGCAGATCCCCTGCACGGAGGCTCCTCGCGATCGGCGAGGTCGACGGCGTGACGGCGCCCGAGTTGGCGCGTCCGCAGCATCGAGAACCCGATGGCGAGCATGACACCGGCGGTGGCGCCG
>JANQOE010000136.1 GCA_028279245.1 Alphaproteobacteria bacterium
TTATGAATGGGATCGACCCGGTGGTGGTCGCCACCGGCAACGACTGGCGCGCCATCGAAGCCGGAGCGCATGCCTGGGCGGCGCGGTCGGGCCGCTATACCGCGCTCACCCAGTGGGAGATTGGCGCGGCCGGCCGGCTGGTCGGGACCATCGAGATGCCGATGGCGCTGGGCCTGGTGGGCGGCGCGACGAAAACGCACCCGGCGGCGCAGGCAGCGCTGCGCCTGTTGAACGTGCGGTCGGCGACGGAGCTGGCGAAAGTCACCGTAGCGGTCGGCCTGGCGCAAAACATGGCGGCGCTCCGCGCGCTCGCCACCGAGGGCATCCAGCGCGGCCACATGGCTCTGCACGCTCGCAACATCGCCATCGCCGCCGGTGCGTCCGGGGCCGACGTGGACCGGGTGGCGAAAGAGATGGCGGCTTCGGGGGAAGTAACTGCCGATAAGGCGCGGGCGCTGTTGAGCGAAGTTAAGCAGGCCTCACGGGAGGGCGGGATTGGGAGCGCTCAGTTGGATCGACATGAACGCCATTAGTTTCTGGAGGACAACGATCGCGCCAGCAAGCAGTCGCGATGCCGCGTTTTATCAACTCCTCCGTTGGTCGGACACAATCACCAGTTCGCCGACATCGGGGGGCGGAAGTTGTGCTATTGCGAGTGAGAGTATTCGCTTGACTTATCGGCTTTCAAACGACTCACTGCGTTGAGTGACCGACCAGGAACTCATCGTCGCGCTTGACCGGTCTGGCCGTGAGTATCCGATCGTAAAGCTAACCGCGCACCAGCATAATATCCGACATCGGGCCGTTTCGTTATTCTTGTTTTCCGACGATTGTTTGTTGCTGCAACAGCGCGCTCCGGCCAAATACCACTCTGGAGGATTGTGGTCGAATAGTATGTGTTCCCATCCTCGGTGGGGCGAGACGTTGGATGCCTGCGCGAAACGTCGTCTTGAAGAAGAATTGGGCCTTTCAGTTCCGATATTTCGTTTTTCCGAGGTCGAATACCAGACGCCGGTTGGCGATCTATTTGAGAACGAGGTTGTCACGATCTACAGTGGTTCGGTTAACGCTAAAGAGCAATCCGTGCCGTTTAATCCATCCGAGGTCGGCGCGATTCGATGGGCGACAATAGAAGAGACCAAGACAGATGTATCGAAGCCCAACCACGAGTATTCACCCTGGTTCCACATTTACCTACGCGACCATTATGATATGCTCTGTTCAGCCAAGCGCGCGTGCCGGTGATGGTACCGATGCGCAGTTCGGCGCTTCAGCAGACAGAGATTCTTGATGAGAAGAGATGAAGACGGTATCAGCCCGGCTGTTCACTAACGTACGTCCGACCGACCTCAGTCTGTAGTGTCCATCATCAATTCAATCCATCCACCATACCTTACACAATCTTCTGCGTCACGAACGATCAGGTAACCTGGCTGGTCATCGCTGTAAGCTTGTTTCAGTAGCAGTAGCACAGCAAGCTGGTTCGGGGTCGGTTGGGGCATTAGAGTTTGGACCTACTCTCAGGTGGCATTAGGAATGTGAAAAAGACGCGCGGCGAGCCGTCTTCATTTGGGGAACGATGGACTGATTCGCCGCGCCAAGTGAGGAACCTGTGAGAGAGTTAATGCATCCGAGGTCTATACGTCGTTGTGAATGCGTTTTTGTATTTGATGAACGCCCCACCACACGGCGAGTGCAACAAGCGGGACAGAGCCACCTTGGTAGAGATCGACATCGACGTTGTATCCGGCGGCACCAACACCGGCGAGACTGAAACCAATGAGGCTCACTACGTAGTATGTAATGGCGGCAACCGACAGGCCTTCGATAGTCTGCTGCAAACGAAGTTGTAGACGGGCCCTGCGATCCACCGAGGCCAACAAGTCACTGTTCTGACTTGCAACCTTGATGTCGACACGTGTCCTCAGAAGGTCGGCGGCCCTGGTTGCCCGCTCTGACAGAGTCGACTGCCGGGCGGCCACAGATTCACAGGTACGCATAGCCGGCGCAAAGCGACGCTCAACGAACGAATGCAACGTTGAATAGTCGCTAACATCCTCTTCTTTCAGTTCGTCAGTCCGTTCGGAGACCAGCGAGTTGTACGCCGAGGCGGCACTGAACCGATATGACGTCGCTGCAATACTCTCCTCGATCTCAGTCGACAAACTAACCAATTGATCCAATAACTCTCGCTCGTTCTCAAGCGCGCCTGGTGTCTTCATCCGCGCGGTGAGTTCCGCCAGGGCGCGATCTATGCGACCAAGCTTGGGACTTTCCTCACGGGCCAGCGGAAGCGCGAGCAAGGCCATGTCCTTGTAGGTCTCGACTTCCAAGACTCGCTGAACAAGACGACCAGCCTCGCGCGGATAAAGCGACCTGTCATTGACAAGAAACCGCACGAAACCATCCGCGTGAACCCTAAAGTCAGCTGTCACAACGGCGGCGCCGCCCATCATCAGGCCCTGGCAAATACTCTCGGTCGCGAAGAACCGAGACAGATCGTCGAACGACAACTCATCCTGTTCGCGTGAAAGCAAAGCGACATGCGCGGCGACCACGCGATGACCGGGCAACGCCTCCAGCCAGTCTGCCGGCACCCTGGAGACAGCCGTTTCCGAGAAGGGTTGGGGCGATTTGCTTTGGTGAAAGAATGTGTAGGTCGTGAACTCTGTATGCTGTTCCCACTTCAGCCGAAATGTTCCAAAGTTTGCCAAGAAATGCTTGGCGCGTGCTTGCGGCATAGCGACATCATGCCGAGCGCAGAGCTGGGCAAGGTGTTCACGTTCGGCGGTCGTCTCTTCTTCGCCGGAAAGTACGGCGAGAAACGATACATTCTCCGGAGCATGCAGGTCCACGAACGGGCGCGAGTGAAGCTCGTTCGCAAGGGTATTGCTCAACTCGTCATTCAACGCGTTTGCCATAGGCGGACTGTCTCCGTCTTGCGTCAATGCGGTTGTGCGATGGTTTCGCGTTGGCGGACCGGCAAGGCGAGGACATTCGGTGATGCGTCCGGCCCGGGTTCGTCCTTCGACGCCGCGTTGTCTTCGGCATCGGCAAGCCCATACTGGTTCCTGTCGAAAACGATAGTGGCCTGACCAAGCAGCATCCCAAACTTGAAGACACTCGCCCGGTTTATCAGGATGCCGTTGGTCTGCAGAAACATCCAGTCGTCGAACTTCGTGCTGATGGTCCTCTTCCCCACGGTAAGTGCAAACCGGTAGGTCCAATGGAACGTGTTGCCATCGACCTCCCCACTTGCCTTTCCGATGACGCCTTCCGTTTCCCCCTCATAGCCATTTCGTCCGACTGTCCGGATCGTCCAAGTTCGTTCCTCACGCTCGCCGTCATCGTATACGAACCGTTCTTCAAGGCGGATATCCGTGGCGCTTGTCGAACCGTAGATATCAACTTCAAACTGACGGCGTAGTCTGCCGAAACGGTCTTGAAAGACACCCCAAGCCTTGAGCCGACCGTCAAAATACTCCTCGATACGGAAATTCGGCCGCCTCGTTTTCATATCGGCTTCCTTGAATGGGAGTTCCGCGCGGCGTTGCCGGCCAGATCCTTCAGGTTGCTTGGAATGGACCATTGAGTTGCACGACCGCCCAGTTCAGAGCCCCGGCAAAAGTTACCCAAGCCAAATATGGCACGAGCGCCCAGGTCGCCCTTCTTGATACGCGGGCAATGCCCACGATGATGAAAAGAATCGACAGCCAAAGAAGACTGACTTCGAGGAGTGCCCAATCCGGGCGCTTCAGTTGGAAGAAGACAACGCTCCAGACAACATTCAACACGGCGTTGAAACCGAACAGGGCGACGATCCAGAACCGAGTTTTGCCGTCGGGCGCGTGCAGCCAGGCGGTTACACCAGCATAGGCCACGAGGGCATAAATGATCGTCCAGGCCGGGGCGAATAACCAACCGGGCGGGTTCCATGATGGCTGTTCCAAGGCGCGGTACCACGGGCCCAGATCGGTAACCAGTCCGCCGGAAACAGCGACCAAGACTGCGATAGACGCGCCGACCGCAATAGGACGCCATTGCCGCCGCGTCACTTCGCCCAAGGAGAGACCACGCCGAATAGGTGCCCGAGATCCTTGAAGAAGATGCGGGCGTGGGCTATCGGCTTGCGCCGGATCAACTCCTTATTCATGTATGCATCCCAGGTCAGTTGTTGCACATCTGGATCCGCACATATGCTTACGAAGCGTTCCCGCCGCCGATCACTGGCGTACCAGAAACGTTGCATCATCCCGAGAATCCAGAAGACCTTGCCGTGGGCTCTCATGAACTTACGCCTGGCAGTGGCGAGCGCACGCACATCGCCGGTTGCCAGGAAGGAGTCGACGGCGTCGGCGGCAAATCGGGCACTGGCCATCGCGTAGTAGATGCCTTCCCCTGAGGCGGGGGCGACGACACCGGCCGCATCGCCGACCAGGACGACATCGCGGCGGTTGTCCCACCGCCGTAACGGGCGCAGCGGTATGGGCGCGCCTTCTCGCCGTAGTGTCTCGACCTGATCTAAGCCTGTCTTGCGGCGCAGCCCATCGACCGATTGCTTCAAAGAGAAGCCCTTGTGAGCCGTCCCTGTACCCACACTGGCGGTCGTACCATGGGGAAAGACCCATCCATAGAAGTCCGGTGACACCGGACCCTGGTAATAGACATCGCAGCGGCGGCCATCGTACGAGTCCGTCTCCGCGTTCGGTGCGCGAACCACTTCGTGGTATGCGAAAACGAACTTCTTACATGCAATGCCCGGAAGGGCTTCTCGCGCGACCGCCGAGTTTGCCCCGTCCGCGCCAATCACCGATCTAGCCGCGAGTTGCCGTACGCTGTCGGTAGGACGCCCTCCCTTGGGCCGATAAGTCACTGTCACCGTGCCGTCGGTCTGACGTGATAGGCCAACAAAGGTCCCGGTAACGCGCTTTGCGCCGACCATGGCCGCGCGGCCGCGGAGCCATTCGTCAAAGACCTCGCGGTCGACCATGCCGACAAACCCGTTGATCGGCATGTCCACATGGCGGGACTGCGGTGACAAAACCCGTGCCGCATTCACCTTGGCCACGAGAAGGTTCTCAGGGATGTCAAAGTCTCGGATCAGACGTGGTGGGATCGCGCCGCCGCAGGGTTTGATGCGACCGGCGCGATCAAGCAGCGCGACGGACCATCCGCGGCGTGCCAGATCCGTCGCGGCAGTCGCACCGGCAGGGCCGCCACCGACCACGACTGCATCAAAAGACTGATGTGTATCCACGGACTACAACCCTCCTGTTTCGACCGCATAGGTTGTGGGGTGGCCCGGGCGCGGCGGCGTTGGTCTACGCATCTGCGTCTTAATGCCGACGACCAATGCCGCTGAGACGAAGAATGTTACCGCAGCGCCGGAGAAAACCAGGGCGTAAGCATGAGCGACAGACGGCGTAATCGCCCGGACGATATCGACTCCAGCCGTGCCGACAAAACCGCCGAGCCCGAAGGCAACTGCCTGTGCTGCGCCCCACAGGCCCATGCGGGTCCCTTCCCTCGCCTTCCGCCCTTTGCCTACCAATGCCATCATGGCGCCGATCGCAGCGACGGCGAACGCGCCATTGCCAAGTCCGAGAGTGAATACCGTCGGCCGCAACGGCCAGGACGGTGCGGCGTACGCGCCCACGGCCAGCATGATCAAGGACAGCCCGGACAGCAGGCAGCCGAACACTGCCCAGGCATGCATCGACCCAATACGATAGCCGCGGATCCCGGTGCCAACCAGTGCAACAAGGACCATGCCGACCAACACGCCGCCATGCTGCAGACCGGCAAGCTTGGTGGACTCACCCGGTGTCAGATAAAATACCGCACCGGCGAACGGTTCGAGAATGAGATCCTGGGCGCTGTAAGCCAGCATTGAGACGAAGACAAAAACCGCAAACCTCCGGACATCGGGTTCGGACCAGACCTCTGCCAGGGCCTGCCGGAACCGGGTCCCTGTCGCCGCTGTATCAGTGCCGGTGCTGAAGCCGGCGCGTTCCCTATGGCCCTCGATACCCCAAACCGCGACTGTCGTGACAACCAGCGCACTGCCGGCGACAACCGACATGACGACGACCAGCCGCAGCGTGCTGAACGGGTCGAGGAAGTGGCCGGCCAACGAAGCCGTCAGGATGAAGCCGATCAACATCATGACCCAGACCGTTGTTGCCGCTGCGGCGCGCCGGCTGGCATCGACCCGTATTGCCAACAGGACCAGAAGCGAGGTGCCCGAAGCACCGACGCCAACACCGATCGCGAGAAACGCGACAACACTCAGGATGACCCCGCCCACCGGATTGGTTTCCATCAGGGCGGTGGCCAACGCGGCAAAGAAACCGCCGCCGGCCAAGACGGCCATGCCGCCAACTATCCAGGGCGTGCGGCGCCCGCCAACGTCAGAGCCATAGCCCCAGCGTGGCCGCAAAACCTGGATCGCGTAGTGGATTCCGACGAGGGCGCCCGGCAGCATTGCCGGCATTGCCAGTTCCACAACCATGACACGGTTGAGCGTGGAGGTCGTTAGGACGACGATCGACCCCAGCGCGGTCTGCACGAGCCCCAACCGAACGATTCCCAACCAGCCGAGCGGTGCGCTCGTCATGCCAAAACCTGGGTGTTGCGAAGTGCGAAAGCGGCGACCAGCATGCCGAGCACGTACAGTGAGGTGCCGGTTGCGTTGTACCACGGTGCTCTTTCTTGCGGGTCTCGCAGCAGCCGTGGCATCAGCAACAGCTGAGCGACAAACAATAGGACGATGATGGTTCCGTGTATCGTCTGTCCCCAAGCGAGCAGCAACGCGACCACAATGATCTGAGGAATGGCCATGACGGCGCAGGCAAGCCATGCCGCGCGTTCGACCCCCAACAGCACCGGTAGCGAGTCGATACCCATCCGCCGGTCGCCGTCGACTGACTTGAAGTCATTCAGGGTCATGATCCCGTGTGCACCGACACTGTAGAGCAGCGCGACAACCAGCACCTGTTTGTGCGGAAACGCCGCGGTCATGATGGCCGCACCGGTGAACCAGGGGAGGCCTTCGTAGCAGGCGGCAACGGCGGTGTTGCCCCACCAACCGTTGCGCTTCAGCCGAATGGGGGGTGAGCTATATGCCCAGGCCAACGCCAAGCCCAGGATAGCAGCCGTGAAACCCCAAAGTCCCAAGGTTGTTGCGACGATCATTGACAATACTGTCCAACCGATCGCCAGATAGAGACCACGGCGCCCGGGCACACGGCCGGAAGGTATCGGGCGGTTGGGCTCGTTGATCGCATCGACATGGCGGTCAAACCAATCATTCACCGCTTGACTGGTTCCGCAGACCAGCGGACCGGCGAGCGCCACACCGGCGATGAGAACCGGCCAGCGGTCGTTGACCGGCAGTCCGGACGAAACCGCGCCGCACAGGAACGCCCACATCGGCGCAAACCAAGTCACCGGCTTCAGGAGTTCGACGATCGGCATGATCTCGGCGCGGGTCACGGCGAACCGCGCCCATTGTTTTCGGTAGTCAGATCGCCGAGTCCGTAGCGGCGTAGTTTGGCATACAGGCTTTGGCGGCTGACGCCGAGCATCTCCGCTGCCGATGCACGGTTATCATCGGTTAACTCTAGAGCTGCTTCGATACACATGCGTTCAATGACATCGGTGGTCTGGCGAACCAGATCCTTGAGAGAAACCCGACCAACGAGTTCGGTCAGTTGTTCGACTGAACGCGGTATCTCGTGGAGCGGACGGCTATGCGTATTCAGCCTGCCGGCAGTATCTCTGATGGTGTAGCCCAAGCATGGGTGTCCGGCGCTGAGCATCGCCACCCCCGAGATCTCAACATCGGTGCTCGCACCGTGCTCACCTTGCAACCTCGTTTCGAAGAGCCGTATCGACCCATGTTCGCGCATACTGGCCGACACGACCGCCAACCCAACGCCCGGCTGTCCAACCCAGCGCTCGAGCGGCTGGCCACGAGCCTGTTCCTCATTTACCAACTGGGCGAGATCAAGGAATGCCTGGTTGGCGGTCAGAACGCGTCCATCCGCGCCAGTCACGACGAAACCGTCTGGGGCCTGTTCCACTAGTTTCAGTACTCTTGCATCGTCCCCGGACGCTAATGACGTCACGCCACTTGGAACGATCTGCGTGATGCGGATCAGGAGTAGTGGTGACGCCTCTAGCCGGAACAACGAAGCCGACACCTCGCACTGCGTACCGCCGGCGAGCCGGACATGAACGTCTTCGGTGCGGCCGACCGCCCGGACCCAGGCCAACAGAGCGCGCACCGCATCTGCATCTTCGTCCTCGAAGGCAAACGGAAAGGCCTCCCCGACAATCCGTTTTGGACCTAGTCCAAGGAGTTCAGCGGCGGCAGAGTTTCCCTCAACGACCTTGTAGGTCTGTGGATCAACGATCAGGACTGCTTCCTTCGAAGTCTCGAAAAGCAGCCGGTAACGGGTTTCAATATGTTTGAAGCGCAGGTAGTCCTGCTCCATGCTTCGTTGCGCCGCGACTAATCGCTGCTGAAGCGCGGCCGTGGCGCGGAGATCGCGGCCGAGCGCGACTATTCGGCTGTCGTTCTGACTGTCTAGGACGGCGGCATAGAGAACTGGAATGTCGGCGCCACCGTCGGGTGACGGGTGGTTTACCTGACGCCACCTCGGCGACGAACCATCGATAGCATCCTTTACCGTGGCTTCTATCTTTGGCCGGCTCTCCATAGTCACGACGTCGCCCCACCGACGCCCCTGCCAAGACCGAGAGGCCCGCCGCAACGTTTCGTCGGTGCCGACAGCAGAATCATGAATGACGCCCTCTCTATCGAGGATTAGCACCAAATCAGTGGCGGCGGCGACCAAGGCCGTTGCCGCAGGCGAGTCCAGATCCCGAAGCAACTCTCTCGGGGTTTTGATGTGATGCACAAGCCGGCCGATCCTCGATCGTCACGTTTCGTCTGACTTCCCCCGCTGTCCTCCATTCGTCACCGCTGCGCGATCAAATCGTGCAGGCTCTCCGCCTGCAAAGCGGCCTGTCTACCATCAGCGGCGGTAGCGTCGGCGCCGACCAAGGCAACGAGTTCGGGATGATCCTGGAACAACCCGCCGCCGACCATGATTCCGACGCGCTTGTTGCAGGACGTGCGGCGAACCACACGGATGGCTTCCGCGGCCGGCGCGACTTGAGCTTCACAACTCAGCGAAAGGCCGACGACGTTGAAGCGCTCCCGCCCGACAAGATTGGCCAGTTGCTCCAGCGACGACGGCAGCTCGCTGCTCACGATCCAACCGGACCGACGGAGGAACTCGCCGACAAGCAGTAGTCCGAACGAATGCTGCTCGCCTGGCGTCGGTGTGAGTAGGATCCGGCGGTCCGTTGGCGCGTGATGCGCCTCCCCATGAAACTGGTCGCTGTTTTCGCGGACCACCTGATGCAGGCGGCATAGACCAAGGGTGACCTCTGTGAAACTAAGCAGGTCCTGCTTCCAGAGTTCGCCGAGGTACCGCGCCGTTGGCGCTAGTAGGCTGAGATAGACGTCATCCAGCAAAAGGCCACTCGACCGCGTAGCTTCGACATACGACGCAACATTGGTGTCGTCTGGATCTAGGACAATTTCGGCAAATCGGACAATGTCAGCCTGCGAGGGCTGCAGGCCCGTCGGCTCCCGGATAGTGTGCGCGGCCCGTCCCGCAAGAATCAGTCGTGGGATGACCTGCCCCTCCACCGCTTCGACCAGCCGATTCAATCGCCAGCGCTGGTCGGACCGCTGCTGGTTTGAGACAGCTTGTGCTTCGGGTGTGGTTCTTGGCTCAGTTCGTTGGTGTTGGCGTGTATCTAAGAACGTGACGCTGGACGTGGCTCGCGCTTGGTATCGCATCACCACTCCTCCCCTCTTCACTACCTATAGATTCCCTGTTCCCCGTTTGCTCGCCGGGGTCTGGTTAGCCATTCGATCGTTAGTAGATCCTTCGTAGATCTGACTGTCAAGCCAACCTTACGTTAATCTGTATTGACAGTTCAAATGCTGGCTGTCTAAGATTTCTGACACTACAGAACGCCGAAACGGAATTCGATTAGCCCTCTAGTCTGAGGGCCCGGAAATTCAAACGGTGCAATGGCTCTGCTAGGCGAGGAAGTGTCAAATGCGTTTCACGCTCGGGTTTGCAGGCTTCATCGACAGACGGATTGGCGCCATAGACTTCTGCCCATGGACCGCTCATGCCGGCATTCGCATGACGGCCGTCCGCCCCGCGAATAAACCAACCACCCTCTATAGCTTGGAGCAGCGGCGGCGACGCGATGCGTCCTTATGGACGTTGGTTCAGGGAATTCTTGCGCCGACGCAGTTCGTGGTCTTCGCGGTCAGTCTGGCGCTTGTCGTCAGTTATCTCGTAACGGGCGAAGGCGCTGGTATTGCAACTGCTTCGATCGTTCTAAAGACCCTTATCCTCTACGCGATCATGATCACCGGCTCCCTGTGGGAGCGCGACGTGTTCGGCCAGTATCTGTTTGCGCCGGCCTTTTTTTGGGAAGATGTCGTCAGTATTGGTGTGCTCTTTCTACACACGGCCTACCTTTTTGCGTTGGTGTCAGGTGCGCTCGATCTGCACGGCCAGATGCTGCTCGCACTCGTTGCTTATGCCGCCTACGTCGGCAACGCGACACAGTTTCTGCTTAAGCTGCGGGCCGCCCGCATTGAGGGGCAACGTCCCAAGGAATTGTCCGGACTTGGGACTGCCTGATGGATCTAGGCGCTAAGGTGCCACCGCGCGCGGACGGTTGTAGCGAGTCACCCATACTGCGGGAACGAGGACAGCGCGAGGTCTTCTGCGGGCTGACTTCCATAATCTGGTTGCACCGCAAGATCCAAGACGCGTTCTTCCTAGTGGTTGGCTCACGCACCTGCGCGCATCTCATTCAGTCGGCGGCCGGAGTCATGATCTTTGCGGAGCCACGTTTTGCTACGGCGATCATGGAGGAACGTGACCTTGCCGGCCTAGCCGACATGGATGCCGAGCTTGATCGGATCGTTACGAGGCTTCTCGCCCGGCGCCCCGAAATCAAGCTGCTGTTCCTGGTCGGGTCGTGCCCGTCGGAGGTCATCAAGCTCGACCTGCCGCGCGCGGCGGCGCGGCTTTCCGACCGGTTTGCGCCAAGCGTCCGCATCGCCAGCTATTCCGGCAGCGGTATAGAGACCACCTTCACGCAGGGCGAGGAC
>JANQOE010000011.1 GCA_028279245.1 Alphaproteobacteria bacterium
AGAGGAGAGCGCGCCGGCCGAAGTGGATCAGCCAGCACCGGCTGTGGCGGCCGTATCTGACGACGTGCCAGAGGAAAGCGCCGAGGCGGAAGCGCCCGCGGGCGGGGTGGCTGCGGTGCCTGTTCGGCTACCTGATGATTCGGAACCGGCAGCGCTACAACCCGCTGTGCTGTCGAATGGTAACGTGGTGCTCCCGCCGCCTGGCGATGCGGTTGGTGCTGCGCCGGCCTTTCAGGGCGGGGACCGGGCCTCCGGATTGGCGTATGCGGATGGCTTGGCTGCGTTTTCGAACGGCGATTTCGGCGGGGCGCTGCAATCCTGGGAGACGTTGGCTGACCAGGGGCACCTGAATGCGATGTTTGGCCTGGGCCTGTTGCTTGATAGAGGACTTGGTGGGCCGCCGGATGCCGATAGGGCCTACCAGTTGCTGAGCGATGCTGCGGATCGCGGCCATGCGGATGCCCGGCACTACCTCAGCAGTTCGCGGCGGTTTCAGGGTGGCGGCAGCGACCTGATCCGGGCGGCGGACTTAGTAAGGCAGACGACACGCGACGCCATCTTGGAGAGCGACAAGAAGCTCGCAGACTTCTCGGGATTTGGCCTGGCCGGGATGGAGCCCTATCCGACGTGGAAGCAATGGCTTCGGCGGGCTATTGGGCTGGTCTGGCGGCCTTGGGCGAAGTTTGACGAGGCGCGCGAGGCCTATCGGGACGGGCTGTTTGTCCAGGCGTTCAATGGTTGGCGGGAAGCGGCGCTCGACGGGAACGCCAAGGCGCAGAATAACATCGGCGTTATGCATGCGCTGGGCGAGGGTACCGGCCTCGACCTGATGGTGGCGACCACTTGGTTCCAACGCGCGGCGAACCAGGACGAGCCGACGGCCGTCCACAACATGGCGCTGGCTGGATTGCAGCGTAGCGACGCCAACCCCGAACGGGTCGTCGACAACCTCCGCCGGGCGGCGGCGCTGGGTGTACCTGCTGCTGTCTACAATTTGGGTGTGGCCCACGCGAATGGGTTCGGGGTCGAGCAGAGTATGAACGAGGCGGCCCTAGCATTCCGTGCCGCCGCCGATCAGGGCGACGCGCTGGCCATGTACAATCTCGCGGTGATGTTCGAGCGCGGTATCAGCTTCCCGCAGAACGTTACCGAAGCACTGGGCCTGTATCGGGCGGCGGCGGATGCCGGCGAAACTAATGCGCAACTCGCGTTGGGCCTAAGGTATGCCAAGGGACAGGGCGTGACGCAGGATAACAACGCGGCCGCTAAATTGTTCCGGCAAGCCGCGGAGTCGGGCGATGCTGTGGCGCAGCACAATCTCGGCGTGCTCTATTCGTACGGGTATACGGGTGACCTGATCTACGCGTTCTCGGACGGTGTCTCGCAGGATTTGGCGCAGGCCCAGCTCTGGTTCACCCGGGCCGCGGCGGGCGGGGTCGGTGCGGCGGAAGACCGCCTGGACTCACTTGCCCTGCGAATGACCGATGATGACCGGGCGCGGGCGGCCAGTCTGATCGAGCAATCGCAGTTGCACACGCTACTTAACTAGCCCGGCTTCGGTGATTGCTTAAGATGAAGCCGGGCGCCGAAGAAGACAGTGCTTCCGCTGATCGCCGGTGACGTCCAGACTCGATCCCCACATTGGCTATTCAGCGGATTGCATCGCCGCCCGGTTCAAGGCGTAGTGTTGGCCGTCGCTGGAACCAACAAAGATGCGGCTGTCGCTGAGCGCCGGTGACGAGAAGACTGCCCCGCCAAGGTCGGTTTGCCACTGGACCCGACCGTCCGACGCATCGCTCGACGATACCGCCGGTTGAGAAGCACCGTTTGATCGCCGGCTGCTCTGGGATGCCGGGATCCGGGCTGACGCCATGATGCTGCAGATTGCCGCGGAACATCGGCCAGTCCGTTGCCGCTGCTTCGGAGGCGACGCAAAGACCTAGGGCCAGCGCTGTGATCGAAGCCCTGGGGGCCAGCTCATGCCCGATGCAGGTAGGGTGTCAGCCGATGTTCCATCCGCTGGACGAAGAGAGTGATCGCGAAGTTGATGGCCAGGTAGATAACGCCGGCGACTATGAAGACTTCGACCGGCGAGTATGTCCGCGCGATGATCGATCTGGCGATGCCGGTGATTTCCAGCAGGGTGATGGTGCTTGCCAGGGAACTGGCTTTCACCATGAGGATCATTTCGTTGCCGTAGGCGGGGAGAGCCTGGCGGAGAGCGAGGGGAAGGATGATCCGCCGGTATGACATCAGGCGGCTCATGCCGCACGCCTTTGCAGCCTCGATTTCGCCGTAGGGCACGGCCTGGATCCCGCCGCGAAAGATCTCGGAGGTGTAAGCCCCGGTGTTGAGGGTGAGGGCGATGATCGCGGCCCAGAACGGCTCGCGCAGGACAATCCAGGCGATGCTTTCCCGCACGGCTTCGAACTGTGCCAGTCCGAAATAGATCAGGAAGATTTGGACCAGCAATGGCGTGCCGCGGAACACGAATACATAGGCGCTGGCGAAAGACGAAAGAGTTCGAATGCCGGAAAGCCGCATCAGGGCGATGGCGATGGCCAGCACGAACCCGAGCAGCAGGGATAATAAGACAAGCTGCACGGTGAGGGCGGTGCCACCGAGCAATCTCGGCGCGCTTTCCCACATGAGCTGAAGGTTCATGTGGTCCCCGCAGCCGGGCGGCGGACGCCGCGACCAGCCCAGTTCTCGGCGCGGTGGAAGCCCTGATTGGAGGCGGTTGTGAGGGCGAGGTAGATGACGGCGGCGGCGAGGAAAAAGATGAACGGCGAACGAGTTGATCCAGCGGCGACGTTGGCCTGCCGCATGATCTCGACCAGGCCGGTTACCGAGATCAGGGCGGTGTCCTTCAGGGTGAGTTGCCACACATTGCCGATGCCTGGCAGAGCGTAGCGGGCGACTTGCGGGAACATGATACGCCGGAACAGGAGTAGTCCCGACATGCCGCACGCCTTGGCGGCTTCGATCTGACCGCGCGGCACGGCCAGGAACGCGCCGCGTAAGACCTCGGTCGAATAGGCACCGGATATGAAGCCGATCGCCAGGGTGCCGATGGCGAAGGCATTGAGTTCGATGTAGCCCGTATAGCCAAACACGCGGGCGACGGACATGGCTGCACCGCTGCCGCCAAAGAACAGAAGATAGATAATGAGTAGTTCGGGAATGCCACGGACGATGGTCGTGTAGGTGCCGCCGACTGCACGCAGGGCCAGGGAGTTGGCCAGTTTCGCCGCCGCACCGAGGGTACCGATAAGCAGGCCCAAGAGCATCGCTGAGACAGACAGCAGCAGCGTGGTGAACGCTGCCCTGAACATCTCGTCGCCCCAGCCCTGGTCGCCGAAGCTCAGCAGTTCCATCCGGCTTGTCCCTTGGAAACGAGACGCGGCCGCCGCCGGAAGGCGACGGCCGCGCTAAAGCCCTCGTTCAGTCGACTACATTGACATGTCGGTGCCAAACCAATCGATTGAAATCCTTGTGACCGTACCGTCGGCGGTCGCTTCATTGATCGCCTGGTTGAACAGGTCCAGTAGGTCGGAGTCTTCCTTGCGAAGACCGACTCCGACGCCCTTGCCGAATACACCGCCTGACATGGCTGGGCCGGTGAAGACGATATCGGCGCCCTCGGCGGTTTCCATGAAGTCCTTGAAGGCCTGGTTGTCGGCGACCGCTGCGTCGATGCGGCCGGCCTGCAGGTCTAGGTTCAATTCGTCCTGGGTCTGATAGGCGCGGATATCCACGTCGGTGAGGAATTGCTCGATAAAGTTGGCGTGGATGGTAGCGATTTGGGCGCCGATTGTTTTGCCGGCGAGGGCTTCCTTCAGCTTGTCCAACGTCGCCTGCTCGTCGGCATCAATGTCCTCGAGCGTCAGCCGCTCGATGGTCTCGAGGCCTTCGAGATCCGAACCCTTCAGGACTGCGATACGGGCCGGATCGTTGAAGTAGCCGCGTGAGAAGTTGATCGCCTCCATGCGTTCCGGCGTGATCGACATGCCGGCCATGATGGCGTCGTACTTGCCGTTCTGCAGGGCCGGAATAATGCCGTCCCAATCCTGGGCGATGATTTTGCAGGTCACGTTCATCCGTGCGCATAGCTCGGCCGCCAGGTCCATCTCGGCACCGACCAGTTCGCCGCTGGCGTTGGTGCTGTTCCAGGGAGGGTAGGCTCCCTCCGTCCCGATCACGACTTCCGTCCAGTCCTTTGCGCCAGCTTGTCCGGCGATGACTAGGACGGCGGCGCCAGCCAATAGGACTATGGTTCTCTTCACACTCGGTCTCCCTTAGCTATTGGTTGATGGAATTGGAACCTGGTCGCCATATAGGGTCAAGGCCAGATTGGCCGCCAGGAACTGGCGGCAGCGCGCCGACTTGGGGGCGTCCAGGACCTGATCGGGCGGTCCGTCTTCGGCGATCCGGCCCCCGTGGAGGAACACCACACGGTTCGAGACTTCCCGGGCGAAGCCCATCTCATGGGTGACGACAATCATCGTCCGGCCTTCACCGGCGAGTTGGCGCATGACCCGCAGGACCTCGCCGACAAGTTCGGGATCCAGGGCCGAGGTCGGCTCGTCGAACAGCAGGACTTCAGGTTCCATGGCTAGCGCCCGGGCGATTGCCGCGCGCTGTTGTTGGCCTCCGGAGAGGTGGATCGGGTATTGGTCGGCTTTGTCGGCGATCCCGACCTTCTCCAGCATTGCCTCGCCCAGGGCCCTCGCTTCCGCGCGTGGTTTGCCGAGCACATAGATGGGGGCTTCGATCACGTTCTCGAGCACCGTCCGGTGGGTCCAGAGATTGAAACTCTGGAAGACCATGCCGAGGCGCGTGCGAAAGCTATCAACTTGACGCTGGCTGACCGGCCGGCGGACTCCATGACGGTCTTCTTTCAGGCCGATGCGCTCGCCCTTCAAGTGGATTGTGCCCTGGTCGGGGATTTCCAGCAGGTTGAGACAGCGGAGGAAGGTGCTTTTGCCCGAGCCGCTGGCGCCGATGATGGCGGTTACATCGCCTTCGACGGTGGTCAGAGAGATACCCTTGAGCACTTCGAAGGGTCCGAAACGCTTGTGAATGTTCTCGGCGCTGAGTGCTTCTCGATTAACCATATACCGCCCGGCGAGTTCTGAGTTGAGCGTAGGTCAAGACGTGCTGCTTAGGGAAGCGGCTCTCGGATTAACCGGTTAACCAAGTAAAACACATGTGGGACTATGTACTTGGCGATATCGAAGTGACGAAACCGGTATAATTACTTGCGAACTTTTGACCTTTCGCAATAACTCGAAACAAAATGCGTGGAACTCAAGAGGGATTGCAACATGTTACAGCGCTCCGTCCTTCGGAAGTTTCGACGCGCCAATGGGGGCGCTGCGGCGCTCGAGTTTGCGCTCATTGTACCGGTTCTTCTGACTTTGCTGTTTACGACCATTCAGTTCGGCTCCGTGGTGTTCGTTCAGAACAACATGGTGAATGCCGCGCGCGAGGGCGCGCGCCGGATGGCTGCGGCGGATGCAACTTGGGCCGAGGCGCAGACCCTGATGCAAGGGATGCTGTCCAACTGGAACTTCACGTTCCAATACGGTGCGGTGCTCCCTAATCCCGCCAACCCGGCGGATCGGGATATTACCGTGACGATTCAAGTGCCGGCCGCTCAGGCACGGATCGTTTCGTTCCCGCCGATCTTCAACTCCGGAAACCTGGTGGCTCAAGTCACCATGCGGCAGGAGAGCTAAAATGAGAACTCCGATCCGCCTGTTCGGCCGTTCGCTGGTTCGTGAAGAATCCGGCGCGATTTTGCCGGTGGCCGTTTTGTTTCTAGGCGTGGTCCTGGGGATGGGGGCGTTGGCGGTTGACGTAACTCGCGGCTTCGTCGCGCGCGATCAATTGCAGGCGGCGGCGGATTCGGCGGCGTTGGCGGGCGCTAGTCTGGTGTTCGATCAGGCGGCTTCGCGCGCTGCGGCGCTGCAATATGGCAATCTGAATGCACCGCCCGGGCACGGCAATGTCGTCTCGGCCAGCGATGTCGTCTTCGGTACGTGGAATCCGGCGACTAGGACGTTTGCGGCTGGCGGTGCCAATCCCAATGCGGTGCAGACCACGGCGCGAATGACCCAGGCGCAGGGTAATGCGCTGCAAACCGCGCTTGCTTCGGCTGTGGGATTTGGGAGCTTCGACGTTACGGCTTCGGCAATTGCGACGGGGGATAATGGCGCGCAGTGGGATGTCGTGTTGGTTCAGGACGTGACCGGTTCGTTCCGTGGTGAACTGCCGGACGCTGTGACCGCGGATCAGACGCTCCTAAGCTGCATTAACAATCGCGCACGACCGCAGTCGCTGATCGGCGGTGTCGCATTCACCGGATATGGGCACCATGTCGAGCCGCTTGCAGAGCTCTCGTCCGGTTTTCAGTCGATCTACAACAGTTTCGGCAACCTTCGTAGTTGCGGCAACCGTGGCATGCCGGCATGCAGCGGTACGCATATTGGCGCAGGGCTGCAGTACGGTTTGGATCAGTTTGATAACTACGACCGGGCGAACGGCGGCAACGCGAATGCGGGTGGCCCGCCACGCAAGCGGGCGATGATCGTCGTAAGCGATGGCGAACCGTCCTGCCGCCGTCCGGCGTGCCGTACCAGCACTCAGGACCTTCGAAATCAGGCGGTGGCGCGGGCCGACGCGGCTGCGGCCGCCGGGATATCCGTGTTTACCGTGCTCTACAACGAGAACCACAGCCAGGGTGCGTCGAACTTCTTGGAAAGCCTAATTCGAGGCGACGGCACTTTTCATGAGACTCCGGATCCGCGCAGATTGACGGATCTTCTGGAGACGATTTGTAACGCTCAGTTGCCGTTGCGACTGGTCCAGTAGGTTGTCGAGCCGCTGGGCTCTCTCATGACCTAGCGCAAACGGGCCTCGCGCCGTAGCATCACGCCTCCAGGGAACGGAGGACTGATGGACCCCCTCGGCAAGCGGAAGCTTGGCAGCTCGACATTGCACGTCACGCAGTTGGGTTTCGGTGGCGCGCCGCTGGGTGACTTGTACCAGCGGCTCGATGAGAATGTTTCGCTGGCCAGTATCCGCGCCGCTCATGATGCAGGACTGAACCTGTTTGACACGGCCCCGCTCTATGGCCATGGGTTGAGCGAGCACCGCTTTGGGCATGTCTTGCGCCAGCTTCCACGGGACAGCTTCGTTCTTTCAACGAAGATCGGCCGCGTGCTGTTGTCGAAAGACCCGGCGGAGATCGAGCGTGGGCAGTGGCAGGGCGGCCTCGATTTCGAACCGGTGTTTGACTACAGCTACGATGGCGTGCTGCGCGCGTTGCAGGATTCGCTGCAGCGCCTCGCCATGCCGCAGATCGATATCCTACTGATCCACGATGTCGACGTTTGGACCCACGGCGATCAGATCGACCGGCGGTTCGACGAGGTCATGGAGGGCGGCTACCGGGCGATGGTGGAACTGCGCCGCAACGGTCACGTCCGGGCGATTGGCGTGGGGGTCAACGAGGCGGACATGTGCGCGCGGTTCGCCCGGGCCGGGGACTTCGACTGCATGTTGCTGGCCGGACGCTACACGCTGCTGGAGCAGGGCGCGTTGGACGACTTCCTGCCGCTTTGCGAAGAGAAAGACATCGGGATCATGCTTGGCGGGCCTTTCAATTCCGGGATATTGGCAACCGGTGCGCGGCCCGGTGCCAAATACAACTATGCCGATGCGCCGCCCGAAATCATGGAACGGGTCGGTCGGATCGAACGTGTGTGTGACCGGCACGGTGTCCCGCTGGCCGCTGCGGCCATCCAGTTTCCGCTCGGCCATTGTAAGGTCGCTTCGATCATTCCAGGGGCGGTTTCGCCCGCGGAGATCGAGCGCAACCTGGCGACCATGAAAGTGGAGATCCCGACCGAGTTGTGGGCTGACCTGCGTGATGAAGGGTTGTTGCGCGGGGATGCGCCGGTTCCCGCATGATCCTTGGCGATTCCAAAGACTGGCCGTAGCTACCCATGACTCGAAAACAGTACCGATCGCGAATCACCACGGAAGGGCTGGACCGGACGCCGCATCGAGCCTTCATGCGCGGGATGGGGCTGGACGATGCGGCGATTGCGCGGCCGTTCATCGGCATCGCATCGGCCGCCGGTGAGGTGACGCCCTGCAACCTTAGCTTGCCAGATCAGGCTGAAGCGGCGCGCGCCGGGGTCGAGGCGGCCAAGGGCACGCCGCGCCTATTCTCCACGATATCGGTCTCCGACGGCATCTCGATGAACCATGCCGGGATGCGCTTCTCGCTGGTGTCGCGCGAATTGATTGCGGACAGCGTCGAGACGGTCATGCGCGGGCACGCCTATGACGGACTGGTTTGCTTCGCCGGCTGTGACAAGACCTTGCCCGGTATGATGATGGGGTTGGTCCGTTGCGACGTGCCGGGCGTCTTTGTCTATGGCGGCAGCGCCTTGCCGGGTCGTTGGCGCGGACGTGATGTCACCGTGCTCGATGCTTATGAGGGCGTCGGCGCCGTCATGACTGGCGACATGAGCGAGGCAGACCTGGCGGAACTCGAGCGGGTCTGCTTGCCGACAATCGGTTCGTGTGCGGGGCAGTTCACCGCGAACACGATGGCCATGGCGGCCGAGGCCATGGGGCTGAGTTTACCCGGGACGGCCACGTTGCCGGCGCCCGATGCCGGGCGCGACGGGCTGGCCCGGCGCGCTGGCGAGACCGTCATGCGGATCTTGGAAGCCGGTGGTCCGTTGCCGCGCGAGTTGGTCACGCGCGAGAGTCTGGAGAATGCCTGCGCCGCTGTTGCGGCGACCGGCGGGTCGACTAATGCGGCCTTGCACCTTCCGGCCATCGGCCACGAGGCCGGTATTGTGTTCACGCTGGACGATGTCGCTGAGGTGTTCCGCCGGACGCCACTCATTGGCGATTTGAAACCAGGCGGCCGGTTTCTCGCAAAAGACGTGCACGCGGTCGGTGGCGTTTCCGTCGTCTTGCGGGAGTTGATTGGTGGCGGGTTTGTGGATGGTGCTTGTCCAACTGTCACCGGGCGCTCGCTTGCCGAGGTCACGGCGGACGCCCCGCTGCCCGATGGCGCGGTCGTGAGGACGCTGGGTTCGGCGTTGTCGCCAACCGGCGGGGTGGTGGTCTTGAAGGGCAATCTGTGTCCCGACGGGGCGCTGCTGAAGGTGGCGGGTCTGCGGTCGGTGACATTCGACGGTCCGGCCCGGGTCTTTGAAAGTGAAGAAGAGTGCATGGCCGTGGTGCGGGAGCGGCAGTATCAGGCCGGTTCGGTGCTCGTGATCCGAAACGAGGGGCCGAAGGGTGGCCCCGGCATGCGGGAGATGCTTGGCATTACCGCGCTGATCTACGGCCAGGGCATGGGCGAGCAGGTTGCCTTGCTGACCGACGGCCGGTTCTCCGGCGCGACCCGCGGCATGTGTATCGGCTACGCCTCGCCGGAAGCGGCGGCGGGTGGGGCGATCGGTCTATTGCAGGATGGCGACCGCATTCTGATCGATGCAAATGCCGGTTCGATCCGCGTGGATTTGTCCGACGCGGAATTGGACGGACGCCGGCAAGCTGCCGGCGATGCCGCCCCACGGCGGCTTGGGGGAACCCTGGAGAAGTATGCTGCCGTCGTTGGGCCTGCCAATCGCGGGGCGATCACTCACTCGGGTGCCGTGGATTGGGAGATGGATGCGTAGATGCCCACTGTCTGCATATCATTTGTTCAGGTTGGCTCGGCTTTGCGCAGGTCCGGCGGTAATCTGAATGACAGGGTGACCGCTGGGCTCACTAGGAGTGTGTTCGGCACGCAGTTTGCGTGGTGCGTTGGTTGAAAACGAGAATGGAGTTAAGGGGATGATGCGGAAGCTGTTGGGGGTCGGGCTAGCCGGCGCGTTGGCCATGGCCGCCAGTGCCGGGGCGGCAGACGATAAGATGAAGGTCGGGTTTGTCTATGTGGGCCCGATCGGCGACCACGGCTGGACCTACCAGCATGACAAAGGCCGGCTGGCGCTAGAAGAGGCGCTGGGCGATCAGGTGGAGACCACCTACGTCGAGAACGTTGCCGAGGGCGCCGACGCCGAGCGGGTCATCACCCAGATGGCCGAGAGCGGCATGGACATGATCTTCACCACGTCGTTCGGCTATATGAACCCGACGGTCAAGGTCGCGAAGCAGTTTCCGGATATCTGGTTCGAGCATGCGACAGGCTACAAGCGCGGCGACAACGTCACGACTTACCTGTCGACGACTTATGAAGGCCGCTACATCTCCGGCTTTCTGGCCGGGCATGTGAGTGAAAGCGGGGTCGTCGGCTATATCGCCTCCTTCCCGATCCCCGAGGTTATTCGCGATATCAATGCGGTCATGTTGGGGATGCAGCGGGTTCGCCCGGACATGCAACTGAAGATCGTCTGGGTGAACACTTGGTTTGATCCGGCAACCGAGGCCGATGCGGCGAAGGTGTTGATCGATCAGGGCGCTGACGTGATCATTCAGCACACCGATAGCCCGGCGGCGATGCAGATGGCCGAGGAGAAAGGCATCTGGGCGGTTGGTCAGGCGTCGGACATGAGCGCCTTCGGTCCGAATGCCCATCTCATTTCGGTCGTCAACGACTGGGGCCCCTACTACATCGATCAGGTCAAGGCGGCGATGTCGGGCGACTGGTCGGTCCGTGACTATTGGGGCGGCATGGCCGACGACGTGATCCAGGTGGTGAAATACAACGATAAGATCCCGGCGGAGGTCGTGGCCGAAGCCGAGAGCATCGTCGCGAGCATTAGGGACGGCAGCTTCCATCCGTTCACCGGCCCGATCAACAATCAGGCGGGCGAGTTGGTGTTGGAGGAAGGTCAGAGCTTCACCAATGAAGAGTTGGCCGCGATGAACTATTACATCGAGGGCATCGACGCGCCGTTCCCGAACTAAGTTGCCAGGGCGCCGGTTTGAACGCCGACGCCCATCCATCCGGAGGTTTGCAAATGGAAGGTTTGCCGTTGGTGGATATTGGCGCCTTGGCGGCGGCCGACCCGGCGGAATGGGCTGGGGTGGCGCAAGAGATCGATCTTGCGCTGCGCCAATGGGGCTTCCTCTACATCGTCAACCACGGTGTTTCGGAAGCGCAGATGGCCGAGGCATTCGGACTGGCGAAAGCGTTGTTCGCGCTGCCGCTGGAACGGAAGCAGGCGATCGATATCCGTGCGTCGCGCTGGCACCATGGTTGGGGCGGTATCGGTGTCGAGCAGCTTGAAGATGGGATGCCGGGCGACCTTAAAGAAAGCTTCGATATGGGGCGGCATCTGGGGCTCGACCATCCGCTCACCCAACGCGGGCTGATGGTGTATGGCCCCAACCAGTATCCGGATATCCCGGGTTGGCGCGAGGCGGTGGATGCCCATTACGAGGTTATGCTGAACCTCGGCTTGCGGATGCTGGGTGCTGTTGCCGTGGCGCTGGATCTGCCGCCCGATTTCTTCTCCAGCCGTTTCAAGAACACGGTCTCCGTGCTGCGGTTCTTACACTATCCGCCGGCCGACGAGCGCTCGTCCGAAGACCAGCTTGGGGCGGGGGCGCATAGCGACTATGGCTGCATGACCCTGCTGGCCCAGGATGCGATCGGCGGTCTGCAGGTGCTGTCGCCATCGGATGAGTGGATCTCAGCGACGCCAGTCCCAGGGTCCTTCGTGGTCAACATCGGCGACATGATGGCCTTGTGGACGAATGACCGGTACCGGGCGACAAAGCACAGAGTCCTGAATGCCGAGACATCGGACCGTTACTCGATCCCGTTCTTCGTCGAGCCGGATTACGACACGCCGGTGGAGGCCATTCCCTCCTGCGTGCCGGCGGGAGAAGCACCGCGCTACCAGCCGGTGATGAGCGGGGAGTATTTGATGTCGCGATTTGCCGCGACCTACGCGCACGTGAACGCCTAGCCGCTGCCGTATCGCCAACACCTGTACGGTCGCTCGGGTTTGTGACATCCTCGAGCCAAGAAACCGTGTCAGGGAGTTGACGAATAATGAAGTACTTCAAAGGGTTGACCATCGCTTCGGTGGTGGCGCTGGGGCTTGCCGCCGTACAGCCGGCGGAGGCGCAGACCCGAACAATTCGCGTGGGCAACTGGGTGCCCATGCATCACCTGATCGTGCGTGGGATCCTCGAGCCTTGGGCCCGGGCGATCGAGGCGGAGAGCGGCGGGTCGCTGCAGTTCGAGATTATGTCGTCGGCGCTCGGCCGGCCGCCGACCTACTTCGACCTGGTGCTGGATGGCACGATCGATGCCGGTTGGGGCGTTTCCGGTCATAACCCTGGCCGGTTCACGATGACGCAGGTGATGGATCTGCCGTTTAATTCGCCCGACCCGTGGGCCGGCTCGGCGGCCGCATGGCTGACCTATGACAGGTATGGCGCGGCTTACAATGAGCATGAGGGTGCCAAGGTCGTCGGCCTTTGGGTGCATTCCGAGCCTTACATGAACTTCCGTGAGGGCCCGATTTCGACTCTCGATGAACTCTCCGGCAAGAAGATCAGGGTTGGCGGCAATGTCACCGGGCGGATCGTCGAGGAGTTGGGCGGCACGCCGGTCCAACTGCCGCCGACCGAGGCGCAGCAGGCGATGTCACGCGGTGTGGCGGACGGTATTACCTTCCCGCTGGAGTCCATCGAGTTCTTCAAGATCACGCCGGTGATCAAGGGTTCGACGAAGATCCCAGGTGGCAACCTCTACACAGATACCTTCTGGCTCGCCTTCAACCAGGATGTCTGGGACAGCCTGACTGACGAGCAGCGTGCCGCTATCGAGAAACACTCCGGCATGGGTGTGGCGATGCTGGCCGGGTGGGCCTGGACGAACGGGGACAATGTCGGCCGGGCGGCGATGGAAGCGAACGGCGTTGAGTTCACGGCGTTCGCTGACGAAGAAGTGGATCGTATCCGCGACATTCTTGCACCGCTTGAGGAAGAGTGGGTGGCCGAGGCCAATGGCCGTGGCTTGCCTGGCGATGAGATCCTGACCTACGCCAGGGCGATGGCGGAGCAGTACAAAAGAGAAAAGAAGGTCAATATCCCTTGACCGAACCGTCGACCGAAAACGAAACCGCCGCGTCACCGCGGCGGTTTCCGTTTTTGGATCGGCTAGTCGGACTACTGGGATCGCTCGCCGGCTTGTTCGTGGCGGCGATGATGTTCCTTACCTTTTTTGATGTCACTGGACGGAAGTTCTTCAACAGCCCGATCTTCGGTTCGTTCGAACTGACCGAGCTGTTGATGGGGCTCGTCATCTTCGCGGGTCTGCCGCTGGCGACGTTGCGCAAGGAGAACATTGCCGTCACGTTGCTGACCGATGTGCTGACGGCACCGCAGCGCCGTATCCAAAGCCTGCTCATGCACCTGTTGGGTGCGGTCGTCACCGCAGTTATGGCATGGCGGATGGGGGCGTTTGGCGCACGTCTGGCTCGTGCGGGTGAGACGACTCTGGAACTGCAGATCAGCAAGGGGCTGATTGCCCAGAGCATGGCCGGGCTGCTCGCCGTGACGTCCCTGGTGTTTCTGCTGCTGTTTTTGCGTGAGTTGAGGCGCAGCTGATATGGGTGCCTGGGAGCTTTCGCTGATTGGGTTTGGGGCGCTGTTGGTGCTGATGGCGCTCGGCATGCCCATTGCCTTCGCGATGTTGATCGCCGGCACTGCGGGCACCTTCGCAATTGTCGGTCTCAAGCCGGCGCTCGGCATGCTCGGGCAGCTGCCAGTCTCGACGACCACCCAGTTCGAGCTTTCGGTGGTGCCGATGTTCGTGCTGATGGGCGTGTTCGTCGGCCGGGCGCGGATGTCGGAAGATCTCTACGCGGCCTGTTACGCGTTCCTCGGACACCGGCGTGGTGGCCTGGCGATGGCCACGGTGATGGCCTGTGGCGGGTTTTCCGCAGTGTCCGGGTCCTCTTTGGCAACTGCGGCGACGATGGGCAAAGTGGCGATGCCATCGATGCGGCAATATGGCTATGCGGATAGCTTGGCCAGCGGGTCGATTGCCGCCGGCGGCACGCTTGGCATCCTGATCCCGCCGTCGGTCATTCTGGTGCTGTACGGCATCATGACGAGCACCGACATCGGTCTGTTGTTCATCGCGGGCGTGCTGCCCGGGATCATCGCCATCGTCTTCTACATCGCCGCTGTGGGGATTGTCAGCTGGTTGAACCCGGAGGCTGGTCCGCCGGCCGAACGTTCGGATATGGCGACGCGGGTGCGTACACTGTCGCGCATCCTGGCGATCATGATCCTGTTTCTGGTGGTCATCGGCGGGATCTACCTGGGTGTCTTCACCCCGACGGAGGCCGGTGGAGTCGGTGCGTTCGGGGCGTTTTTGTTCGCCCTGTGGCGGCGGGCGTTGACGTGGGAGACCTTCCTAGAGAGCGTTACCGAAGCGGCGCGGACGACGGCGGTGCTGTTCATTGTGTTGGTGGGCGCCCTCATCTTCCGCAACTTCATTAATCTGGCCGGCCTGCCGAATGAACTGCAGGATGTTATCTTGCAGGTCGGTGTATCGCCCATTGGCGCGATCGTCGTGATGCTGCTGATCTATCTGATCTTGGGCTGTTTTCTTGAGTCCTTGTCGATGGTGTTGCTGACCGTTCCGATCTTCTTTCCGATCATTGTGAGTCTTGGTTTCGATCCAATTTGGTTCGGCATCATCGTCGTCATGGTGACGGAACTGAGTTTGATTACGCCACCGGTTGGTTTGAACCTGTTCATTATCAAAGGAACGGTCGGCAACATCTCGTTACAAACCATCTACAAAGGGATTGTGCCGTTTGTGGCAGCGGATATTGTCCGGCTTGCCGTGTTGGTGGCGTTTCCCGGGCTGGTGCTGTTGCTGCCGGCCCTGGCCCGTTAGGGCGGGCTACTTGTCCAAGCCTTCGATGACTGCGCTGTTGTCGGCAGTTCCGAAACCTCGCTTGACGGCTCGGTCGAGGATGGTGCGATGGACGTCGGAGAGGGGCGTTGGAGCGTTCAACGCCATTGCCTGCTGCAGGATCAAGTCGACGTCCTTTAGGTGCTGGGAGAGCATTGCCTGGGGGTCGTAGTCGCGGGTGGCAATCTTTTGGCCCTTGGACTTCATGACAGTGGTTGCGGCCGGGGTTTGTTCAAGGATCTGCAGTGCGTCGAGCGGTTGGAATCCCATGACTTCGGCCAGACGCAGGCCTTCGGCCAGGGTCGCGCGGTTCAAGCCGAGTATCAGATTGTGGACCAGTTTGAACTTGGCGCCGTTACCGACCGCACCGAGATAGAAGGGTTTCTTGGTCAAGATCCTGACGATGTCGTCCAACTCGGCGATCTGACCCTCGGCGGCGCCGAGGAACATGGCTGCTTCGCCATCCCCTAGCTGGGCGCTGGACCCCGCAACGGTTGCGTCGACGTACGTGACATTGGATCTACGCAGTAATGCGGCCGTCGAAACGGCGTCGTCCGGGGATCCGGTCGTGGTGTCGATGATGAGTCGGGTTGTTCGTAGCGTTGCCGAGACGCTGTCTAGGGCCGCTCTCACGATGCTGCTGTTCGGGAGCGAGAAGATGATGGTGTCGGCTGCGGCGAAGACCCCGTTCGGGTCTGGCGCGGTGGTGGTGTTCGGCGGAAGGTGGCGGTAGCGCGTCGCGTCCTTGTCATAGACGGTCAGTCGCCGTCCCGCCGCGGCCAGGCGACCCGCGATGGCCGCGCCCAGTAGTCCGGCGCCAATCAGTCCGTTGGTGGGCGTCGACACCAGTTATGCGAAGAAAACGCTGGCCGTGCCGAGTTGGTCGATCCCAACCTCGACTTGGTCGCCGCCTTGCACCCAGTGAGTCTGGACGATGCTGCCCAGCAATACAACGCTGTCCGCCGGCAGACCTTGGCCCGTGTTGCTGCGTTGGTTGGCCAGCCAAGCCAGCGCTTCCAGCGGATGCCCCAGGATGTCGGAGCCGCGGCCGGTGCCGACTTCGTGTCCGTTGATCTGCATCCAACCGGTCAGGTTCTCAAGGCCGGTCGCATCCCATTTGGTGACAGGCTGGCCCAGCACAGCGCCGGCATTGAAGAAGTCGTCCGCGATGAGAGCGGGTGCCGACATGGCGCGCCAATCCTCATACCGGTCGTCGACCAACTCGATGGCCGTGTAGAGCGCCGAAATCGCATGGCCGACGGTTGCGCGGTCGTAAGGGGTGTCTCTGGCGGGCAGTGGCTGACCGAGCTGTGCCGCGATCTCGCACTCCACGCCCGGCCGCAGAAAGTGGCTCATTTGCAGGGTAGCGTGGGAGCGGTGGATGTCAGCTTCGAGAATGCCGCCGGCGCAGGGCTGGCGAATCCCGATGTAGTCTTGCATCACCGGGGTGGTGCAGCCGATCTTGTAGCCGCCTAGGGCCGCCGTCTGCGCGTGCAAATGGGTCTGGATGGTATAGGCCTCGGCTTCGTCGGCGGGGGCGCAGTCGGCCGGGAGGTCGCCGATGGGCTTCCTTTCACGACGCCGCTCGAGAATATAGGCTGCGGCTCTTTCGGCCTTTTCCAACATGGATAGTCGTCTCGGGTCGGGCGGATTCTTGCGGGAGATCATCGTGGCATCAGAGCTGATCGCTGTCGATTGGGGAACGACCAACTTTCGGGCCTTCCGGTTCGAGGCCGGGCGCGTCGCTGAGCGGCGGGAGGCGCCCAGGGGGATTATGCAGGTCCCAGGCGGTGACTTTGAGGGAACGTTCCTGGAGCAGCTCGGCGACTGGCTGCATGCGGCGCCGGATGCCCCCGTCATCTTCTCCGGTATGATCGGAAGCCGTCAGGGCTGGTCGGAAGCTCCCTATGTGTCCTGTCCGGCCGATCTGAGTGCTCTGGCCAAGCTCCATCGGTTCGAGACTCGGTCTGGGCGAACCGTACACATCGTGGCCGGATTGAGCGCGGTTGGTCCGACCGGGGTGCATGATGTGGTGCGGGGGGAGGAGACGCAGGTTGTGGGCTTCGCGGACTCGGCGGTTGTTGAGCCTCGGCTCTTCTGTCTGCCCGGCACACATGCCAAGTGGGTCACGGTCAGCGGGGAGACGATCCAGGGTTTTGCGACGGCGATGACGGGCGAGGTGTTTGGCGTGCTGTCGCAGCACAGCATCCTGGGACGGCTGATGGAAGGCGACCAGGACGACGAGGATGCTTTCGGGCGCGGCCTGGAGCGTTCCGGGGAGGCGGGCGGATTGCTGCATCATCTGTTCGGGGTCCGCGCCGAAGGATTGTTTGGGGCGGTTCCCGTCACGGGGCTCAGATCCTATCTCTCCGGCATTCTGATCGGGCATGAGGTGCGCGCGATGTTGAATCAGGCGCCCGAGGGGCCGGTCACGATCGTCGGCGCAGGAGCTGTTTCCGGCTTGTACGCCCGGGCATTGGCGGCCGCCGGGAAGACGGCCGAGACAGTGGACGGGGAGGCGGCGGCTGTGCGAGGTTTGTGTACCTTGGCCGTTCGGGCCG
Source organism: Alphaproteobacteria bacterium (assembly GCA_028279245.1). Lineage (GTDB taxonomy): Bacteria > Pseudomonadota > Alphaproteobacteria > UBA6615 > UBA6615 > JANQOE01. Next base: position 17,485 of record JANQOE010000011.1, read on the forward strand.
GGCTAATCCAAGGAACATGATGATCGACCTGCAGGATGCTTTGGCACGGCTACCCTTGGTGGCCATCCTTCGCGGTTTGAAGCCCGAAGAGGCGACCGGGATCGGGAAGGCGTTGGTGGACGCGGGCTTTGCGCTTATCGAGGTGCCGCTGAATTCACCGCAGCCGTTCGAAAGCATCCGCCGGCTCGCCGAGGCGTTCGGCGAGGTGGCGGTGGTCGGCGCCGGCACGGTGATGTCCGTCGATGACGTCAAGCGGGTGAAGGAAGCGCAGGGCCGGCTGATCGTGATGCCGCATAGTGATACCACGGTGATCGCGGGCGCAAAGGCGGCCGGGCTCTATGCGGTGCCAGGGTTCGCCACGCCGACCGAAGGTTTTGCCGCGTTAGCGGCTGGGGCTGACGGGCTGAAGCTGTTCCCGGCCGAGGCCAATCCGCCGGCGGTGTTGAAGGCGATGCGCGCCGTGTTGCCGCGCGAGGCACCGGTGTTGCCGGTCGGCGGTATCGCGCCTGCAACCATGGCCGGGTATGTCGAAGCGGGGGCGACCGGCTTTGGCTTGGGTTCGGCGCTCTATCGACCTGGGGATGATGCTGCTGGCGTTGCTGCGAAGGCGCGTGAGTTCGTGGCTGCATGGGAGCGGACTGGCGGGGTCGAGCGGGCGTGAACGACCCGACCCAGACGTTGCGGGAGATGTTCGCCGCGTTCGTTGCGGCGGCGGACCCGGCCCGGTGTCTGCCGCCGCATCTGCCGGCGCCACCGGCGGGGCGGACCATCGTTCTTGGTGCCGGCAAGGCGTCGGCGGCGATGGCGCGGGTGGTGGAACGGCACTGGTCCGGTCCGCTCGAAGGCTTGATCGTGACGCGCTACGGCCATGCCGTGCCCTGTGAGCGGATCGAGATCGTCGAGGCGGCGCATCCCGTTCCGGATCAGGCCGGGCATGCGGCGGCAGGCCGGATTGTCGCGTTGGCGGAAAGTGCCGGCCCGGACGATCTTGTCTTGTGCCTGATTTCCGGCGGTGGTTCGGCGCTGCTGACCTTGCCGGCGGAGGGCGTCAGCCTCGCCGACAAGCAGGAGGTCAATCAGGCGTTGCTGCGGAGCGGTGCGACCATTGGCGAAATGAACTGCATCCGGAAGCATCTGTCCGCGGTGAAGGGTGGCCGCCTCGCGGTCGCGGCGGCCCCGGCGCGCGTGCTCACGCTGGCCATCTCCGATGTGCCGGGGGATGACCTAAGCGTCATCGCTTCCGGACCGACGGTGCCGGATAGCTCGACGCTGGCCGAGGCCCAGTCAATCTTGAAGCGTTATGGGATCGCCGTTCCGGCGTCGGTGACGGAGCATTTGGACAAGGTCTCGTCCGAAACGCCGAAGCCCGGCGACAAGCGGCTGGAGGGCGCCGAGGCTCTGCTGGTGGCGACACCGATGCGTTCGCTGCGGGCGGCGGCCGAGGTCGCCCGGCAGAATGGTCTGGCCCCAATGATCCTGGGGGACGCGATCGAAGGGGAAGCGCGCGAGGTCGCGAAGATGCATGCCGGGGTCGCGAAGTCGGTCGCGCTGCACGGTCATCCGCTGCAGGCGCCTGCCGCGCTGTTGTCTGGCGGGGAGACTACGGTGACGATGCACGGGCACGGGCGGGGCGGCCGGAACGCCGAGTTTTTACTTAGCCTCGGTATCTCGTTGGACGCGGCGCCGAATGTATGGGCGCTGGCTGCGGACAGCGATGGCATCGATGGCAGCGAGGACAATGCAGGTGCCATGCTTGGCCCCGATACGCTTGCCCGGGCCGAACAGGCCGGTTTGTCTGCCGCCGATTTGCTGCACGACAACAACGCCTATGTCTTCTTTGAAGGGCTTGGCGACTTGGTTAAGACAGGTCCCACGCTGACAAATGTGAATGATTTTCGGGCCATTTTGGTCGGGGCGGGCTGATGCTCAAAATCTGGGGTCGTGAGAACTCCTCCAACGTTCAGAAAGTGCTGTGGTGCTGCGAAGAACTCGATCTGCCGTATGACCGGGTCGATGCGGGCATGGCGTTTGGGGTCACAACCGAGCCGGACTATCTGGCGATGAACCCGAACGGCCTGATTCCGACGATCGAGGATGATGGCCTGGTCCTTTGGGAGTCCAATGCCATCCTGCGCTACTTGGCCAGTAAACATCAGGCGCTCTATCCGTCGGAACTGCGGGCGCGTGCCGATGTCGACCGGTGGCTCGACTGGCAGATCAGCCGGCTTGGCCCCGCGGTGTTGCCGGCGTTCTTCCAATTGATCCGGAATGCGCCCGAAAAGCGGGATGTGCAGGCGGTCGAGCAGTCGGCGCAGGCCACCGCCCAATTGATGACGATTCTCGATCGACAACTGGCGGATCGGCCGTTCGTCTGTGGCGATGCTTTGACGATTGCCGATATTCCGAACGGTGTCATGGCTCATCGCTGGAAGAGCCTGGACATCGAGCGACCGGCGCTCGCGCATGTCGACGCCTGGTACGAGCGCCTGTCGGAACGGCCGGCCTACCAGCAGTATGTGTTGCGGCCATTGAGTTAGGAGGACGAATGCGACTGGTCCAATTCAGAAAGAGCGACGGGTCGCGCGCAGTCGCGGCAACGTTGGATGATGGCGCCGTACGGGCACTCGATGGTGTTGCGACAGTGTACGAGTTGGCCCAACAGGCCATTCGGGCCGGGCGCTCGCTGGCCGAATTGGCTGCAGGGTCGGCGACCGGCGAGGGTGTTGACCTGGAGGCATTGGCGTCGAACGGTCAGTTGCTGGCGCCTCTAGACCACCCTGATCCAGCGCATTGTTTTGTGACGGGCACCGGTCTTACGCATCTCGGCAGCGCTGACACGCGTGACAAGATGCATACCAAGCTTGAGAGCGCCGAGCTCAGCGACTCCATGAAGATGTTCAAGATGGGGCTGGAGGGCGGCAAGCCGGCAGTCGGCAAGACGGGCGTACAGCCCGAGTGGTTCTACAAGGGTGACGGGTCATGTGTGGTGGCGCCCGGGGACGGGCTGGCAGTGCCTACCTTTGCGCTTGACGGTGGTGAGGAGCCGGAGGTGGCCGGGCTCTATGTCATCGCCGATGACGGGACGCCGTGTCGCGTTGGTTTCGCCATCGGTAACGAGTTCTCCGATCACGTGATGGAACGGCAGAACTATCTGTTTCTGGCGCATTCGAAACTGCGGACCTGCGCGGTTGGTCCCGAAGTGCTGCTCGGCGACTTGCCCGCTGATATCCAAGGGACATCGCGGATTCGGCGCGGCGAAACTGTGCTGTGGGAAAAGCCGTTCGTGAGCGGTGAAACGAATATGTCGCACACTATCGCCAATCTGGAGCACCATCATTTCAAGTATGAAATGTTCCGCCGCCCCGGCGATGTCCATGTTCATTTCTTTGGGACGGCAACACTGAGCTTTGCCGATGGTATCGCTGCCGAAGAAGGCGATGTCTTCGAGGTCGAGGCTGCTGCATTCGGGTTGCCGCTGCACAATCCGTTGGAACGAAGCAACGCCGAACAGGCGATTGTCAAAGCGCTTTAAGGAAGGGAAGTCATGAGTTTACACGCGAACCTGGTGGCCGGAGAGTGGCGCGAGGCGGGCGATGCCGCCGCCGACATCAATCCGTCGGATACATCGGATGTGGTCGGCGAGTATGCCCAGGCCGACGGCAAGACGTTGCAGGATGCGGTTGCCGCAGCGAAGGCTGCGGCGCCCGGCTGGGCCGCCTCAACGCCCCAGCAACGGTACGACCTGCTGGACGCGATCGGCAATGCGATCCTGGCGCGTAAGGACGAGCTGGGACGGCTGCTTTCCCGGGAAGAAGGCAAGATCCTGGCCGAGGGCGTCATGGAAACGGTCCGCGCCGGGCAGATCTTCAAGTTCTTCGCCGGTGAGGCTTTGCGGATCGCCGGGGACAAGATTGCTTCGGTGCGGCCGGGTGTCGATGTCGAGATGACCCGGGAGCCGCTGGGTGTGGTCGGGCTGATCACGCCGTGGAACTTCCCGATCGCCATCCCCGCCTGGAAGATTGCGCCGGCGCTGGCTTACGGCAACACGGTCGTCTTCAAGCCGGCGGGCCTCGTGCCGGGTACGGCATGGGCGCTGTCCGAGATCATTCAGCAAGCCGGCGTTCCGGCCGGCGTGTTCAACCTGGTGATGGGACGGGGATCCGTCATCGGCGATGCGTTGCTGGATCATCCGGACATCGCAGCAGTGAGCTTTACCGGCTCTGTCGAGACAGGCGCGCATGTGGCGGCGCGTTGTGCCGCACGTCTTGCCAAGTTTCAGTTGGAGATGGGCGGCAAGAACCCGCTGGTCGTGCTGGATGATGCCGATCTGAACACTGCCGTTAACTGCGCGGTGAACGGCGCGTATTTCTCCACGGGACAGCGCTGCACGGCGTCGAGCCGGTTGATTGTCACTGCCGGCATCCACGACAAGTTTGTCGATGCCATGGCTAGCAATCTCAGCAGTCTGAAGGTTGACGATGCGTTGGCCGAGGGCACGCAGATTGGCCCGGTGGTCGACGAGGGACAGCTGCAGAAGGATCTGGAGTATGTCGAGATCGGTAAGAAAGAAGGTGCGCGGCTGGTCTGTGGCGGCGAGCGTCTGCAACGCGACAAGGACGGCTTCTACATGTCGCCCGCTCTGTTCGCCGAGACCAACAACGACATGCGCATCAACCGCGAGGAAGTGTTCGGGCCGGTCGCCACGGTGATCAAGGTCAAGGATTACGACGAGGCGCTGGCCGTGGCCAATGACACGGCATTCGGGTTGTCGTCCGGCATCTGCACGCAGTCACTCAAGTACGCCAGTGACTTCAAGACGAAATCCGAGGCCGGCATGGTCATGGTCAACTTGCCGACAGCCGGTGTGGATTATCATGTGCCGTTCGGCGGCCGCAAAGGGTCGAGCTACGGCAGCCGCGAGCAGGGTCGGTACGCCGTCGAGTTCTATACCGCGGTGAAGACTGCCTACACCGCGCCCTAAGAGAAGGCGCTGAGATCACCGTGGGGTCGGAGACACTGGCGATCCGGCCCGCCGGGGTGCACGACATCGGGGCGGTCGCGGCGCTGCACAGGACAGTCCGGACCGCTTGCCTTCCGTACCTGCCGTGTCTCCATACTGCAGAGGAGGATCTGGCGTTCTTTCGGGACCGCGTTTTCCCTACTTGCGACGTGCGGGTGGCCGACCGGGTCAGCGGGTTGTCGGGCTTCTGCGCTTTTCGGCCCGGCTGGATCGACCATCTTTATATCCTCCCAGCTTTTCAGAAGGCCGGGCTTGGTACCGCTTTCGTGGATTTGGCCAAGGAGGGACAGAGCCGTCTCAATCTCTGGGTGTTTCAGCGCAATGCAGCGGCCATCGAATTCTATCGGAAGCAGGGTTTTGCATTGTCTCGAATGACGGACGGCGCGGACAACGAAGAGCAAGAGCCTGACGCGCTGCTCGAATGGCTGAGGCCCTGACAATATAGAACGCGCGTTCTGGACGCTGTTCGGGCGGCGTGCAAAACTTCGAGAAGCCAGAATTGGGAGTGGCTCGTGGACGTCTCGCCGAAACCGCCGGAGTGGAAATACAAGCGTCAGTTCGACTTTGGCGATGGGGTCTCCACACTCGACCGCCGTCCGGATCTGTTGCAGGCGCAGCCGAAGATTCTGCTGGCGGACGAGGAGGTCCGCGCCTTTCTGGCGAACGGCTACGTCCACCTGCATCCGAAGCTGTCGCTGGACTATCACGCATCGATGTTCGACCGCTTCGCCGAGATCATCGGCGATGACAATGATGAGAATCCGGGGAACAACCTGTTGCCGGTCGTGCCGGAACTGCAACTGCTGTTCGACGATCCGGTCATCAGCGGTGCGCTGACCAGCATTCTCGGCGAGGGGTACATCATGCACCCACATCGGGTGCTACATGACAATCCGCCGGGGAGCGACCCCCAGGTCTGGCACCACGACAGCTACTGGGGCTACAAGCGCAAAGTGCACAATCATCATCCCTGGTGGGTGATGATCATGTACTACCCGCAGGACATCCACGAGCGGATCGGACCGACCGGGATCATTCCGGGCAGCCAGTATATTGCGCAGCGGCTAGAGGATATCGATCAACTTGGCGATCATGCCGAGGGGCCGACCGGCACCTGCCTGATGATCCACTACGATATCTGGCACCGCAAAATGAAGAACTTCACGCCGCTGAAGCGTTTCATGGTGAAGTTCGAGTTCATGCGGATGCAGCGTCCGACCGCCCCGACTTGGAACAATATGGCCGTGGAGTGGGAGGATCCCGACCTCCGCCCGGGTTACGCAATGACGCCTGTTTGGCGTGCAACGTGGCACTGGTTGGGGGGCCGACCACTGCCGCTAGCGTCGAAGGAGGATGCCGTTCAGCTTTCCCGGCACCGTGCCGCGCTGGGCGGAGAGTCCGCTCACGGCCGGACGGTGGCATTGGCGGAAATCGCTAAACAAGGGCCGGCGGCGCAGATGCTGATTCCTGACCTTGTGGCTCTCCTGGGCGACGAGAGCGAGGCTGTTGGGCTGAATGCCGCCTATACTCTGGCTGGAATGGGTGAAGTCGCCCAAGGCGCTCTACTTGCGGCATTGACCGGCGACGATGGCGAGAACGTCGATGATGCCCGGTGTTTTATCGATGAAGGCCAGAAAAGCGAACTGGAGATGGTCGCGCGGAATGCGGCCCACGGTTTGGTTGCGTTGGGCACAAGTGCGGTTCCGGCGCTGACGCAACTGGCGCGCGAGGGCGGGCCGCGGGTTCGCAAGTATGCGTGCTTCGCGCTCGGTGAACTCGATACGGATGCCGATGAAGTCGTCGCCACCTTGGTTGCCGGCTGTGCCGATCAGGATCCTGCGGTCCGCTTGAACGCTGTCGAAGCGCTCGGCCTAAAGAAAGGAACGGCGAGCTCGGCGCAGGCACTTGGAGTGGCGTTGTCCGATCAGGACGATGAGGTCCGGTTCAATGCGTCGCTGGCGCTGGCCCGCCTGGGTCCGGCCGCAGCGCCAGCGTTGGATCAGTTGCTGGAGGCGTTGCGCGACGGCAATCGCTACACGATGGGGTATGCCGTTGAGGCGATCGAGCGGATCGGCACAGATAACGCAAAGGATGCGTTGATCCGGTTCCTGAAGATTAGTCGATGGTGTCCACTAACATCGACCAAAGATCTATTCTAGTTCGCGCTGCGGAACTGTAGAAAAGAAAGTGGCCGCCTCCCGGCGGGGAGGCAGCCAATTTGTTGCTTAGCCGAGGACTTTGAGATCTTCGGCGGAAGACTTGCCGTTGCGGCCGGGAGTCAGATTGTATTCAACCCGTTGCCCCTCCTTGAGGGTCGTCAGTCCAGCCCGCTGAACGGCGGAGATATGGACAAATGCGTCCTTCGAACCGTCTTCAGGTTCGATGAACCCATACCCTTTGGTTTCGTTGAACCATTTAACTGTTCCGGTCGTCATCAGTTACTCCGTAGGTCACAGGAACGTCGAGTGGGCTGTGCCCATTCACGCCGACGGAACGCTCACAATGTCAGGAAGTAACAAGTCCGGTCGTGCTAAACGGCCATTCGAGGTACAGCGACAACTGTGTAACGTGCCTTTCAGATGTATGCGCCCGCTATTTGAGGGTCAAGTTCAGCAGTCAACGGGAAAAAGGGCAAGGGGTCAATTTCGGCCACTGTGCAGGCTTTGAGCAGGATTGGTCCCGCTTGCTGGCGTGCTAGTTACCGACCTAGTGTCATACTTTGGTCAGTCCAGCCGATGTCTGTCAGGTGCCGCTGTAGAGAACCCTGAGCTCTGGCCAGTTGCTTTTCCAGCGCTGGGCCTTTTCGCGGTAGCGCGCTTCGGTGAAGTTATCGGAGGCGTTTGGCCTGACAATCATGCCCAAGATGTCGCCATAGCCACACGGTGCACAGAATTCGAGCACTCCCGTTGCAGATTGCCGCGTCCCGATCATACAGGCCGGCGCCAGGAACCGCGTGAGGCCGTCAGTCGCCGATCGCAGCGGCGGGTAAGGGCGACCGAACTTTGTTTCATACCAAAGATGGACCCGGGCTTGATTCCGGATTTGTACCTCGGCCCGGACATCACGAAAGAGTGAGCCTGCTGCGCTGATGACTCGATCCTCAGCGCCCCACGAAAGGTCGGGGTCGAAATAGAAGACATCATAGTCAGCGATGCCGTATTCGGGCGGACGCCCGGTCAGGCCATTCCAGATGGTCTGAAACACTGCCCCTGATACCAGCCAGGCGTCTGGGATGCCGAGGTCCGGCAAACGCTCCAGAACCAACCGATTGACCGGGTTCGCCGTGACATAGTCGACAAGTCGCGTTTCGTCATGGCCGTCAGAAACCGACGTCGTCACCGCCCTTGAGATTGAGCATGCTGCGTGCTTCGTCAGGGGTCGCGATCTCCAAGGAAAGGTCGGCGAGGATGCGTCTGATCTTGCTTACCTGGGCTGCGTTCGATTCGGCCATGACGCCCTTGCCGAGATAGAGGCTGTCCTCGAGACCGACACGCACGCTTCCCCCCAACATCGCGGCATTGGTGGTGAAGGCCATCTGATGCCGGCCGGCGGCCAGGACGGACCAGACATAGTCTTCGCCGAACAGACGGTCTGCGGTGCGCCGCATGAACAACAGATTGTCATGCTCGGCGCCGATACCGCCGAGGATACCGAAGATGGACTGAATGAAGATCGGGGGCCGCAGCAAGCCGCGGTCCAAGAAATGCGCCGTGTTGTAGAGGTGGCCGATGTCGTAGCACTCGTGCTCAAACTTCGTGCCATGTTCCTCCCCCAACTCCTTAAGGAGCCGTTCGATGTCGGCAAAGGTGTTGCGGAAGATGAAGTCCTTGGTGCCGCGCAGGTAGGGCTCTTCCCAGTCGTGCTTCCAGGCCGCGTATTTGTCGGCGACCTGAAACAGGCCGAAGTTCATGGACCCCATGTTCAAGGAGGCCATCTCCGGTTTGGCGCGCATCGCGGCGGCCATCCGGTCGTCCAGGGTCATGCCGAGGCCGCCGCCGGTGGTGATGTTCACGACGGCGTTCGAGGCCTGTTTGATGCGCGGAAGGAACTGCATGAAGACGTCCGGATCGGCCGTTGGCTGGCCGTTCTCCGGGTTGCGCGCATGGAGATGGAGGATGGCGGCGCCAGCTTCGGCGGCGGCGATGCTTTGTTCAGCAATCTCGTTGGGCGTCAGTGGCAGGTGATCCGACATGGTCGGGGTGTGAATTGCGCCGGTCACCGCGCATGAAATGACGACCTTGTCGGTTTTCTTGGCCACGGCTCGCTCCCTTAGTCACCGTTCATTTTGGTCAGTCGGTTCACCGCGTCCAGTTGGATTAACGCCGCATCGACCAATTGCTGAATCGGTACGGACTCGTTTGCGGCGTGCCCCTCGCTGCCGGCCCCGGGCCCGAAGTTGAGGATCTCGATGCCATCGTTGGCGAAGTAGCGGCCATCGCTGACCCCGGTGGCGTTGAGAAACTGCGCGGGCGATCCGAGCCGTCGTTCGATTGCAGCCGAGAAGGCGGAGACGCACCGGCCGTCCGCCGGCGCTGAGAAACCGTTGGTTCCGGTGACGAAGGCGACGTCCACAGTGCCGACGGGTTCGTCTATCTGCTCGATAAGAGTCTTCATCTCGGCAAAGGCGCAATCCACATCCTCGTTCGGCAGCAGACGCCGGTCGATCTCAAGGGTGCAGGCGGCCGGAACAACGTTCGCGTTGTGGCCGCCGCGAATGAGCCCGAGGTTCATGGTGGATTGCTTGTCGTCGGCGGTACGTGCGGCCAGTTGTGGCGCGAGATCTGTTTCGAGGCGCTGAATGATCCGCGACATGCGGGTTATCGCGTTGTCGCCGGCGGCCGGGTTGCCGGCGTGCGCTGCTTTGCCCGTGGTGGAGACAGTCAGCCACAGGACGCCGCGTTCTTCCGTAATCAACTGGTTTTCGGTCTGCGCACCGAGCACAAGCATATCCGGCCGGACGACCCCGGTTTCCCGGAGCAGGTATAGGCCGTCAAGGCCGAGGCGTTCCTCGTCACCGACGAAGGTGAAGACGACTTCCCCTTCGCTGGGTCCGCCCCGTTTGGCCAGTTGCTCGGCCAGCCAAAGGTGGACCGCCATGGAGCCTTTGCAGTTGCCGGCGCCAAGTCCGACGACGTGTCCATCTTCTATTTGCGCGGTGAACGGGTCTGTTCGCCAGTTGGCGCGCTCGCCCAAATCGACCGTGTCGACATGGGCGTTGAAGACGAGCGACGGACTGCCGGTGCCGATGCGTGCGACGACGTTGTCGATGTCCGGTGTTCGGGCGTGGTGCTCAACCTGCAGTCCGGCACGTTTCAGCCGGTCGCCAGCATACGCGCAGATAGCTTTGCTTTCGCCGGGCGGGTAGTGGGAGGGGATGGCGATGAGGTCGCTGAGGATGGCGACGAGTTCGTCTGCGAGTTGGGATTCGTTCATTCTTCCTTCGGTTCTCAAGCGTCGGTTAGTTCGACCAGGCAGGCCGTCAAGACACGGGCGCCGGCTGCCAAGTCGTCAGGCTTGGCGTTTTCGGCCTCGTTGTGGCTGATGCCTTTTTCGCAGGGCACGAAGATCATCCCGGTTGGGCACACGCGGGCGAGGTACATGGCATCGTGCCCAGCGCCCGACGGCAGGCGCATTTTCGAGTAGCCGAGAGCCGCGGTTTGGCGGTCGACCAGATCGACGACCGCTGGTGCAAAGGCGGTCGGCGGCATGTCGTCAATAAGCTGAACATAAACGCTGCACGAGCCGGCGTTGGCCTGGCAGATCGGCTCGATGCGGCCGCCTAGCTGCTTCATCGCGGTGAGGTCGGGATGGCGGAAATCGATAGAAAACTGGACCCGTCCGGGGACCGTGTTCGGTGACCCGGGCTCGACGTCAAAGCGCCCCACCGTGAAGCGGACCGCTTCACCGCCGGCTTCCATCTCCCGGTTGAGTTCCGCCACCATGGTGATGGCTGTTCGCAGGGCGTCGCGGCGGTTTTTCAGTGGCGTGGTGCCGGCGTGGGCTTCTTCGCCGGTGACCTCAACAGCGTAGCGCCTGGCGCCCTGGATGCCGGTGACGACACCGATCGTCGTGTCGGCCGTCTCAAGGAGCGGCCCTTGCTCTATGTGGGCCTCAAGATAGGCATGGGGCGGCGGTGCCGCATATGTCGGCACATCTGGTGTGGCGGCGTGTAACGTGGCCAGGGCGGATTCGACGGTGGTGCCATTCCAGTCGGTGGCGGGGCGAAGTTCTTCGATGCTCATGAGCCCGCTGAATACGCCAGACCCCATGCAGCCAGGCAGAAAGCGGCTGCCCTCCTCATTGGTCCAGGCGACGAGGTCGATGGGGCGGCGCGGCTGGACGCCGCTTTGGCGGATGGCCTGGAGGGCTTCTAGGCCCGCCAAGACCCCGTAGGTGCCATCAAAGCGGCCGCCGGTCGGCTGGCTGTCGAGGTGGCTGCCGGTGAGCACCGGGGCCAGGCCGGCCTCGGTACCCGGCAACCGGACGTACAGGTTGCCGATGGGGTCGGTGGCGGTAGTCAAATCCAGGTCCTGCGCCCACCGGACCATCAGTTGTCGGGCCGCCGCGTCCTCGGGCGATAGGGCCTGGCGGTTGACCCCGCCACCAGGGGTGGCGCCGATCCGCGCCATCTTCTCATGGCGCGCCCAGAGGCGTCGTTCGTCGACGGCAGCCCAGGCGCTTGACGGCGCTGAAGGAGAAGACATGGGCGGGATCCACGCGGTACAGTTCGCTCAGCCTTACAGTCGGCGCCCGGCTCGTGCAATGCCGCCGGCAGACCTCTAATCAGGAAGGGATAATGTCCGACGACTATCCGCGAGATATGGTCGGGTACGGCCGGACGCCGCCAAATCCAGACTGGCCGAGTGGCGCTCGCGTCGCCGTGCAGTTCGTCGTCAACTATGAGGAGGGGGGTGAGAACAACGTTCTCCACGGCGATGCGGCGTCGGAGGCTTTTCTCTCCGAGATCGTTGGGGCTGTACCCTTCGAGGGCGTGCGGCACATGAACATGGAGTCGATCTATGAATACGGCAGCCGCGCCGGGTTCTGGCGGCTCCATCGCATGTTCACGGAGCGGCAGATACCGGTCACGGTCTATGGCGTTGCCATGGCCCTGGCGCGGCATCCGGAGGCGGTCGCGGCTATGCAGGAGGCACGCTGGGAGATCGCGACCCATGGCTATCGGTGGATCGACTATCAGTTTGTCGAGGAAGCGATTGAGCGCGAACACATGGCGCGGGCGATCGCCATCCATACGGAGGTCACCGGCGAGCGGCCGCAGGGGTGGTATCTGGGCCGCTGCAGTCCCAACACTCGACGTTTGGTCGCGGAGGACGGTGGTTTCCTCTATGACGCGGACAGCTACGCGGACGATCTGCCGTATTGGGATCGGACGCACGGCCGGGCGCAACTCATTGTTCCCTACACGCTCGACAATAACGACATGCGGTTTGCCAGCTTCCAGGGCTTCAACTCGGGCGATCAGTTCTTCGCCTATCTGCGGGATGCCTTCGATGTGCTGTATGCCGAGGGCGAGACCGCGCCGAAGATGATGTCCATCGGGCTGCACTGCCGGTTGGCTGGCCGGCCGGGGCGGGCAGCCGCCTTGGCGCGGTTCCTGGATTATGTGCGCGGGCATGAAGCGGTGTGGCTGTGCCGGCGGGTCGATATCGCGCGGCACTGGATTGACCGTCATCCGCTGACCTAGGTCATCACGGTTGGTTAATGCTCCTGGCTTCGGTAGGCGTGGCCACGACCGCCATGCTGAGCCCCGGGGTGATTATTGGCGGACAGATTGGACCAGAGTTGCAGGTTAAGGTGCCGCAGCAGTTGATGATTCGCGCCATCGGCGTGCTCTTCGGGATCATCGGATTGGCGATGCTGCGGCTTGTGTTGGGCTGACCGCAAGTCGGTTTACAACACTTTCGAACTCGCTTAAGTCCCCAATTGCTTAAAACAAAGGTTGGTATGCGTGACACTTGGCTTGTCTGAGGCTCGAGGCCGCCGTCACCGTCGGAAACGCGCCTGGTGGTTGACGATACGATGGTTGTTCATATTGGGGATCATCGGCGGTGCGGGTGCTTATTCCTACAATCTCGGCGGCGAGCTTGCCCTGCAGGAAGTCCGCGTTCTAGAGGCTCGCATTGGCGAACTGTCCGACGAGAACGGTCGGCTGCAGTCGCGTCTCGACGGCGTCGGTCAGGCGATCCGCGACGCGACCGCCCGCGCCAATCAGCTCGAATCGGAGGTGCCGAACGAGCAGGAAAACGCGCTCCTCGATACGATCAGAAAGCGGCTTTCAGACGGTGTGAATCCGGACCGGCTGGCTTTCGTGCTCGGCGCGGTTAGCAACACGCCGGAGTGTTTTGGCGAGCCGGCGACACGCCGGTTTATTGTGCGGACGGAGTTGACCGGCGACGGTAACGACACGGTTTCGTTCGCCAACCAGACGATCCTGGTGACGGCGCGTGGTGAGACCTCGCAAAGCGAGGCGGGTGAACTGCAGTCCTGGTTCGACCCGGCGCAGGCGATCACCGCGCGGTTCCAGCATATCGATGGGTCCGAGACGGTGGCGGAAGGCGTGTTGCCGCTGACTCATTCCGTGGTTGTCGGCGATGTCGAGTACCGGTTTGCCATGAAGGCGGGGCAGCGCTCTTTCATCGATGTGACCGCGGAGTCCTGCAGCTACCCCTAGTCGACGGATAGCGAAAGTATGCGGCTGATCTGACAGAGTGGGTGCTGGGATTCAGCCTGCCATTCGTTGAAGACGGTCTGGATCTTGGTCCGGTCTCCCTTGCTCTTTCCCGCACCTTCGTAAGCTTCCCAATGACTTAGGGCGCGCAATGTATCCGGTGTCAGAAGGAAAGTGTCCTTTCCGACCATGCGTAGGAAGGTGGGTCCGGAATTGCCGCCAAGCTGCTGGAAACGTTTGGAAAGATCTGCCCAGAGTTTGACTATCTTCGAGCTTGGCCAGTCGGCCAGATAGTTGCCCATTGAGCCGCTGGCCGCCGCTATTTCGAGCATTGCGGTCGCGTTCGCGCGTACCGATTTGATCTTGCCCCAGTGGCGGATGATCCGGGTTTCGGTCATGAGCGCCTCCAGGTCCTCGTCTGGTATTGCCCGGATGCGCAAGGGTTCGAAACCGTGAAAGACCTCTTCAAACGCTGGCCACTTGGCATCGACGAGACTGTGCTTCAGCCCGGCGCGGAATACCCTGCGGCTCATCTCGGACAGATAGCGATCGTCGGGAAGTGTGCGCAGTTGTGTGTCGGTACTGGGCTGGGGCAGGCGGGCGGCCAGCGCGTCCGCGCCGCCGGTGCGCATAGCCGCAGCCTGTTCGATCTCGGCAAAGGGTGACATGGCGCTAGGGTAAGGCGTGGCGCGCCGATCGACCACACAATGCGCGATTGGTTGCTGGTTAGGCTGGTAGCTCCTTCAGCGAGCCGTTGGTCTGACGGGATCTTTCCGTCAGGGTCACGCTGGCCGCTTGTGGCCCAAACATCTCCTCGGGCTGGCAATCGGCAAAGGTGGCGAAACCGTACCGGTCGGCGTTGCGTTCCACATGCCGCAGATAGTTACGGAGGGCGCGGTGTCCGAAGCGGTTGTGCAGCTTCGAGTGGCCGATCAGTACAAAGGGTAGGTCGTGCCCGACATGACGGTACCGTGCATACGCGCGGTCCAAGGCAGCGCGCATCTGGCCGCCAGAGCACTGGTTGAAGTCGGCGCGCCAAGGATGGCGGTCAGTCAGCTTCTGAAGCTTGCTGCGTTTAGCCGTGCTGCTCGATGCCGTGGCGGATGGCCGCGGTTCGCCCTGACCGACAAATCTGTGCCCGTCGCGCCAGCGCCGATAGCTGTTGTAGAGCCGCGGTGGCGAGACGAACTGCCAAAGCGGCAGAGCTTCGGCATAGATCGGGTATTCCCATAGTTGGCCGCCCGGCGCGGCTCTACGGATGTCGATGCTGTCCGTACGCCAGGGCAGCAGATCGCTCTCTGCAGAGCGGTAGTCGAATTCCACCACGCCGCTCCGGACGCCATGCTTGAAGACGGATGAATCAACTGCGATGCCGTTCTTGATCAGCGCCTGGATCGGGTTGGCGGAGGGCATGATGGCCCAGTTGCCGGCGCGGAAGGCCGTGCACTGATAATCCGGCCGGATCGGACGCAGCAACTCCTCCAGATAGGACTTGCACTGGGCGACGACTTCGGTGGCGCGTGCAGCGCTTAGGCCGCCGAACGAATACTCATCCCAGTTTTGCTGCCACGACCCGTCGCGATACTCGGCCGTCATGAACGACGGATGGATGTGGAGTTGCACATCGTGCCCGCGCTGAACGGCGGTGCGCAACTGTTCGGCAATCCTCTTGTAGCTGAAGGTGTCCTGCCCCGTTCGCTCGAAGTGGTCGCGAAACTGTATGATCTCGGCGACCTCGGCGAGGATGGTCAATCGGGCCCCGTGTGCTTCCAGCAGCTCCATCAAGTCCCAGGTCGGATCGACCATCAAGTCGTCGACGGAGCCGGTGCCGTCGCCGTTGATCTCATAGTCGAGTGTGAAAAGGGACAATAAGCGCATGGCAAAGAGACCGCTGGTAAACCGGGGGAGGATTGCAGATCTCCCGCAGTTTGGCGAATAACGCAAAAGCTATAATCGCGGCTCTCTAGATCACTTTCTTGCCAAAAGGGAGCCAATTCTGCGGCGAACGGCGGCTGGTCGGTCAGGCCGGCGAAGGGTGGTCTATTGGTTATGCCTAATGATGGGTTGACCGGTGGGATCCTCTCTCCCTTTTTCATGGGCTGCGGCTCTGATGGCGGACCGTCGGACCCGTGTGCTTTTGATTGTAGGTTTTGAGGCTCATGATCCAATCCTCAGCAGATACCGAGATGTTTGACGCGACTGCGGAACAACCATCGACCAGCGAAGCGACGGCGGTCGCCGACGGACCCAAGCTGATCTTGCGGCAGAGCCGGATGTTCTACATCGACATGTGCGAGCATCTGAAAGAGCGGCACGGGTTCGCCGATCTGGCGGTATCCGAGGATCAGGTGAATGTGTTCCGGTCCAAGTTCGCGCTGCTTGGCGAGCAGTTTGCCGGGCTGGGGTTGATCCTGCGGAACTTCGGGACCGTGCGGCGGGCGCGGGTGGTCTATGCGGTCGGGTTCATCGCCCTGACGGTGAAGCTGCTGCGGCGGCTGGGCCTGATCAAATATGAACGGCTGTTCTGGTATTCCTTTTTCATCCACTCGCCGTCCTGGCTGCCGCTGTTCCGGGTGCTGGGCAGACTGCTAGACACAGACCGGGACACCTACGTCATTTCGTCGCGCGGGGAGCTGGCTCTCTACGAACGCGAGTTGGCAATCCCGCAACGGCGGATGGTCTACCTGCCGTTCGGCGACTGGCAGAGCCATCAGACGCCCAAGACCGTACTGCCGACCGATGCCGGGGACAGGCCCTATTACTTCTCCGGCGGCTATAGCAATCGGGACTATGTGGCGCTGGCCAAGGCCTGGTGGCAGGTGCCGGACCAGAGACTGGTGGTCGTTTGCTCCCGCCTGAACACCGAAATGGACGAGATCGACTTCCCACCGAATGTCGAGATCCTGAAGGACTTGCCGCTTGAGGAGTTCGAGGGCTGGATCAGCGGGGCGAAGGCGTGCGTGCTGCCGCTGAAGTACAACTCCGGCGCGGCCGGGCACACTGTGCTGGTGCAATACATGCGGAAGCGGAAGGTCGTCCTCACCAACAGCGTCGACGTGGTGCATGACTACCTGCAGGACGGGGTCCACGGAATCGTGGTTGACGACATTGCGACGGATCTACCGGACGCTATCCGGAAGCTTGAAGCGTCCCCCGATCTTTTCAGCACCTACGCCGATGCGGCCCACGACTTCTATGAGCAGAACTTTTCCCGCACTGTCATGCAGCGGCGACTGACTGAGATCGTTGAAGGCAAGGCCGGGTCCTAGTTACAAGCAGGGTGCGCGTTTGCCGCCGCGTTCGCACGCTTCTAGGTCCTCGTCCGGCATTGCCTGGATGCGCACAGCTGCGGGCTGCTCGATCACGGCAAAGGGTGACATCGCGCTAGGGCAAAGCGTGGCGCGCCGATCGGCTACATGGTCGGTGATCGCTGGCTAGCTAATCCCAGGTGACGGACTGGTTCTTGGGCGGCAGATGATTGGCGGCGCGGGCCAGCCGCGTCACCTTGTCGCTTAGTTTGACCGGCGAGAGTGGCTTGGCGATGTAGTCGGTCACGCCGGATTGCTTGGCAGCGACGACTGAATCCCTGTCGGCGCGACCGGTGACCATTATGAAGGGCAGATCGGGGTCGGTCTCTCGTACCTGCTTCAGGAGTTCGTAGCCCGACATGTTCGGCATCTCCCAGTCGCAGATGACTATGTCCAGGTTCCGTTCTCTGATGACCTGAAGAGCCGATGTCCCGTCATGGGTGGCGATTATCCATTTTACCCCCAACTCGGACAGCACCATCTTTAACAGGTCGCGCGACGGCTTTTGGTCGTCGACGACCAAAACTGACATCTTTTCCAATGCGGTCATGCTGATGTCCCGCTGTAACGCTTAAGGGCACTAGCCGCAGCGGTGAAGGCCTCCGACACCTCAGGCAGCTTTTCGAGGGCTTGCGCGCTTTGGCCGTCGATACAGGCCTGCTCGATGTCGGCGGCAAGTTTCTGGACCCGCGCCATCCCGATGTTTCCGCCGGCACCCTTCAGATCGTGGGCGATGGCGCGTAGCTCATCGACTGCACCATCCATCGCTGCTTGCTCCAGCCGCTCCGTGTAGTCCTTCGCCCCGGCAAGTTGGGTGTCTATGAGCTGACTGAACTTGTCGGCGGAGAGGAAGGATTGCCATTTCGCAATCACGTCCTGGTCGAGAATTGGCAACTCGTTGGCAATTGAGGCCGATTGGTCCTGATGGGTTCCGGTCCGGTTGATCGGATCAGATCCCTTGGAGAGGTTGCGGTCGATGGCCGCCATGAGTTCCCCGATGTCGATTGGTTTCGGCACGTAGTCGTTCATGCCAGCGCCAAGATACATTTCGCGGTCGCCATCCATAACGTTGGCAGTGACCGCGACAATAGGTGTTTCTCCCGCCGCGCCGGGCATCTGGCGTATGTGTTTTGTGGCCTCAATACCGTCCATCTGCGGCATCTGGATGTCCATCAGGATGAGATTGTAGGCGGTCGTTTCCAGTGCTTCGATGGCCTCTATCCCATTGTGCGCAATGTCATATGCATAGCCCGCCTTCTCGAGAACGGCGGTTGCGAGCATCCGATTGGTCTGGTTGTCTTCAACTAGCAGGATCTTCAGGTCTTCTGGTGAAGCTGGTCTGGTGCCGGCCGATTCCGGTATCGCAGGGACAACTGTCTGGCCCCTGTCGCAGACAATCGTGAACCAGAATGTGCTGCCGGCATTCGGTTCGCTGTCGACGCCGATCTGCCCGCCCATCATCTCGGTGAGTTGCCGGCAGATCGACAGGCCGAGGCCGGTGCCGCCATACATCCGGGATGTGGAGCCGTCGGCTTGGGTAAATGGTTCAAACATACGGGGAATGCGCTCAGCAGCGATGCCTATGCCGGTGTCGGCTATGGTGCAGCGCAGTTCGATCTTGTCGTCTGCCAACTCGCGATGCGTCATCCCTACCGTGACGCCGCCGTTGTTGGTGAATTTGACAGCGTTGCCGACCAGGTTCGTCAGGATCTGGCGGAAACGGAGTTGGTCAGATTTTATCCAGGCTGGAACGTTGGATGCGGGATCCCATCGCAGCTCGATGCCCTTGGCGCGGGCTTCACCGCAAAGGATTGAAATGACGGCGTCGGCGGTGGCATGGGGGCTGAAATCCGTGACGTCCAGCTTCAGTCGGCCGGCGTCCATTTTGGATATGTCCAGGATATCATTGATGATCCCGATCAGCGCGTCGGCCGACTCGCGGGCCGACCGCACCAACTTCTCCTGGTCCGGCGCCAGTTTCGTCTCGCCCAGCAGGTTGATCATGCCCAGCACCCCGTTCATCGGGGTGCGGATCTCGTGGCTCATGTTGGCGAGGAACATCGTTTTGGCTTCGTTGGCCCGGTTGGCCTCTATCGCCGCGTCTTCGGCACGCCGGCGCTGCCGGATCGTCTCTTTGACCTGACGGCTGAAATCCAGCCAGCGGGCTATGGCGAACCAGGCGAGGCCAAAGGCGCAGATGGCTAGCCCGAAGGGTATCTCGTCGATTTCATACTGTTCGTAGACGTCCGCAAACTCCTCGAACCTTTCGGCCAGATCTACGGCGCCGGCGAAGGCCAGCATACTGCCGGTGAGCACGATCGTGACAATCAGGTCCCGGAGGGCGCGCTTTTGGTTGTTCGGCGGGTTAGTCGAATCGATTGGGGACATGAACCACTTTGAAGAAGAGCCTGGCTTGGCCCGCATTCTTCAAAAAAGCGCCTAACTACAAGTAAACCGCCGCGGCCCATACTATTGGTCAGGCCTAATGGCTATGATTTATTGCTGGCCGCTTTCGTCCAGTGGCTTTGGCGGTATGGCCAGCGGATCGGGCTCCAGATCCGGATTCTGCCAGTCTTGACCGCCACCGCCTGCAGCGGGGCGGAGTTCGCTGGGCAGCTCGACCACCCGGGTGTAGTCGGCGCCGTATTGCAGCAACACCCGGGAATCCGCAGGTAGCGGCTCTTCCTCGTTGTCTCGGTTCTGCACGACGGTGACGATTTGGCCGTCGTCGGTCCGAATGACGTATTCGATGCCCTCCCGGCTGCGAATGGAGTCTTCGGCCAGGTAGCCGGCGCCGGCGCCGATCAATCCGCCGATCACTGCGGCGAGCACGCTTCCATTGCCGCTGCCAACCGTGAGGCCGCCCACCGAGGCGCCCGCGACCCCGCCGGCAACGGCACCAGCGCCAGAGTTCTCATCGCCGCCGCTCACATCGACAATCCTTGACGTGACAACGGTTCCGCCGGAGGTGTCGATGACGCGGCCGACGTCCTGCACATTGTAGGTGTTGGTGTTCGGCGTGGAACAGCCGGCGACGGCAAGGGCGGCTGCGACGGCTATGGCGATTGTCCGGGTCTTGGCACGCATGAGCTCACCTGCTTGCTGAGACTGCTTGTTGCCCTCCCTAAACATACCACAGACCGGGTCCGTGACTTGGGGGAAAAGTTGGCCAAGTCGGGCCATTGCTAATAGGGCATCCGGGCCGGGTGGGCATACCATTCCTGAAAGGCCTGTTTGGCTTCGGAAGGGAGTATCTGCCCCATTTTTAGGGAGCGGTCATCCATTGGCTGCGCTAGCTCACGGTAGAGAAAATCGTCGTCGAAGCCGATGTCGGCGGCATCGCTGCGGGTGTTGCCGAACCAGACCTTGCCGATCCGCGCCCAATAGATGGCGGCCAGGCACATCGGGCAGGGCTCGCAGCTTGTGTAGATCTCGCACCCATCCAACTTGAACGAGCCCAGGGTCTTCGCAGCGGCGCGAATTGCCACCATCTCGGCATGTGCGGTCGGGTCGTTGGCCGCGGTGACCTGGTTGGTGCCTTCGCCGATAATCCGGCCGTCTTTGACAATCACCGCGCCGAACGGGCCGCCATCGGGGGTCCCGATGTTCTCGCGGCTCAACTCGATCGCGCGGCGCATGAAATCCTCGGCGCCCATGTTGGTTCTCCTTTATTTATTCGGAGGTTAGCCAGTGGATTGCCTCGCCGACAGCCAGGGGAAGCCGTTCGGCGCGGCCCAGGTTTACGGCGATTTCCGCAAGCCCGTTGGCGTTTTCATACCAGAAAGGCTGCCCTGGTGCTTGGTCAGAGAAGGTGCGGGCGCGAGGGCAGCAGTGCGCCGCTACTTCCAGCACGCTGCCGTCCGGGACGGTCTCGACCCGGCGACCCGTCATCGCGTTGCCGAAATGGTCGATGTAGATGATCTGGTCGAGCTCATCCGGCCAGTCGGTTCGGCGAATTGTCTCCAGGGCGATTTCGCGGCCTGGGGGTGCGGTACCGGTGGCTAGCATGGCCGCCACCGGTGCGAACAGGTCGCGCCCATGGAAGCTGTTGCTGAGCTTCTCCGGCCGGTAGGTGATTTCCCAGGCTTGTGCGCCCGATTGGCGCCGGATGATGAGCTCGAACAAGCCATTGTCCGGTCCGACAAACCAGGAGCCGCCGGCTTGGACAATCAGTGGCCGGCGGTCGCCGCCGACGCCCGGGTCGACAACGGCCAGGAAGGTCGAGCCGGCTGGAAACTCTGAGATGAGTGCCGGCAATAGGTATGCGGCGGCCATCGGGTCGTGCGGCGGGGCCTCGTGGAATAGGTCGATGATCGGTTCCTGGGGCGCTTTTGCAGCGAGTACCGCATGCATCTGGCCGACATAGGGGCCAGCGATGCCGAAGTCGGTGAAAAGGACGATCATCCGACGGGTTCGTGTGCCGTTGCGGATCGCCGATTCGAGGCTAGTCGGGTCGGCTCAGGCAGGTTCCGGGCGTTCTTGACGATTCTGACAGTCAGGGGCTCGGTGCGCCCGCGCACCGGGCGCTCTTCTGCGGGCCATCCCGACAAGTCGATGCCGGCCAGATCGACGACGCGCTGAGACATGACCAATTGGGACTCAAACTCCTTGGTCATGGCTTCGAGGCGGCTGGCGGTATTCACCGTGTCGCCGATCGCCGTGACGGATGTGCTGGCGCCGTAGCCCATCTCGCCGACGATTGCCGGACCGGCGTGGATGCCGATGCCGATGCGGAGTTCCTGCGGCAGATCGGCGGCGAGCAGCCGGTTGAGATCCTCAAGTTGTTCGGACATGGCGCGGGCGGCGCGAACCGCGTCGGCGCAGCCGCGGCGGGCGCTGGTTTCCACACCGAAAAGAGCCATGATCCCATCGCCGATGAATTTGTCGACACGGCCGCCGGCGCCGTGGATCGCCTCGCCCATCGACCTGAAGTATCGGTTCAAGATGAAGACGACGTCGTAGGGAAGCTTGCTTTCGGAGATGGTGGTGAAGCCGCGGATGTCAGCAAACAGAATGGCGATCTCCTGCTCGCGGCCCTGGTGTGCTTCGGACTTCCGGAAGCCTTGCTGGGGGCCGACATTCGGCGGCAGCAGCGGGGTAACCGAGATGTCGTGGGATGGTCGGAGTTGGCAGGCGAGGCGCACATCCGGGGCGGCGCGAATGCGTTCCAACACCTTCTGTTCGGCGGGGCTGGGCTCGTCAACATGCTCGCCACCGGTGTTGATGCGGATGCGGCAGGTGGAACAGCGGCCGCGGCCGCCGCACACGGACGCGTGCGGGATGCCATTGATGCGGCTGGTTTCCAGAATGGTCGGTCCGCGGACGATCTGGACGCGGCGTCCGTTCGGATAAGTGACGCGGACGAGGCCGCGGCGGCGTTCGGCCAGTTGGCGGAGTAGTCGGGCGATGACCGTCAGGACCAGGAGCCCAAAGTACACCTGCAGCACCCGGTCTTCGGCGGCAAAAACGGCGGTGCCGACCATTTCGGGATCGGCGATGTTTGCCGCGGCGAGCAGCGACTCCGACCAGCCTTCTTCCGCCGCCAACTGGTCGACCCGGCGTCCGCCCGCGACATAACCCAGCATCGAGACCACCGGCAGCAGCAGAGCTGTCCCGTATAGGTAAGGGATCGCCCGCGCGTACCAGGGTTTCAGATGGAGCCAGAAGTACAGGCCAACACAGGTGTGGATCCAAATGACGGTCGAGGCCAGGACTTGGCGGAAACCGTCGCCTTGGACCCAAAGCTGCCAGAGCACGAACGTATAGGTGTCCTCGACACCAAACATCTGATGGGCGCCGCGGGTGCCGATGATGTGGATGACGATGAGGGGCGGCGTTGCCAGGCCCAGCAATAGCTGAATGGCTTCGGCCGGGGACATGCGCAGGCTGCGCCGGCTGTAGACCGCCCACATGGCCAGCAGGACGTGGGCGATCATCGAGAACATGAGAATGACGGTTCCTGGGGCGCTTCGCCAGACCGCAAGGAACCAGAGCCGGCCAGTCTCCATGGCGTGGAGGGAGATGAGCCCGACGGCGTGGTTAACGAAGTGGGATGCGACGAATACTGTGAGAACCAGGCCGGTCCCTAGGCGGAGCGAGCGCAGGGTGACCGGGTTGCGGCGGACGTAGCGGCGGAGCCGCCTGGTCGGCCGGCGGGAGGCTTTGGCGCGGCTAGCGGTGGCCACGGCCGGCAAGCGCCCGAGACTGGATCAATGCTTCGAAAATGCCTGCTACCTTGTTGCTAAATGCCTGATTATACACGTTGATTTGGGCATGGGGCGGGCGGATAATCGCCCCCATGACTGGGGCTTTCACCACGGCAATCAGCGGTATGCGGGCAGCGTCCGTACGCGTCTCTGTTGCCGGCGAAAACATCGCGAACCTGCAGTCCTCCGGGGCAATCGATCAGGCGACCCAGTCCTATTCCGGCTACAAGCCCAAGCAGGTCCAGCAGTCGTCCGGACTCGGCGGTCCTCAGACGACAGTAACAACGAAGTCGCCGGGTTTCATCCCGGTCTACAATCCGGATCATCCTGACGCCAACGCGAGCGGGCTGATCGGTCAGCCCGATGTCGATCTGGCGCAGAATATCGTCGACATGAAGATCGCTCAGAATGCCTACGAGGCGAACGCCAAGGTCCTGCGCACCGCGTTCGAGATGAGCGGCGCGCTTATCAAGGCTATCGCCTAGGCCGGTTAAGCGCCGCGGCTTTGGGGGCGTTCGTAGATTGGCATGGCACGCGGCAGCGCGGGTCATAGCCGGCTCTCGCCATGAGGTCGACACCGATCTCATCAGCCTCGGATTCCTGGTTGCGGGTGAACGGCAGGACGATGCCCAGACTGATGATGAACTGTTGGCGCGCGGTTATCGGCGCTGTTTCACAGCCGGCTGCGACCAGCGTCACCGTTATCGCCAGCAGGCGTGTCCTCCCGACCAACCATCATGAGCCTCGCGCCCTCACGCTGTTTCACGCGTCCTAATCGACGCCAATGCGGCGGGAGAGTCCACATCAACGAGGGTGTTTGCACTCTCCATCGGCACTTCGGCGACGACCTCGGCATTCTCACCAATCAAATGGCGGGCGCCGACATCGCCGGTGACGGTCGTCATGCCGACAAAGAAGCGCCGCGCCCATAAGACGGGATTGCCGCGCTTTCCCTTCCATGTCGGGACACAGATGGCGCGGCCTTCTTGTAGATTGAAGGCCGCGATCAGTTTGTCCAGCTCCGGTGCCGAGACCAGTGGCATGTCGCCGAGCACGATAAGCGCGCCGTCGCATTCCTCCGGGACTGCGTTGAGGCCGGCGTTTAGTGAGGCGCTTAGGCCCCGTTCGTAGTCGGGACTGTCGGCGAAGGTGACGTCCCGCCCGGCGAGGGTTGTTCGGACGCGGTTTGCTTCGTGGCCGGTTACGACCACGACCGGTTCGGCGCGGGAGTTCAGTACGGCGTCGACCGTGCGCTGGACCATCGGTTGACCATCGATCTCGGCCAACAGTTTGTTCGCGCTGCCCATGCGGCGGGATTGTCCCGCGGCGAGCACGACGGCGGCGATCCGCGGTAGGGTCGGGGCGCTGGGTGCGGGGGACACGGCATCGGCGCGTGGAAGCGGACGGCTCGGTATGTCCGTCAACAGGCCACCCGCGCCCATGCGCGTGATCTGCTCTCGGTCGACGGGTTGGTCAGCCAGCAGGCGCGCCAGGATCCAATCGAACCCATTCAGTTTCGGCGATCGGGCGCAGCCGGGGAGCCCGAGGACCGGGAAACCATCAAGCTGGCCGAGGAGGATCAAGTTGCCGGGGTCGACTGGCATGCCGAAATGGATGACATGGCCGCCGGCCTGCTCGATAGCCGCCGGAATGACATCGCGACGGTCGATGATTGCCGACGCACCGTTGATGAGGAGCAGTTCGGCGCCCTGGTCCCGTTGTCGGCGGATGGCATTGGCCAGGGCGTCCGTCGTGTGTTGACACCGATCTTGCATCGTCAGTTCGTTGCCGAGGGCGGTGAGGCGGTTGCGGGTCACCTTGGTGGTCTTGTCGAGCACCGATTCTTTCGTGGCGGAGAGGCGGGTCTGGATCAGTCCGACCGGCCGGGCGCGAAACGGGGCGAGGCGCACCGTCGGGCCATCTTGTTTGGCCCTCTGTTCGCCGGTCTCAACAGCCTGTTCCGGTACGGCGAAGGGGATGATCTTCACGGTGCCGACCATTTGCCGCGGCCGGACAACCGCGTACGGCGGCACAGCGGCGAAGGTTATGCCTTCATCGATCAGGTTGAGGGCGTCGATGGTCGCCGGATCGTAGATCACGGTTCCGGCGACTTCCGCGATCAGGTTGCATCTTCCGGTGAACGCCGCCGTGACGGACAGGCCGTCGCCACAAACCGCTTCGGCGATACGGCCGGCGGCCAGATCCTCTGGGACATCGCCTGGTTCGAGCCGGGCCGCGACTACCGTCTCAATGCCGGCTTGCGCCAACTCGGCGACGTCTTCCGCGGTTAGGGTGCGGCCCTTCTTAAAGGTGCTGGTGTCGGCCCGTTGGCTGTGGGCGAGGATTGCTCCAGCGGCTTCCCCAACGGGAACCGGGCCGAACTTCACGCCGCGGCCCGATGCAGGGTCTGGGTGATTTGTCCGAGGATCGAGACGGCAATCTCCGCCGGACTCTTGGCGCCGATGTCGAGACCGACCGGGCCATGGATGCGGGCGATCTCCGCCTCGCCAAAGCCCGCATCCCGGAGGCGCCCGCAACGGGCGTTGTGGGTCCGGTTGCTGCCGAGGGCGCCGATGTAAAAGACCTCGGACCGGAG
Organism: Alphaproteobacteria bacterium; assembly: GCA_028279245.1. Lineage (GTDB taxonomy): Bacteria > Pseudomonadota > Alphaproteobacteria > UBA6615 > UBA6615 > JANQOE01. The sequence goes on from JANQOE010000011.1 coordinate 43,304, forward strand.
GGCGACGGTGAGCGCCGGATCATCCAGTTTGGGATCGTGGGTCAGGGTGACGACGGCGGTGCGGTGATCCGGCGTAAGCTTCTCCATCGCTTCGTCCGGCCAGTCCTCCGTTAGTTGCACATCGGGGAACCGGTCTTTGGTCGCGAATGCGCCGCGCGGGTCGATAATGATGACGTCGTAGCCGGCGATCTGTGCCATCGGGACCAGGGATTGGGCGATGTGGACGGCGCCGACGAGAATGAGCCGTTTTGGTGGGTTCAGGGCTTGTACGAACAGGTCTCCCTCCGCGGCGTCGATCCGTCCGGAGCGGTCGTCGTGCAGCCGCGCGCGCACCTTCCCTTGTGTCACTTCGGAGAGGGTGAGGGCGCCGTCACTCTCAGTCGGCGTCACCAGACCCTGTGCGCCATCCGCAATTCGCGTGACGACCGCGACCGGCAGCTTTTTGATGCGGAAATCAAGGGTCTGTCTGAGGGTGTCCGCCTTCATGGGTCAGTCGATCCGCTCGACAAAGACTTCGACCTTGCCGCCACAGGCCAGGCCGACCTCCCACGCCATCTCATTGCTGACGCCAAATTCCAGCAATTTGGGGGTGCCCGAGCCGATAATGCCGCGGCTTTCCATGACGACGGCGCCTTCGATGCAGCCGCCTGAGACTGAGCCGATCATATTGCCATCCTCATCAATGGCCATTTGGCTGCCGACCGGGCGGGGCGAAGAGCCCCAGGTCTTCACGACCGTCGCCAGTGCGACGCCTTTGCCCGCTTCCCGCCAGGCCGATGCGTGGCCGAGTGCGTCGTCGCTGCTCAGGCCGCCTGCTGAAGTTTCCGCCATTCCGGACCGTCTCCCGTGTCGCTGAGCCGGCTCAGGCTGGTGGTGAGTTGGCTCAGGCTTTCCAGATTGTGAATCGTTTGCACGTGGTCGACATGGCCGACCATGGCTTGCGCGCCCTTCGATTTCGGCTCATAGCCGTCGTAACGTAAAAGGGGGTTCAGCCAAATCAAGCGGCGGCAGGACTTGTGGAGCCGTTCCATATTGAAGGCGAGGCCACTGCCGGCGTCCCGATCCAGCCCATCGGTGATCAGCAGCACCACCGCACCTTGGCCGAGCACGCGGCGGGACCAATCGCGGTTGAAGTGGTGCAGGCTGACGCCGATGCGGGTGCCGCCGGACCAGTCGTCGACCTCCTCGCCGATTTTGGCCAGGGCCTCGTCGACGTCCCGATACCGCAGCATGCGGGTGATGTTGGTCAGGCGAGTGCCAAAGACGAAACTGTGGACGCGGTCACGGTCGCTGGTGATGGCGTGCATGAAATGCAACAGCATCCGGGAGTAGCGGCTCATCGACCCGGAGATGTCGCAGAGGATCACCAGGGGCGGATGCCGCTCCTGACGGCGACGAAAACGAAGTGGAATGCTGCTGCCGCCGGTCCGCAGGGCCGCGCGAAGGGTGGCGCGCATGTCGACTCGGGCGCCATGGACCTGTGGCCGATAACGGCGCGTCGGCACCTTCATGATCGGCAGCCGCATGCGGGCTATAGCAGCCTTGGCGGCGGCGATCTCGGCCGCCGACATCTTCTCGAAGTCCATCTTCTGCAGCACTTCCTGGCTGGACCAGGTCATGACCGTGTCGATTTCGACCTCGGTTTCCGCGTCGGGGTCGGACTCGGGCGTTTCGGTCTTGCCGCTGCGCAGCGCTTCGGCGAGCCGGCGCGATATCTCGTCTTGGCGCTCGTTCGCGGCTTCCTTCATCGGCGAAGGCGGCAGGACCAGTGACATCATCTGTTCGAGGATGCGCGGGTTGCGCCAGAAGACATGGAAGGCCTGATCGAAGATCTCCCGCTGATCGCGGCGGCTGACAAAGACGGCATGGAGCGCCCAGTAGAAGTCGTCACGGTTGCCGAGGCCGACATCTTCGACCGCTTGCAGGCCGCGTAGAACGCGACCCGGACCGACCGGCAGCCCAGCCGCACGCAGCACCCGCGCGAAATGCAGGATGTTCGCGGCGAGTTTGCCACCGCCGCCCGGCCGTTCGATCCGCAGGACCGTGTTCACAGGTTCACGCGCCGGGTTGACCGGCGGCAATCTCGGCGTTGACCTGGTCAAGGATGCGCGCCGCCTCGCTGCCGCGCATGCGGGCGATGTCGTCCTGGTACTTCAGCAGCACGCCGAGTGTGTCGTCGATGGCCGCGGGCGTCAGTTCGATCACGTCGAGCTGATGCAGAGCCGAGGCCCAATCGATGGTTTCCGCCACACCCGGCACCTTGAATAGGTCGACGTTGCGCAGCTCCTGAACAAACGCGACGACCTGGCGGCTGAGTTTCTCGCTGGTTGCGGAGGCCTTGAGCTTGATGATTTCCAACTCCCGCTCGACCGTGGGGTAGTCGACCCAATAGTAGAAGCAGCGGCGTTTCAGGGCGTCGTGGATCTCCCTGGTGCGGTTGGAGGTGACGACGACGATTGGTGGTTCTTCGGCGCGTACCGTGCCGATTTCCGGGATCGTCACCTGGAAGTCCGACAGGATCTCCAACAGGTACGCCTCGAACGGCTCGTCGGTCCGGTCCAGTTCGTCGATCAGCAGGACGGGCGGGCCGGCGAGGTCTTTCTCCAGGGCCTGCAACAAGGGGCGTTTGATCAAGAACCGTTCGCTGAAGATGTCGGTGCCAAGCTGTTCCCGGTCGTGCACGCCCTCCGCCTCTGCCAGGCGGATCTCGATCATTTGCTGGGAGTAGTTCCACTCGTAAACCGCCGAGGACACGTCTAGGCCCTCGTAACACTGCAGCCGAAGCAGGCGTCGGCCCAGGGACTCGGCCAGTACCTTGGCGATCTCGGTCTTGCCGACGCCGGCCTCGCCCTCAAGGAAGATCGGCCGGCGTTGCTTGATCGCCAGGAAGACGGCCGTCGCCAGGCTGCGGTCTGCGATGTATTGACCGCGGGCAAGCAGGTCGAGGGTGGCGTCGACGTCGTTCGGGAGTTGCATCTTATCTCCAGGAGCGGGGCCGGATGGGCCCGTGCGGGGGTCTGCCCCTATTTTTGCCGCCAGTTCCCGCTCTCATCAAGGAACCAGGTCCCGGCCGGGGCCTTATCCAGCAGCCGGCGGGCAAAAACCCGGCCGACGGCATCGGCGTTGGTGCCCTCTTTGGCCGCCAAATCCTGATAGACCTTGCGGCGTTCGCCATTTATCCGGTCGACCAGCGCCTGGATATCGCCGCCGCCGCTGCGGACCTGGGCAAAGCCGTCGAACCGTTCACCGACCTGGCCGCTGGCCCGCGGTGTATCAAGCGGGTCTTGGGCGAGCGCCCCGCCGGGCGAACCGAGAAGGACGAATACTCCGATAAGGAGTGCGATGGCGATCTTAGAAAATCGGGCTTGATTCAATGAGCTCATCGGCTTGCTCCTCGAGACGCAGGCGGACATCGGCATCCAGCTTGATGTTTAGGTTGATGGTTATTGGCTCCGTGGGGGCCTCGACGGCCACCCGCGGCTGGCAGGCAGCCAATGCGGCGGCGAGCAATAGAATAGGCGGCCCGCCGAGCGCACGTGTCGCGACTAAGTTCATGTCTGCACCCCCTTGCATATAGTCATCACGCGCTTCTGATCCAAAGGTCTAACGGGCGCCGGCGGCGGCATCGAACAAGACCGCGTCGGCGGTGCTAAGCCCTTCGGTGATGAGCCTGGCCAGTTCGTCAAAGTCGCTTTCCAGGGCGATATTGAACCGGAACGGGTGGCCCTCCAGCACGTCTGGGTTGGCACCGGCCAGCCGCACAATGACCGTTCCCTCGCCGTCCAAGGACTTGTCGATCCGCATATCCAGACTGTCATAGTCAAAATCGGTCAGGGTTTCCAAGGCCATGCTGACAACATCGCCGCGGTCTAGTAGTGCTGCGGGTAGTTTCGACCGGTCGAACTGAACCTTACCTGAACCGGCGGCGCTCAACTCCGCATCGGTAATGGCCAACTGGCCGTCTTCAAGCCGCAGGGGTATCTCGCCACTTAGCCGCCCGGTCCCGGTGAAGCCCTGGACCTTGGTGAGCGCCAGAAGGTCGCCCAGATCGATGTTCTCGACTGAGAGGACCGTTGCGAGGGTTTGCGGATCGCTGGTGTCGACCGCTAGGTCGGTTGCACGGATGCGGCCGGCGATGGCCTCGGCCTCGAGGTTGTCGATCGCGATGATGCCGTCGGGCCGCAACTCGAATGTGGCTTTTACCGGGAGTGAACCGAGTGTGCCTTGCTCGATGGCGAACGTGATCTCCTGCGACGGGGCTGTCGACGGCGGTTGGACGCCCGTTACACGCAGGTTGGCGTTCAGATCCTTTAGTTTCACGCCGTTTGCGGTGAGACCTAGCGCGTCAAGTTGAACGGCTAGATCCGATCCGATGTTGCCTTGTTCCCATGACACCACGCCATCGGCCGATACTGTGCCCACCACGTCGCTGACCCGCGCCGCGTAACGCGGCGAGATGTCGGTGGGTTGCGCCAGGGGTGAGAAGGTCAATGGATCAAGGGTCAGCGTGGCGCGGCCACTCTGTGCCCGCAGGTCGTGGCTCACTTCCGCCCGTAGATCGAGGCCGGCGAGGCTGTTAGTCAGTCGCACGTCCGCGTTGATCGCGTCCACGGCTTGGCCCGACACCTCCGCGCGCATTTCCGAGAACTCGGGGTTCGCGGCACTTGAGCGGAGGCGTTCAATCACAGCGTTGAATTCGGTTGGGGCATCACGATGAATTGTGACCTGGCCGGTTGTGGCTTCGGCGACGACATCTCTAATCCCAGAGAAACGGGCGTCCTCGAACGTGACCGTCGCGTTGGTCTCGGCACCCGAGATATCGATGGCTGGTGCGTTGATGTTGGCCGTGCCCCATGGGGTGTCGATGTATAGCGACAGCGGTGCGAAGCCCAAATTGGCCGTAGCCGTGCCATCTCGACCGATTACGACTGACGGGTCGCTGTCGGGCCGGAGCGCGACAAATCCGCCCTTCAACGCGTATGGGTCGAAGGTGGCGGCGGCAAAGGAGAGGCGGGTTGAGGTCTCTGGGCGCAGCGTTAGTCGGTTGTTGGCCCAACTCGCGCTGGTATCAAAGTCGAGGGTGAGGTTTTGCGCCGTGATGCTCTGCTGGTTCCAGCGGGGGATGGTGATGCTTCCGGTCACCTGTCCTGACGCCGTGTTCTCGTCGCCCCTGACGTCGGTGACCGCCAACTCTGCCCGCCCATCGAGGCCGAACAACGACAGATCGGCCGCTTCTAGAACCAGGAATGGAATGGCGAGCTGGATTGGTTGAGAGGTTTGATCCAGAACTGCGCGCAGATCCGCCTCTCCCGAGATGTTCAAGTTCGGTGAAGTCGCGCTCGTCGCTAAGGCGATCTCCCAGCCATTTTTGTTTGGAGCGATCGTGATGGCGGCGGGGGTTCGTCCTGCGCCGCCAAACTCGATATCGACGGTGTTGGACACCGCTTCGCCGAAGCGGCTGGTTAGTTCGTCCGGGGTTTGGATCTGGGCGCGGAACCCGGGGGTGGCGTCGATTAGCAATTCCTCGTCGCTGAAGCTCCAGTTCAGCAAGCCATGTGCCTCATTGAGGCCGATGGGCAGCGGCAAGTCGAAGGTGTGGAGATTGATGTCTGTGCGGGCGCTGCCCTCGACATGGCTTGTCCAGGCGGCCGGTGGCTTGGTGGCGGCGACCAAGGGATCGCGCACTTTGGCTTCGGCGGTGAAGCGAACAGTGCCGTCAGCGGACAAATCTGGCGGCATGGGCAGGAGGCCTGGTAACGCGGTTCCAGACATCTCGATCGACAGATCTGTCACGGGAAGCTGGGTGCGCAGTTTGGCATTGGCGATGAGGCCCGACTCTGGCGCATCGATCCGCGCCGCGATCTGGAGTGTGCCTTCTGTCAGTTCAGCCTCGATGGGTACCTCGGCAAACGACCAGGTGTCGTTGAGTACGAGGTTGCGCAGGTTGAGTTGGGCTTTCAGTTGGCTTAGCGCTGCTAGGTCTCCCATGAATTTGGCTGCACTGGTAATGGTGCCTACGCGGACCTGTGCAATGCGGGAGAGATCGCTTTCCACGACTTCGATCTCGGCTGTTCCGGAGATTTGCCCGTCCGTGTCGAGCGTGACTTGCAATGCCAGAGTGCCTTTGCCGCTCGCCTCGCGGAGATTCCCCTGGGATTCAATCGCGACGCTCGCCGATAGGCCGCCATCGGTGCGGTCGATCCGGCCCGTCGCTGCGAAGCCGGCCTGTCCCGCTGGTGTTTCGGCGATGCCGGACGCGTCGATTGCGATCTGGTCGGGCGAGATGGCTTGTAGTTCGATATCGGCTGATACGGCCGATTGGCCGAACTGAAACCGCGACTGCTGCAAGGTGAGCCGGCGGACCGGTACCAGCGGCGTTCGTTCGATGATGTTGGCGATAAGGGCGCTTGGGTCGCTCTTCGATTCATCGCCGGTTTCGGGGACGGTGACTATGAGGCCGTTGAGGTTCACCTGGTCTACCCAGCCGTCCGCCAGACTGCGCGGGTTGTAGCTCACCATGATGCTGTCGGTGCGAACGGTTTCGTCAAGCCGAACGTCGCGTACCTCGAGGCCGGTCGGCGCCAAACGAACGATGTCGACGTGTGCGCTTTCCAAGCCGGAACTGGCGGCGACGGTCCGAACCGCCCACTCGGCCAGAGGGATGCGAAAGACCCAGGCAACCGCTGCGGCGAGCAACACGATGCCGGGTATGCCCAGCCCGATGAGCAACGACGCCCACAACCCACGCCACATCCCGCCGCGATGCGGCGGCTGTTCCGCCGTCTTCGCCATGATGGGCACCACTTTAGCGTCGACTGACGAATCCCGCGAGTTAGCAGAAGCGCGCGGCTAGATGGGGCGCTCCATAACGAGGGATGGAAGGCGTACGTCCGGGCCCATCGGGATCTCGACGAGGCGAACGGTTCGAAAGCCGAGTGCGGCATAGAAGCTCACCGCATTGAGGCCGGCGTTGCATTCGAAGCGGCGCATACCGGCCGCGGCGGCGACCTCGGCGCAGCGGTCGAAGAGGGCGCGGCCGATGCCTCGCCGTATGTGGGCCGGATGGGTGCCGAAGTGCCTGATGTGGGCGAGTTCCCCGATCACTTCGCTGTTTTCCGGCCGCTCGCGGGTCCATCCACCGCAACCGACGACACCGTCACGTTCTGTTACGGCCAGGTAGTAGGTGCCGCAATCGAGCAAGGCGGGGTTGGGCCTAGTCATCAGCGGAAGAGCGGCGGCCAGCACGGCTTCGTCGTAGGCGGGGCTCATCAGGGCCGGGTAGCTCGCGGTCAGAACCGCCGCGACGGCGTCCTTGTCAGCTGGCGTCGCAACCCGAATGGTGCCGGTGAAGGCCATGCCGGATAAGAGGCCATACCGGACCGTTGCACAAGATTCTGACAGGCGAAAACAAAGAGGCCCCCGCCAGGGCGAGGGCCTCTGAACAGCGATGCGGGCTGGCTAGGTTGCCGCCACGGCGCGTTTTGCCATCACGCCAATCAAATGCGCCCGGTAATCGGCGCCGGCGTGAATGTCTTCATTGAGACCGCTCTGCGAAACGGAAACACCGCCGACCGCATCGGCGTTCCAGCCGTTGCCGAGGGCTTGTTCCATGTCCGCTTGCCGGAAGACGCCGTCTTGGCCCGCGCCCGTCACAGCCACGCGGGGCCCGCCGCCGGTTTGGGCCACGAACACCCCGACGATGGCGTAGCGGGAAGCCGGGTTCGGGAACTTCTGATACGCAGCTTTCTGCGGCACCGGAAACTTGACGGCGGTGATGAGTTCGCCTTCAGCCAATGCCGTTTCAAACATGCCGGTGAAGAAGTCGTCCGCGGCGATCTCGCGCTTGTCGGTGACGATGGTCGCGCCGAGGCCGAGGCAGGCTGCAGGGTAGTCCGCCGCCGGGTCGTTGTTGGCGACCGAACCGCCGATGGTGCCACGGTTGCGTACCTGCGGATCGCCGATCCCGTCCGCCAGCGCGGCGAGGGCCGGGATCTTGGATTTGACGACATCGGAGCCGGCGACCGCCGCATGGGTGGTCATGGCACCAATGGTGACGGTGTTGCCGTCATCGGCGATCCCGACGAGTTCGCCGATGCCAGCGAGGTCAACCACGTCCGACGGGTTCGCCAAGCGCTGTTTGATCGTCGGCAGCAACGTCTGGCCGCCGGCGAGGAAGGTGCCGTCGTCAGCAGCCGCGACCTTGCCGGTCGCGTCGGCAACCGAGGACGCTTTCTGATAGTTGAAGTTGTACATGCTTCCTCCAGTTACTCTGCTGCCTGGGCCACTTGGGCGCCCTGGATTGCCTGCCAGACTTTGCGCGGGGTTGCCGGCATGGCGATGTCCTGCACGCCAAGGGGCTCCAACGCATTCAGGACGGCGTTGATGACGGCGGGTGGCGAGCCAATGGCGCCCACTTCGCCCACACCCTTTACTTCGAGCGGATTGGACGCGCCCATCACAGACTGCTGTCCGACCGTATAGGACGGGACGTCGTCGGCCCGCGGCATCGTGTAGTCCATGTACGAGCCGGTCAGCAGTTGGCCGTCGTCGTCGTACACGGCCGTTTCCAGCAGTGCTTGGCCGATGCCTTGGGCGACGCCGCCATGCACTTGGCCTTCGACGATCATCGGGTTGATCACCCGGCCGACGTCATCGACAGCGGTGAATTTGGCGACCTCAACCACGCCCGTATCCGGATCGACTTCCACTTCGCAGATGTGGCAGCCGGACGGATAGCTGAAGTTTAGCGGATCGTAGAAGGCGTTTTCGTCGAGGCCGGGCTCCAGCTCTTCGATTGGGTAGTTGTGGGGCACATAGGCCTGAAGGGCCACATCGCCGAAGCCGAGCTCTTTATCCGTGCCGGCAACGGTGAACTTGCCGTCTTTGAACTCGATATCGGCTTCCGATGCTTCCAGCATATGCGCCGCGATCTTCGTCGCCTTGACGATGATCTTGTCGCACGCCTTGGCGATGGCCGAGCCGCCGACCGCCAGACTGCGCGAGCCGTAGGTGCCCATGCCGAACTGGACCTTGTCGGTGTCGCCGTGGCTGATCTCCACATTCTCGATCGGCACCCCGAAGGCTTCGGAGATGATCTGCGAGAATGTGGTTTCGTGGCCCTGCCCATGGCTATGGGTGCCGGTGAACACGGTCACGGACCCTGTCGGATGGACGCGCACTTGCGCCGACTCATAGAGACCGGCACGGGCGCCGAGAGCCCCCGCCACCGCTGATGGAGCGATCCCGCAGGCTTCGATGTAGGTCGAGATACCGATGCCGCGGAGCTTACCGTTCGCTTCCGACTGCACCTTGCGCTGGGTGAAGCCGTCGTAGTCCGATGCTTTCAGGGCGCTGTCGAAGCATGCCGGGTAGTTGCCAACGTCATACTGCAGGGCGACCGGCGTCTGATAAGGGAACTGATCCGCCTGAATCATGTTCTTGCGGCGGATCTCCGCCCGGTCGATGCCGGTTTCCCTTGCGGCCTTATCAACCAGCCGCTCCAGCAGATAGGTGCATTCCGGCCGGCCGGCGCCGCGGTAGGCGTCGACAGGCACCGTGTTGGTAAAGACCGCCTTGACCTCGGCATAGATCACCGGAGTCGTGTACACACCGGCCAGCAGCGTCGCATAGAGATAGGTCGGGACCGACGAAGCGAAGGTCGACAGATAGGCGCCCATGTTGGCCAAGGTTGACACGCGGAGCGCCAGGAAGTTGCCCTGGTCGTCCATTGCCAGCTCGGCGTGGGTAACGTGGTCGCGGCCCTGCGCGTCCGACATGAAGGATTCAGACCGCTCAGCCGTCCACTTGATGGGGCGTTTGATCTGGCCCGATGCCCAGGTGACCAAAGCTTCTTCGGCGTAGTGGAAGATCTTCGAACCGAAGCCGCCGCCAACGTCAGGCGCCACCACCCGCAACTTGTGTTCCGGAATGCCGAGGACGAAGGCGCCCATCAACAACCGGATCACATGTGGGTTCTGGCTGGTCGTATAGAGCGTGTATTCGCCGGTTGCCGCGTTGTATTCACCGACCGCCGCGCGGGGCTCCATGGCGTTGGCGATCATGCGTTGATTGGTCAGGTCGATGGTGGTGACCTTGGCCGCCTTGTCGAAGGCCGCGTCAACCGCTGCCTTGTCGCCAAGTTCCCAATCGTAGCAGACGTTGTTGGTCACATCGTCGTGGACCAAGCTGCTGTTGCCGCCGGTGGCTTCCGGCATGGAGACGACCGCCGGCAGTTCTTCGTAATCGACCTCGATAAGGCCCGCCGCATCTTTCGCCTGGTCGTAGGTTTCGGCGATGACGATGGCCACCTGGTCGCCGACATGGCGGACTTTGTCGGCCACCATCAGCGGATGTTTCGGCTCGGCCATCGGCGATCCGTCTTTGCTATGGATCTGCCAGCCGCATGGCAGGCCGCCAACTTCCTCCACATCGGCGCCGGTGAACACAGCGACAACGCCAGGTGCTGACTTGGCGGCGCCGGTGTCGATGCGGTTGATCTTCGCATGCGCGTGCGGCGAGCGAAGGATATAGGCGTAGGTCTGGTCGGGGCGGTTGATGTCGTCGGTGTAGTTGCCCTTGCCGGTTAGAAAACGGAAGTCTTCAACACGCTTTACGCGTGCACCAATTCCTGTTTCTGACATGTCTCACCCCTGCATCGCCTTGGCGCCAGCCTCGATGGACTTGACGATGTTGTGGTAGCCGGTGCAGCGGCAAATGTTGCCTTCCAGCCACTCGCGAATGTCTTGTTCGCTGGGGTTGGTGTTGTTCTGCACCAGATCGATCGCGCTCATCACCATACCTGGGGTGCAAAAGCCGCACTGCAGGCCGTGGTTCTCGCGGAAGGCTTCCTGCATCGGGTGCAGTTCGCTGTTGGTTGCGAGACCTTCAATGGTGGTGACGTCGGCGCCTTCCGTCTGAACGGCCAGGACGGTGCAGGATTTCACCGACTTGCCGTTCACATGGACGACGCAGGCACCGCACTGGCTGGTATCGCAGCCTACGTGGGTGCCGGTGAGGCGCAGATTTTCGCGCAGATATTGAACGAGTAGCGTGCGCGGCTCCACATCTGCCGAGACCGCTTTCCCGTTCACCGTCATCGAAACGGTGGGCATGGCTTCCTCCCCATAGGCCAGACTGAGCTGCCGTCGGCATATGGGCACCTTCATCCCATGGCGTGACAGCTTTGTTTGGATTGTCGTCGGGGGATCAGCCGCCGTCAAGTCAGGCGTGGGTTGACATATCGCGGTCATGGGTGCCCGCTCGAATACCGGAAAACAAGGGGAGAAGGCCGATGCGGAACCGGTTGCTGGCGGCGATTGCTGCCGCTTCGATGATACTGGCCACCGGTGCGGCGAGCGCACAGTCGGTTCGGGTGGCGACATTCAATGCTTCGCTCAACAGAGGCGAAGCTGGCGGCCTGTTAGCTGCCGTTGGGACACCGGATGACCCGCAGATCCGCAAGATCGCCGAGACTATTCAACGTATCGATCCGGACGTATTGCTGATCAACGAGTTCGACTATGACGCGACCGGGCAGGCGCTGGCGCTGTTTCAGGAGAACTATCTCGGTGTGGATCAGAATGGCGCCACCGGTGTCGCCTATCCCCATGTCTTCTTGATGCCCTCGAACACCGGTGAACCGACGGGCCTTGACCTGGATCGGGATGGTGCGACCGATGGGCCCGGAGATGCGCAAGGCTTTGGCTTCTTTCCAGGTCAATTCGGTATGGTGCTGTTGTCGAAGCTGCCCATCGACACGGATAGCGCCCGGACCTTCCAGACGTTTTTGTGGCGCGACATGCCCGACGCGCTGGCACCCATCGACCCCGACAGCGGTGCGCCCTGGTACGATGCCAAGGCGTGGGACGAGTTGCGGCTTTCGTCGAAGAGTCATTGGGATGTGCCGATTTTCGTTGGCCAACGCCGGCTGCACATCCTTGCCAGTCACCCGACACCGCCGGTCTTCGACGGGGCCGAGGATCGCAACGGGCGGCGCAATCATGACGAGATCCGCTTCTGGTCGGACTATATCAACGGTGCCGACTACATGACCGACGATGCCGGCAACAAGGGTGATTTGGCCGATGGCGCGTCGTTCGTGGTGCTGGGAGATCTGAACGCCGATCCCGCCGACGGTGATGGAATCAGGGAGGTCATCCAGACCCTGCTGGCCGATCCTCTTGTTCACGACCCCTTGCCACGGAGCGGGGGCGGCGCGGCGGCTGCCTTGGCGCAGGGCGGATCGAATGAGGGTCAGAGCGGCGACCCGGCGCTCGATACCGCTGACTTCAATGACGAGTTCTCCGGCAACTTGCGGGTCGACTATGTGCTGCCATCGGCCGATTTGCAGGTGACGGACAGCGGCGTGTTTTGGCCCGGCCCGGACGACGAACTCGCCCGCCTGAACGACGCGTCGGACCACAGCCTGGTCTGGGTGGACCTGAACTTGCCGTGATCGATGTTTACGTAGGGCGCAATGCACTACGCTGACTGGCTTAGCGGCGCTGCGTGCGGCGCAATTTATGGCGCTCTACGATGACCTAGGCGGCTGACTCCTGCGCGATGAATCCGCCGGATTGTCGGGCCCAGAGTTGGGCGTAGGTGCCGCCGGCGCGGATTAGTGAGTCATGGGTGCCTTCTTCGACGATGGCGCCGCGCTCCATGACGATCAGCCGGTCCATCGCGGCGATGGTCGATAGCCGGTGGGCGATAGCGATCACGGTCTTGCCGGACATCAGGTTGTAGAGCTGCTCCTGAATCGCGGCTTCAACCTCCGAATCCAGCGCCGAGGTGGCCTCGTCGAGGATCAGGATCGGGGCGTCCTTCATCAGCACACGCGCAATGGCGATCCGCTGGCGCTGGCCGCCGGACAGTTTCACACCGCGCTCGCCGACATGGGCTTCGAAACCACTGCGGCCGCTGGCATCGACAAGTTCCGGAATGAACGGGGTCGCATGGGCCTTCTCGGCGGCGGCGATCGCTTCGACCTCGTCACCGTCGGATCGGCCGTAGATGATGTTATCCATGATTGACCGGTGCAGCAGCGACGTGTCCTGGGTCACCATGCCGATCTTGGCGCGCAGGCTGTCCTGGGCGACGGTGGCGATGTCCTGGCCGTCGATCAGGATGCGGCCGCCCTCCAGATCGTAAAAGCGCAGCAGCAGGCTGACCAAAGTCGACTTGCCGGCGCCGGAGCGGCCGACCAGACCGACCTTCTCGCCCGGCTGAATGGTCAGAGACAGATCGTCGATGACGCCGCCGCCTTTGCCGTAGTGGAAGCGGATGCCTTCGTACCTGATCTCGCCGTGATCCACCTGCAGCGGCGGCGCTTGGCTATGGTCGACCACCGTGTGGGGTTGGGAAATGGTCTCCATGCCTTCCTGCACGGTGCCGATGTTCTCGAAGATGTTGGCCACCACCCACATGATCCATTGGGACATGTTGTTGATGCGGATGACCAGGCCAGCAGTCAGGGCGATGGCGCCGATGGTGATCCACCCACCGCTCCACAAGTAAAGGGCGAGGCCGACGGTGCCGACGATCAACAGGCCGTTCAGGGTCCAGATGATCGCCTGCATCAGACTCAACAGTCGCATCTCGAAGCCGAAACGGGTGTTGTGCTCCACCACCGCCTCCTTGGCGTAGCTGTCCTCCCGCGCTGCGTGGGCGAACAGCTTGACCGTCAGCATGTTGGTGTAGCTGTCGACGATGCGGCCGGTTAGATTGGAGCGCGCGTCGGAGGTTTGGTGCGCACGGTCCTTGAGGCGCGGCACGAAGTACCACAGCGTTCCGATGTAAGCGGCGACCCAGAGAAAGAGCGGGATCGTCAACCAGGCGTCGGCCTGAAAGAACAGGACCAGCGCGCTGATCGTGTAGATCAACACGAACCAGAGGGAGTTCGTTGCCTCGACAACGGACTGACGCACGGCCGGGCCGGTCTGCATGATCCGGTTGGCGATGCGGCCGGCGAAGTCGTTCTGGAAGTACTCAAGGCTCTGGCGGAGGACGTAGCGATGGTTTTGCCAGCGCACCAAGTTGGTGAAGCTGGGCACGACCGACTGTTGGACGATCAAGGCATGCAGCGCGAATAGCACCGGCCGGGCGACCATCGCGATGAACGCCATCCACAACAGCATGTTGCCATGCTGTGCGAAGAAGGCTTGCGGGCTTTCGGACTCCTTCACCAGGTCGACGATCCGGCCGAGGAACGCGAATAGCGATACCTCGACTAATGCGGCCAGCAAGCCGATGACCAGGATGACGGCCAAGATCTGCCAAACCTGTCTGACGTAGCGCCAGTAGAAGGCCACCAAGGTCGACGGTGGCCGGTCCTCCGGTCCCGGCCGAAACGGGTCAATCAGTTGTTCAAACCAAAGAAACATTGTTCGCCCTTTGCCACGCGGAAAGTTCAAAATCGAAAACGATTAAGGACGCGCGGCCGGGCGACACCGCCGGTCTAGCCGGTCGTTCTGCCTAAGAGTCGCGCGTCAGTTGGTGTTACTTCGTTGCACCGATGCTTCTCTTGATGTTGCAGACAGAAGTCATTGCCGTGGGCGTACTTTGCGCCCCGCGGCGGACGCGAACACTACACGAGAGTTGGTGTCCCCGCCAGTCCTAGCGGGTCAGTTTGAACCCAGCGGGAAGCGCCACTTCCAACAACTGCAGATCCGGGTGCGGGTCGGCAAAGGCATGGAGCAACCCGGGTGGAACGGTGAAGGCATCACCCGTCTCGAGCGACTGATCCGCATGTCCCTCGGCCCGCAGGGTCAGGTTGCCGGCCAATACGAACATGAATAGGAGTTCAGCATCGTGGGCCCGGGGTTCGGTCGGCTGTGGCGATGTCGGCCGAACGATTTGCACGCCCGCAACCCCGGCGGTCGCTGCGCCAATGCCGGAATCCCGAGTTTCGTAGCCGGGCCGGCGCCAGGGTTGCCAAACGGTCTTTGCCGCCTCATGCCGGACAAATCGCTGGCCGCCGAACAGACGATCGGGGTTGTAGGTATCGTTCGGCAGCTCCAGCTGGTGGTCGACGCAGGTCATGTGTTCCGCCGGACAACCGACTTCGATGACCTCCAGGCCGCCGGAGCTCTCCAACACGCGATGGCGGATTTCCGGTGGCTGCAAGACACAGTCGCCGGCGCTGAGGACGAACGGCGCGCCTTGATCCTCGTAAACGAGGCGCACCCAGCCCTTGTAGCAATAGATGAGCTGAAAGCGGATCTTGTGGAAATGGACATAATCGGGGACCGGGCCGGCGTCAGGTATCCGGATGTGGGAGGCGATAATACTGCCGCCGAGGCGGTCTGGGACCAGGTCCCGGTACAGCATGCCGGCTCTGCCGGTTCCCCAGCCGCCGCCACCCTTCATTCGTTGAACGACCAGTGCATGGTCGGGGGTCAGGGCCGGGGCCGGCGGGTCCATCTCGACGAACTCGATGCGGGTGCCGTTTGGCGCGGTGAGGGGTTCGCCGGGGGCGTGCCCGAAGAGGCGCAACGATCCGGGATCGCCCGTCGCGTTCCGGTTCAGCTGCAGGCGCAGGCCATGGCCGGTGACGACGGCGACCGCTGGCGCGTCGGCTGGGAAGATCGAGTGGATCTTGAAGCCGAGCCGGTTAGTGAAAAAATCAAGCGTCGCGTCGAGTTCTCCGCACGGGATCACGACCTCGGCGGCTTCGATCTGCATGGCGGCCTAGAACAGGGCGAATAAGGCGAGGATGATCAGAACCGCGACAATCAGGCCGATCACCCAGGTCATTGGGCTCAGTCCCTTGCGGGTGACATCGGTTTCGGCCGGTGGGAGCACCGCAGTTTCGCGCGCCGCTTCGCCGACCGGTGCCCCGGCGGGTGGTGGGGCTGCGGTGACCATCGGCGCCGGGGTCTCGCTCGCCGGTTTGCTGGCGACTGTTTCAGCGAATTTGCCGAAAAAATCGTCGGCCATCTTGTGGGCGGTGCTGTCGATGAGGCGGGAGCCAATCTGGGCAAGTTTGCCGCCGACCGTCGCGTTCACATCGTACTTCAGCAGCGTGCCGCCGTTGTCTTCCTCGAGGCTGACCTTGGCGCCGCCCTTGGCGAAGCCAGCCGCACCGCCCTTGCCTTGCCCGCTGATCGTATAGCCGTTCGGTGGGTCAAGGTCGCTGAGGGTCACGTCGCCCGTGAACTTCGCCTTCACCGGGCCGACCTTCGCCGTCACCTTGGCCGACAAAGTCGTATCCGAGGTCTGCTGGATCTCGTCGCAACCGGGGATGCACTGCTTCAGGACCTCCGGGTCGTTGAGCGCTTTCCAGACCGCCTCCCGCGCCGCCGCAATGCGGTATTCACCCGTCATGTCCATTAGAGCTTCCCCTCTTGTCGTCTTCCGGCGACCCTATAAGCCGCCCGGACGGGCGGCAAGTGCATCCACCGGATGGGGTGTGGACGTTGACGGGCTAGGGTCTGGCAGGTACAGCCCTTGGAAAGTCTGCTGGCCGCGCCAAGGCCAAACGGGACGGGGGCATCGTGTCGAAGAAGGGTTGGGGCGTCAGCTTTCTAGGTGTCGGTCTGTGGCTGTTGAGCGGGGCCACCGCGCTGGCCGCCGACGCCGCACACGGGTCCGGGGCGCCGCATCTGGAGGGGGCCGATCTGGGCCTGATCTGGATCGTTCCGTTTGTTGGGATGCTGCTGTCGATCGCCATCTTTCCGCTGGTCGCGCCCACCTTCTGGCACCGTCACTTCGGCAAGATCTCCGCGTTTTGGGGGCTGTTGTTCTTTGTGCCCTTTACCCTTGTCCAGGGGTGGGAACTGGCACTGTTCGAGCTGTTGACCGTCACGCTCACCGAGTATCTGCCGTTCATCATCCTGCTATTCAGCTTGTTCACGGTGGCTGGTGGCGTCCGGCTGAAGGGCCATTTGCAAGGCAGTCCCATCGTGAATACGGGCATTTTGCTGATCGGCACGGTGCTGGCGAGCTGGATGGGGACGACTGGGGCGGCGATGCTGCTGATCCGGCCGCTCCTGCGGGCGAATGAGTGGCGCCGGTACAAGGTCCACACCGTCGTTTTCTTTATTTTCCTGGTGGCCAATATCGGCGGTTCGCTCACGCCGCTCGGCGACCCGCCGCTGTTCCTCGGCTTCCTGAACGGTGTGAGCTTCTTCTGGACCACCACGGCCATGTTCTTGCCGATGGTGTTGGTGTCTGTTGTATTGCTGTTGGTTTTCTTCGTGTTGGACACGATCCTGTTCCGGCGCGAGCAGGCTACGCCGCCCCAACCGGAGAGCGACGAAGCCCTGGGCCTGGAGGGCACGGTCAACTTCCTGCTGCTGGCGGGTGTGATCGGCGCTGTCTTGCTCAGCGGCTTCTGGCGGCCTGGGATCTCTTTCGAGGTGTTCTTCGTCGAAGTACAGTTGCAGAACCTCGCGCGCGACGTGTTGTTGCTGGGTATCGCCGGGTTGTCCTGGCGGCTGACCAACATCGATAGCCGCAAGCGCAACGGTTTCTCTTGGTTCCCGATTGTCGAGGTGGCGAAGCTGTTCGCCGGCATTTTCATCACGATCGTGCCGGCTATCGCCATTCTGCGGGCCGGCTTGGACGGCGCGCTGGAGCCGGTGATTTCCTCCGTGACGGACAGCAATGGCCAGCCAATCAACGCCATGTATTTCTGGGCGACCGGGGTGCTCTCCAGCTTCCTCGATAACGCGCCGACCTATCTGGTGTTCTTCAACACCGCGGGCGGTGACGCGGAGGTATTGATGGGCGAACTCGGACCGACATTGCTCGCCATTTCGGCTGGCGCCGTGTTCATGGGCGCCAACACCTACATCGGCAACGCACCAAACTTCATGGTGCGGTCGATTGCCGAGGAGGGTGGCGTGCCAATGCCCAGCTTCTTTGGCTTTATGGCCTGGTCGACGGTGTTCCTGCTGCCGCTGTTTGCTGTCGTGACCTTCGTCTTCTTCCTGTAGGGGTCAGTGCGCCATAAGGATCGGTAGTTGCGCGCGGGCGCACATGTGACGGGTGGTGCCGCCGAGGATGATCTCCCGCAGCCGGGAGTGGCCGTAGGCGCCGATCACGACAAGGTCTCCACCGTTGTCCGATGCAAACGCGTGTATACGCTCGCCCACATCCGCATCGCGGCAGGTTTCGTCGACGACGTTCACTTTGACGCCATGGCGGTCGAGCATGTTGGCGACCTGGGTGCCGTGCAGAATCTTGTCGTTTTTGTCCGGATGCAATGTAAGAATCGAGACCTGATCGGCCTCGAGTAGGAACGGCAGGGACCATTGTACCGCCCGGGCCGCTTCCTTTTCTGGCTTCCAGCCTATTACCACGTGTTTCTTCGCGATCGGCCGATCGGTCCATCCCTGCGGCAGGAGCAGGACCGGGCCGGGCACGACGAACGGCACGTCGTCCGGGAAGGGGATAGCCAGGCGGCGGTCGGCATTTTCGATCGCCAATTGGCTGATGATCGTCAGGTCGGCGGCGAAGGCATGGGTGGCAATGGCATCCGCATGCTCCTTGCCGCCCATACGCCATTCGACCCGCAGGCCGGAGCGGTCGGCGCGTTGGCGGAACTCCGCCTCGACTTTCTCGGCATGCTTGCGCGCCGCTTCGGACGCGGCCGCCTGGAAGCCGAGGGAGGCGCCGCGCCCGGCAATGGCGGCGGGCCGTGATAGTGGCGTCTCGACGTAGACGGCGGTCAGATGGGCGTCGAACCGGTGCGCCAAGGCGATGGCCGTTTCGAGCCGCTGCATGTGGCCCGGGTCGTCGGCCAGGTGAACCAGAATCGTCTTGAACGGCATCGGCGCCTTACCTCTCTGTCGTATCTTTCCGGATAATGGCATAAAACACCGTTACTTCGGCGGGTTGTTTTCCCGGTGGAACAGGGCAGATTCCCAGATATGTGGAGGGGCGTGTGAGCCGCCGGCGAGGCCGCCGTGATCGTCTACCCGAGCTAGAGCGAGCTGGCTGGCGCCGGGAGGGCGCGGCTATTCGTGCCCTGGCGCCATATCTCTGGCCGTCCGGTCAGATCGATATGAAAGTGCGGGTGGTGGCCGCGCTGGCGTTGCTGGTCGCCGCCAAGTTGGCGACCGTTTACGTGCCGATACTCTACAAGCTGGCGATCGATGCGCTGACGGAAACCGGGCTGCCGGGCGACGCGGCGGTCGCGGTGACCGTGCCGATCGGGCTGATCCTCGGCTACGGTCTGGTGCGGGTGCTGAGCCAGGTGTTCGGTGAGCTGCGCGATTTCGTGTTCGCGCGGGTCGGCCAGCGGGCGATGCGGTCGATCGCCTTGAAGACCTTCCGGCACGTACACGCGCTGGCACTGCGCTTTCACCTGGAGCGCCAAACGGGCGGTCTCAGCCGGGCGATCGAGCGTGGGATACGCGGGATCGATTTCCTGCTGCGCTTCATGCTGTTCAACATCCTGCCGACCCTGGTCGAGATTGCGCTGGTCTGCGGGATCCTGTGGGCGTTGTTCAACGTCTGGTTCAGTCTGGTCACGCTGGTCACGATCCTCGGTTACATCGCCTACACCCTGGTGGTCACGGAATGGCGGCTGAAGTTCCGCCGGGCGATGAACGAGTCCGACAGCGAGGCGAACACCAAGGCCATCGACAGTCTGCTGAACTACGAGACGGTCAAGTACTTCGGCAACGAGGATCACGAGGCCGACCGTTACGACAAGTCGCTGCAGGGGTATGAATCCGCTGCTGTACGCAGCCTCACCTCGCTGTCGCTGGTGAATATCGGGCAGGGTTTCATCATCGCCGGCGGGGCGACGGTCATCATGATCATGGCCGGTTTTGGCATCGCCAACGGCACGATGACGGTCGGCGACTTCGTGCTGGTCAACACCTACCTGTTCCAACTCTATCAGCCGCTCAACTTCCTCGGCTTCGTCTATCGGGAGATCAAGCAGGCGCTGACCGACATGGAGTCGATGTTCCGGCTGCTGGGCGAGGAACGGGAGGTGGCGGACCAGGCTGACGCGGTGCCGCTGCAACTCAGTGACGGGGTGATCCGGTTCGAGAACGTTTCGTTCGGCTACGATGCACGGCGGCCGATCCTGCGGGACGTGAGTTTCGATGTGCCGGCGGGTCACACCGTGGCGATTGTCGGGCCGACCGGCGCCGGCAAATCGACGATCTCCCGCCTGTTGTTCCGGTTCTATGATGTCACCGATGGCCGCATCACGATCGACGGCCAGGATATCCGCGACATCACCCAGGCCAGCCTGCGGCGGGCGATCGGCATCGTGCCCCAGGACACGGTGCTGTTTAACGACACGGTCTTCTACAACATCCAATACGGGCGGCCGGACGCGACGCCGGCGGAGGTGGAACAAGCCGCCCGCATGGCCCGGATCCACGACTTCGTTATGGGCACGCCAGATGGCTACAACACGAAAGTCGGCGAACGCGGTCTGAAGCTCTCAGGCGGTGAGAAACAGCGGGTGGCAATTGCGCGGACCATCCTGAAACAGCCGCAAATCCTGATGTTCGACGAAGCGACGTCGGCGCTCGATACGAACACGGAGAAGGAGATCCAGGAATCGCTGCGGGAGGTCTCCGCCAACCGAACGACCCTGGTGATCGCCCACCGCTTGTCGACGGTAATCAACGCGGACCAGATCATCGTGCTCGACCAGGGCCGGATCGTCGAACGCGGCAGCCATGTGGAACTGCTGTCCCGTGGCGGCCAATACGCGGCGCTGTGGGCGAGGCAGCAGACTTCGGCCACCAGGAGCGAACCATCCGGCAGGCTGGAACCGGTGCCGGCGAAGTAGACTAGCCGGGCAGATTGAGCGTGGTTCCGATGCTCTCGTTGATGAAGCGATGGGTCTCGCGGATGAATAGGGTGTGGCTGATGCGGTGCGGTTCCTCTAGGAAGATCTTGAGTGTGACGGATGCGTTGGCTTGCTCCAGCGCCGTGGCGAACATCTCTGCTTGACGCGGGCTAATCCTGTCGTCCTTGGCGCCGTGCATGATGAGGACGGGGCAGGTCACGAGATCTGCTCTGGTGACAGAGGTCCGTTCGGCAAAGGCCGCAGCCGTCGTGCCCGCTTCCTGTTCGATGTTTCGTTGAATGCCCGGCAGCGGACAGTCGCGATACATGGCGGCAAAGTCGTAGGCGCCGGCGCTGAGGACGAGTGCCCCCAGCTGGTCGGTTTGGGTGGCGACAACCGAGCCCGCGATCGCGCCGCGGCTGCCACCGACCAGGGCGATCCTGCCGGGCGCTGCACCTAGGTCTCTCGTTGCGTACTGCAGAACCGCCCGAATGGCGGCGTGGGTCCGCGGTCCGCAATAGTCGGGCGGTCCGTCGGAGTTGCCATAGCCAGGCTGGGAGAGGGCGATTCCGACAACGCCTGCTGTTGCCAGTTCGTCGAGATAGCCCTCGTCCGCGAGGCGTCTGCCGCCTGGCCGCGGGCCGATCTGGTGGCCATGCACATAGATGAGCGCGGGGTTTGGGTTTCCTCCGCTCGGCTGCGCGAAGAACAGTTCGACGCGTTTGCCGGGTTCGTTGGGAAGCGGCAAAAAGGTCGCGATTGCCATGGCCCCACCTTGTGCTAATTGCTCACGCTAGACACGGATAGTAGGTGCCAGATGTCGTTCAAGGGCTCTTGTTTATGCGGGGCGGTCCGGTTCACGGTTAGCGGCGAACTGCCGGCGCCGACGGCTTGTCATTGCACCATATGCCGTAAGCATACCGGTCACTTTGAAGTCGGCACAGACGTTCCCCGCGACCGAGTGGCGATTAGTGGCGAGGCGAGCCTGACCTGGTACCAGTCATCCGACTGGGCGCGGCGTGGCTTCTGCTCCACGTGCGGCTCGCCGATGTTCTTCGATCCGCTCGAACGGGATTGGATCGGTATCAACATGGGTGCGTTCGATACGCCGACGAAGACGAAACTTTCGGCGCATATCTTCGTTGCCGACAAGGGCGACTACTACGAGGTTAACGACGGATGCCCGCAGCATCCGCAGGCGCCGGATGGCTGAGAGCCTTACAGCTCTCTAGGGACCCGCGGTTCGCCGATCTCGCACTCAAGTGCGTCTCGGTCCCAGCCCGCGTTGTTGGCTGCTGCCTCGTAGGTCGTTTGCAGGAACGACATCAGGGTGGCGGCGGGATCGTCGGCGTTCCGTACAGCATCGTAAGGGAGCACGAACTCGCCCAGATCCTGGTGATAGTAAGCCTCGGCTGGCGCGACAGCGGCTTCGGCGAAACCGTCCGGTGTTGGATAGGCGTAGCAATAGAAGGCGGGGTGGTCGATGCCGCCGCCGCCCGGCCAGAAGCCGGCGGAACTGACCTCGTGCGAGTAAGCTTCGCGGGTGATGCTGTCGGGTAGTGCGGGGAAGCCGCCGGGATGGACCGGGGCGGGGCGCCCAGAGAAACGCGTGACGGCGAAGTCACCGCTGCCCCAGAATAGATGTGCGGGGCTGACCTTGCCGAGGAAGCCGGTCCGGAACTTTTTGAAGACCGTGTCGACGGCGACCAGGGCGCGCCAATAGTCCGCCGCGGCTTCAGGGTCGTACGCACCGGGGTTGGTCTGGTCACGGAAGGGCACGGGCTCCGGCACTTCGTTGGGGAAGTGATGGATGTCCGTCGGTGCGCCGAGGCCTTCCAGCAAGCTTAGGAACCGCTGGTGAAAGGTGGCGACGGACATCGGTTCCAGCTTCATGGCGGCGCGCCGGCCGTCGGTCACATCGATCGTCAGCTCGTGCGTCACGAAGTCGAACCTGATCTCGTATCCCACGGATTCACCAGGGATCAGCGAGGTCGTCAGTCCGCGTCCTGTGACATAGAAGGTCGCGTGCCACGAGTGATTGATCCACGGCGTCTGGGCGAGCCGGAACTTGCCGACAATCTGCATCCACATCTGGAAGCTCGCGCCGGTCGCCTGCCAACGTTCAAAGGGGATGTCGGGCCAGTGCTGCATGCAGGGAGAGTAGGTGCGTGCGAGAGGGAGACAATGGGGCGCGCCGGAAACTTGCCAGCGGTCGCCATGCTTCATGGATAGCGCTGGTACCGGCCGTTGGCGCCACCAGGTACGGTCTGACAATGCCCGGTCCTGGCAGCCAGCCAGTCCTTGGTTCGAGACTGGATACCCTTGAAACCGGACATTCATATCTTATATTGATACTAATTCGCATTCTCATATGGGGAAGGATTATGCGAGATCTGGCGAAAACCTCGAGTTACGGAGTCATGCATCTGGTTGTGGCGATGGGCGTGGCCTATGCCATTAGCGGTAGCTGGCAGATCGCGCTGGGTATTGGCCTGGTCGAGCCGCTGGTGCAGACCGTCTTCTATAACCTGCACGAGCGTGGCTGGCGGCGGATGCCGGCTGGCATCCTCAGGAAGCTCGACCGAATGCAGCTGAGGCGGTTGGCCCCGGCAAGTCCCTGAGCGGGCGTTTTCCGGCGGTAATTGAGATGCAAGATGCTCCGCTTATTTGTCGAAAGGTTGCCTCGATGTCGATGAAATTTGGACTCGATACTCGTTGGTTAACCGGTCGTTTATCTTGTAGTTCTTGCGGGTCCTTTAGAACGAAAACATTTTCCAACTAAAAAAAGAGGTCGTCGCGATGACAGCCTTGGCAGCGACTGCGGCCAACGCCCCGACCCCCACGAGCGGACTTGATTTCAGCCGCGTGGGTGTCCTCGTCTTCGACCCGCAGGGCACCACCATGCCCTTTATGCGCGATGCTCTGCGCCTCGTCGGTTGCCGGCGGATTGTTGCCCGGCGCAACATCGCGCAATTGCCGGAAGACCTGGACTCCGTGAACACCAACCTCGTGGTTGTGGATATCGACAAGCGGCCGACCGAGACACTAGGGCTGGTGCGCGATATTCGTTTTCGCCGCGCCGGGTCCGACCCGTTCGTCGGGGTGTTCGCGGTGTCGTCGGGCGTGCAACAGAGCGATGTCGGGCCGTTGCTGAACAGCGGCACGGACACGGTTCTGATCAAACCGATGTCGCCGGAGTCCCTGCG
>JANQOE010000057.1 GCA_028279245.1 Alphaproteobacteria bacterium
ATCTCGCGGAAGAAGAAGGTCATCAGCAGCGACGCGATATGGGCGCCGTCGACATCGGCATCGGTCATGATGATAACCCGGTCGTAGCGCAGGTTCTCGCGCTTGTAGTCCTTGCCGGTGCCGCAGCCGAGCGCCTGGTTGATGTTGATGATCTCCTGACTGGCGCGCAGCTTGTCTTTCGAAGCGCTGGCAACGTTGAGAATCTTTCCGCGCAACGGGAGGATCGCCTGGGTCTTGCGGTTGCGGGCCTGTTTGGCCGAACCGCCGGCGGAATCACCCTCGACCAGGAAGATCTCGGTTTCGTCGCGGCCGGTCGAGGCGCAGTCGGCGAGTTTGCCGGGCAGGCGCAGTTTGCGGGTCGCGGTCTTGCGCTGCAACTCGCGCTGGGCGCGGCGGCGCTGGCGGTCCTCGGCGCGCTCGATCGCCCATTCCAGCAGGCCGTCGGCCATTTGCCGGTCGGCGGAGAGCCAATGGTCGAAATGGTCCTTGAGCTGCGCTTCGACGAGGCGGCTGGCCTCGGGCATCGACAGCTTCTCTTTGGTCTGGCCCTGGAACTGGGGGTCGCGGATGAACAGGGACAGCATGACCACGGCGCCATCCACCACATCGTCCGTGGTGATCTGGCTGGCCTTGCGGTTCTTTACGGTCTCGCCATAGGCGCGCAGGCCACGGGAGAGGGCGGTGCGCATGCCGGACTCATGGCTGCCGCCGGCAATGGTCGGGACCGTGTTGCAGTAGGAGCTGCAGGCGCCGTCGGCGTCGGCCGGCCAGCAGATTGCCCATTCCAGTTTGCCGGTGTCGCCGTTCAGCTGCGCCTCGCCGTTGAAGACGTCGGGTACGACCAGCGGGCGGTTGGCCATGGTGGCGCGCAGGTAATCCAGTAGCCCGCCGGGGAAATGGAAACTGTCCTCGGCTGGGGTGTCGGTGTCTTTGACCAGGCTCGCGTCGCAGAACCAATTGATGCGGACACCGCGGAACAAGTAGGCTTTCGAACGGGCCATGCGGTAGAGCCGCGTGGGCTTGAACCGGGCCTTTTCGCCAAAGATCTCCGGATCGGGGCGGAAGCTGATGGTGGTGCCGCGGCGGTTGTGGGCGTCCTTCAACTTCTTCAGTTTGGTCTTTGGTTTGCCGCGCGAATAGTCCTGACCCCATAGCTCCCGATCGCGGGCGACCTCGACCATCAGCCAATCCGACAGCGCGTTGACAACGCTGATGCCGACGCCATGCAAACCGCCGGAGGTCTGATAGGCTTTGCCGCCGAACTTGCCGCCGGAATGCAGGGTGGTGAGGATGACTTCGAGCGCCGACTTGTTCTTGAATTTCGGGTGGGGGTCGATGGGGATGCCACGGCCGTTGTCACGGACCGTCAACACGCCTTCGTCGGTCAGGGCGATGTCGATCTTGTCGGCATGGCCGGCGACCGCCTCGTCCATAGCGTTGTCGAGGACTTCGGCGGCCAAGTGGTGCAGCGCCTGTTCGTCAGTACCGCCGACATACATGCCGGGGCGGCGGCGCACCGGTTCCAGCCCTTCGAGGACCTCGATATCCTTGGCGGAATAGCCACTGCTTCGACGCGGGCTGGCCTCGTCGAAGAGATCGACGGTTGCGTTCGTCCGGCGGCGGGGCATTTTATGTTTGATTCGAGAAGGGAATGCGGCGCATGGCCCCCTCAATTATGGATTCGGCGGGGCTTTGCAAGGGGGAAGAATGGTGGACACGGACGAACCGCGCGGCCAATTGGCCATCCGCACAGCGGCGATGCCGGCGGATACCAATGCGTCCGGCGACATTTTCGGCGGCTGGCTGCTGGCCCAGATGGACATCGCCGGGGGCATCACAGCGATGGCCCGGGCTGAGGGCCGGGTGGTGACGGTGGCGGTCGAGGCGATGAAGTTTCACCTGCCAGTGCGGGTGGGCGATGTACTCTGCGCCTACGCCGACCTGGTGCGGGTCGGCACAACCTCGCTGACCTACCGGGTCGAGGCCTGGGTGCTGCGCCGGGCCCATGCGAAACAACGCGAGAAAGTGACCGAGGGCCTCTTTACATACGTGGCGCTCGATGAGAACGCTAGGCCGAGGCCGGTGCCGAAAGAACCGGCCGATTGATCGGCAGGAGGTCTTGATGGTGCGTTCGATCCTAGGTGGTTTGTTGCTGGGCGCGATGCTCGCCGGCGCGGCGATGGCGGCGGGCGATGCCGAGGTCGTCGATGCGCGGGCGACCGAGTCCGGCGGGACCTGGAGCTTCCAAGTCACGGTCAGGCATCCGGATACCGGATGGGACCACTACGCCGACAAATGGGACGTGATGGCGCCGGATGGGACGATTCTCGGCACCCGCGTGCTGCTGCACCCGCACGAGAACGAGCAGCCGTTCACCCGCTCGCTGAGTGGCGTCGAAATCCCCGATGATGTGACCGAAGTGCTGATCCGCGCCCACGACAATGTCGACGGGTATGGTCAGCAAGTGTTTCGGTTGGAGTTGCCGCGTTAGACCTGTCCGGTTTGTAGGGCGCAATGCATTGCGCCAAGCGGAGCTTCGAATTGGATGGCGGGCTACGCTGCGGTAACCCGTCCTACTCGGCGGCCTTTGAGGTGCCTAGGTTACCACTCTGGGCCAACACGCGTTCCGCGCCCGGGCGGCAGCGTTCGTAGGGTGCGAGCATGCTAAGGGCCATCCAGTCCGGGAAGGCTTTCTGCAAATGCGACGGTCCTTCCAGCCGGATGGCGCCGTTGGCGATCTCCTGGCGTAGCTCACGGAAACCGCGCCAGGCTTCGATGAAACGGCGCAGGTCGGACATGACCTTCAGGTCTACTTCGTAGCCTGGATGTTTCAGGCACATCTCGACGATGCCGTCCTTGTTAACGAGCCAGAAGCGGCGGCAGTCGGGTGGGGCGCCGGTGAACTCAAACTCCATGACTGTGCGGCCCGCCGGCATGGCGTCGGTGTTGAGCCGCACATGCATGCTCCACACCAGAAAGCCGGGGTCGAGGTCGTCGGTGGTCATGTCGCGGGCCCAGCGCTGTCCCCAGACGGCGAGGTCCATGATGATCGGTTCGAGTTCGCGGCCGGCGGCGGTCAGGTGGTATTCGTGCCCGCGGCCGCTTGCGGCCTTGCGGCGTTCGGCGATGCCCGCGTGTTCCAGTTGGGCGAGGCGCTGGGACAGCAGCGAGGCCGACATGCGGGGCACGCCGCGATGGATCTCGTTGAAGCGGCGGCAGCCGTCCGCCAGGCGGCTGACGACGAGCATGGTCCAGCGCTCGCCGAGGACTTCGAGCGCTAGAGACAGGGGGCAGTATTGGCCATATCCACGGGGCATGGCCTGATGATCCCGGATGCTTGGGGCGCACGCAACTACAGATTTTAGAGTAGTCGAGCACCCCCGGTCTGGCCCAGGCTGAGCCCTGGTTTCGGTCCAAGCAGTGGAGGTCGAGGTGTTGGATAACGGCGCGGTAGATGCACTGGCCACCGAAATGCGCGGGCCGCTGGTGCGGCCTGGCGACGAGACTTACGACGCGGCGCGGGCCGTGTGGAACGGCATGATTGACCGGCGGCCGCTGCTGATTGCGCGGTGCGTCGATGTGGCTGATGTGCAGGCCGCGGTGAACTTCGGGCGCGATGCCGGTCTCCCGGTCGCGGTCCGTGGCGGTGGGCACAACATTGCCGGCACAGGCGTGTGCGACGATGGGTTGGTTATCGATCTCTCGCAGATGAACGGGGTGACGGTCGACCCGAAGGCGCGGACGGCGCGGGTGCAGGGCGGTTCCTTGCTCGGCGATATGGATCGCGCGACCCAGGCCCACGGATTGGCGGCGCCGGGCGGTGTGGTGTCGACGACGGGGGTCGCCGGTCTGACGCTCGGTGGCGGCTTTGGCTGGTTGTCACGGTTGCATGGCTTGGCGGCGGACAACCTGTTGGCGGTCGAGATGGTGACCGCTGATGGGACGCGGGTCACGGCAAGTGCCGATGAAAACGCGGAGCTGTTCTGGGCGGTGCGCGGTGGCGGCGCCAACTTCGGTGTCGTGACGGTCTTCACTTTTCGGCTGCATCCGGTCGGGCCCGAGGTGCTGTTTGGGCCGACGGTGTATCGGCTCGACGACGCGGTGGAGGTGTTGCGGCACTATGCGCAGTTTGCCGCGTCGGCGCCGCGCAACTGCTGCGTCTGGGCGGACCTCCTGACCGCGCCGCCGCTGCCGTTCATCCCGGACGAATATCACGGCACGAAGATCCTGACGCTGATGCAATGTTACGCCGGTGATCTCAGCGAGGGCGAGCGGGTGCTGGCGCCGCTGCGCGGGTTCGGCCAGCCAATCGCCGATATCGTCGGGCCGATGCCCGTCACCGCCGCGCAGTCGTTGCTTGACGAGACCTATGCCCATGGGGCGCGCAACTATTGGACCTCGCGGAATATGTCGGCACTGTCCGATGGCATGATCGACGGGCTGGTCAGCTTGGCCGGAACGATGCCGACGCCGCAATCGGATATCCTGATCTCGCAACTTGGCGGGGCGATCAACGATGTGCCCGTGGACGCGACTGCCTATCCGCACCGCGACGTCGCATTCGTGGCCTCGCCAGGCGCGCGGTGGACCGATCCCGCGCAGGACGACGTCTGCTTGGCATGGATCGAAGACTGTCGCCGGGTGCTGGCGGCACATGGGACCGGCGGCGCCTATGTGAACTTCATCGCCGAGCCAGCCGGGCGGGAGCGCGATGCGTATGGCGCGAACTACGCGCGGTTGGCCGAACTGAAAAAGAAGTACGATCCGGGGAACCTATTCCGGTCGAACCAGAATGTGCGGCCAGCGTGACCAGATCTAGGCGGTTGGGTCGGTGCCGACGCGGACAACGAGTTTGCCGAAGTTCTTGCCTTCGAGCATGCCGATGAAGGCCTCGGGCGCATTGTCCAGGCCGTCGACGAAGTCTTCGCGGTACTTGACACGGCTGTCGCGGATCCAGCCGGAAACGTCGCGCAAGAAGTCTTGCTCCTGATCGGCGAAGTCCCAGACGATCATGCCGCGCACCGTGATGCGCTTGGTGAGGATTGCGCGCATGAAGAGCGGGGTCTTGTTGGGACCCGGCGGGAGTTCGGTGGCGTTGTAGTGGGCAACGGTGCCGATGACCGGCATGCGGGCGAATTCGTTGAACAGGGGCAGCACGGCCTCGAACACGGAGCCGCCGACATTCTCATAATAGATGTCGATACCGTCGGGGCAGGCGGCGGCGAGGCGCTCCGGCAGGTCGCGGGCGCGGTGGTCGAGGCAGGTGTCAAAGCCGAGTTCGTTCACCACGTGGTTGCACTTGGCCTGGCCGCCGGCGATGCCGACCACTCGGCAACCCTTGATCTTGGCGATCTGGCCGACCAGCGAGCCGACTGGGCCGGACGCTGCGGCAACGACCAGGGTCTCGCCGGGCTGGGGTTTGCCGATGTTGAGCAGGCCGGTGTAGGCGGTCATGCCCGGCATGCCGAGGACGCCGACTGCGGTGGAGATCGGGCCGAGGCGCGGATCGACCTTGCTCAGGCCTTCGCCGTTGCTGACAAAATATTGCTGCCAGCCTGAGTAGGCGAAGACGATTTCGCCGGTGCTGTAGTCGGGGTGGTTCGACTCCATCACCTCGCTGACGGCGCCGCCGACCATGACCTCGCCTAGCTTGACATGGCTGGTGTAGGAGTTGCCGGTATTCATGCGGCCGCGCATATAGGGGTCGAGGGACAGGTAGATGGTACGGCCCAGCAGCTCGCCCGGGCCTGGGATCGGGATGGGGGTATCGGTGGCCTCGAAGTTCGCCGGGGTGGGCGCGCCGGTCGGGCGGGCGGCGAGGCGGATCTGATGGTTGGTCCCGCTTGGCACGCGTCCTCCCTAGTCGAACATGCGGCGCCGGGTGCGCCGGTATGCGATGACGAAGGCGGCGATCGTCAGCGCAATGGTGTAGCTGAGGTGCAACGCGGCCCAGCCGAGGTCAAGGGGAATGCCGGCCGACAGCGGGCGGATGATGGCGATCAAGTGGGTCATCGGCAGGGCCCAGGCGATGGCTTGCACGACGACCGGGAAGCGGTCGATCTCGAAGAACACGCCGGAGAAGACGAACATCGGCGTGACCCAGAAGGTGAAGAAGTAGCTGAAGAATTCGTAGCCGCGGGCCAGGGAGGTGGCGACTAGGCCGTAGCAGGCAAAGCCGATCGACGCGATGAAGACGATCGGCAGTGAGATCAGCGCGCCGGTCAAGGACGGTATGCCGCCCCAGAGCCAGCCGACGATGACGACGCTGACCGCGGAAAGCATGGCCTTGGCGGCGGCCCAGAGCACCTCGCCGAACAGCAGTTCGGACAAGGTAACCGGCGTGGCCAGGGTCGCGTCCCAGTTGCGCTGCATGAAGTAGCGCGAGAAGGAACCGATGGTGGTTTCGAAGCTGGCGGCGAACATGGCCGAGTAAGCGACCATGCCTGGGACGACGAACACCAGATAGCGCATGCCATCGATGTCCTCGATGAAGCGGCCGAGGCCGAAACCAAAGGCGAATAGGAACAACAGCGGGTTGGCGACGTTGGTCACCAGCGATGACCAGATTAGCTTCCGCCAGACGACGTATTGGCGCCAGGTGACGGCCATGGTGTAGGGCGTGGCAATAGGGATGACGGCCATCAGTTTTCCCTCAGTTGCCGGCCGGTGAGGCGCAAGAAAACGTCCTCCAGGTTCGCCTGGCGGTGCATGTAGACGGCGGCTTCCGGCAGGTCAGCGACCAGGTCACGCGGGGCTTGCACATAATAAAGAATGGCGTCGCCGACATCCTCACTGTCGAAACGGCCATCGACGAAACCGGTGGGCAGCGGCTTCCGGATTTCGATGACATGGCCTTTGACGTGGCGGTCAATCAGTTCTTGGGGGGTACCTTCGTCGAGGATCTCGCCGTGATCGATGACAATGATGCGGTCGCAGAGGCGCTGTGCCTCGTCCATGTAGTGGGTGGTAAGCAACAGGGTCTTGCCCTGCGCCTTCAGCTTGAGCAACTGCTTCCAAATCAGCACGCGAGCCTGGGGGTCGAGGCCGGTGGTGGGTTCGTCGAGGATCACCAGTTCCGATGCGCCGATCAGCGCGCGGGCGATGACGAGGCGCCGTTTCATCCCGCCGGAGAGCTGGTTGACGGTGGCGTCGGTTTTCTCCTGAAGCTGCATGAAACGCAGCAGTTCCGGGACGCGGTCGCGCACCCCGGCGGGCGGCAGGCCGAAATAGCGGCCGTAGACAATGAGGTTCTCGCCGACCGTGATGTCGGGGTCGAGGTTGTTCTCCTGGGAGACCATACCGATGCGGGCCTTCAGTTCGCGGGTCATCCGCTGCACCGGCACACCAAACACCGAGAGCTCGCCGCCGGAGACGGTCGAGAGGCCCATGATCATCCGCATGGTCGTCGTCTTGCCGGCGCCGTTGGGGCCGAGCAGGCCGATGCAACGGGCACGTTCGACCTGAAAATCGATGCCCTTCACCGCCTCGAACTCGCCGAAGCGTTTCGTCAGGCCGCGCGCGGCGATGACGGGAGTGTCGGTCATATCGTCCTGGGCATGCCGGTTGGTGTTCACTGTGTCCGCGCGCTGAGGCACGATTGTCAGTGACGGCGTACACTGACCCACTCGAGGGGAATATTCAACCGACACACTCTCCGCCTATCATGGCCCGCAAACTGACGGGGTGAGGCCATGCAACGGGTGACGGGACTAGGCGGTGTGTTCTTCAAATGCGCCGACAAGGACAAGCAGATCGAATGGTACCGGCGGCATCTCGGCTTGGAGATCGAGCCCAGCGGATCGTGCGTGTTCGAGTGGCGGCACAAGGAGGCGCCGGAGAAACCGGGGCATACGGTCTGGGGCGCGTTCAAGGGCGACACCGAATACTTCGAACCGTCCGACAAGCCGTTCATGATCAACTATCGGGTGGCTGACCTGGACGCAGTGCTGGCGGTGCTGCGGGAGGAAGGCGTGACCGTCGACGACAAGATCGAAGAGTCGGAGTACGGGCGGTTCGGCTGGATCATGGATCCGGAGGGCAACCGGATCGAACTGTGGGAACCGCCGGCGAAGGCACCTTGAGCGAATCGGACATCGTCGTTGCCGAGGATTCGGCGGCCCTCGGCGCGGAGATCGAAGCCAGGTTGTTGGACGCGCTGCGGCGGGATTTGCCGCAGTCTGCCAACACCAGCTTCGTGCTGTCGGCGCGGGACGAGGATGGCGCGCTGCTGGGCGGGCTGACGGCAAGCACGTCCTATGGTTGGTTGGCGGTGAAGATGATTTGGGTCGATGAAGCGGTGCAGGGCCATGGCATCGGCCGGGCGTTGATGGCTGGTGCCGAAGAGCAGGCGCGCGCGAGCGGCTGTCATGGTTCGTGGCTCGATACGTCGAATCCGGACGCGATGCGTTTCTATGCCACGCTGGGCTACGCCACGTTCGGCGAGTTGGCCAATGCTCCCGAGCATGATGTGCCGACACACCGGCGTCGGTTCATGCGGAAGTCTCTTTGAGGCCGCTGTGACCAAAATTGGGTTTGTTTGGTAATGCGCCTTATTCCAGCCCGGCGGGCCCCGAATCTCTTGTAGAGATGACGCGTATCCCGAGGACACAGCAGATACCGCCGATGAGCGTCGCTTGATCGATCATTGGGTCTTTTAGCTGCCCGCGAATTGCATCATGGGGAAGGCCAGGAAGGTCTTGATGACAAGGGCGTTGACCAGGTCGAGGAAGAAGGCACCGACCAAGGGGATGACTAGGAACGCTTTCGGTGAGGGACCGTATTTCGAGGTGACGGCGTTCATGTTGGCGATGCCGACAGGAGTCGCGCCCATGCCCA
This sequence comes from Alphaproteobacteria bacterium, assembly GCA_028279245.1. GTDB lineage: Bacteria > Pseudomonadota > Alphaproteobacteria > UBA6615 > UBA6615 > JANQOE01. The sequence goes on from JANQOE010000057.1 coordinate 8,836, forward strand.
GACCGGCGAAGCCGGCGGCGATGACCGCCGCGTCGTAGTTCCGACCCATTACCCGGAACACGATGACGATGGCGAACAGGGTGATCACGGTCATCTGCACGAACAGTACCAGCAGGATCTGACCGACCGCGCCCGCGAGCACCCAGAGCTGCATGCTCATCAGGCTCATCGCCAGGAAAAGCTGAAGACTGAGTTCCGCCACGTTCTCGCGGGCGACGGGATCGAGTTCGATCTCCAGGGCGTCGGCGGCATTGGCGATGCCGATGCCGATCAGCATCGCTGTCAAGAAGCCGGGCAGGGTGACGCCCTGATTGAAGAGGAAACGGTTCATCAGGTCGCCGGCCTGGATGCAGATGGCCAACAGCATCAGTGTGCCGAGGGCCGACGAAATGGGGGGGAGTAGCCGAGGATGGTCGGCATCGGGCAGGTCCTCGAACTTGCCTTGCGGGCCGAGGGGACAGGAGTCCTGTAAGCCGTGCCGGGCGATCAGGCGCTCGGCAATCGGTCCGCCGATCATGCCGCCGGCGATCAAGCCAAATGTCGCGAAGGCGATGCCCACTTCCCTGGCGCCTTCGAGCCCGGCCTGTTCGGCGACGCCGCCCCAGGCGATGGCCGTGCCATGTCCGCCAGCGAGGGAAACGCTGCCGCCGAACAAGCCGTAGCCGGGGTGCACGCCGAGCAGCGCCGCCAGCCCGACCCCGGTGGTGTTCTGCAGGATTAGGAGGGTCGCCGCGGCGGCGACCAGGATCGCCAGAGCGCGGCCGCCGTCCTTCAGCAGGCTGATCCGGGCGGACAGGCCAATGGTCGAAAAGAAGGTTAGGAGCAGCAGATCGCGCAGGGCCGTATCGAAGATGATCGTGATGCCGAGCGCCGTATGGATCGCCGCGACCAGTAGGCTGCACAGCAGGCCTCCGGTGACGGCAACCGGGATACTGTGCCGTTCCAGAAACGGCAGGCGCCGATTGATGTAGGTGCCGGCGAACCAGACGGCCACGGCCAGGACGATGATGTTAGCGCCAGAGACGGTGTATTCCATTGCGCCGTTACACATGAAGGGGCGGCGCCATACAAGCCGACGGCAAGCCCGCTTGATCGGGGTAGCGGACCGTGCTGTTGTGCCGGCCGCAACTCAACTCCGGAGAGACCGATGAGAGCCTGCATGTTCATCGAAGCGAAAAGGACGGGCTATCGCGTGAACATGGGGCATCATGAACGACAGGATCGCAGCGGCAGTGCTAGGCGGTGCCGATCGAGGTGAGTTAGCGGGGCGGGCGCGGCGGAGCGCCGACCGGCGAGGTTTTCAAGCAAAGAGACAGATTTCCGGTGCGCCGGCAGCGGGGTGCCGACGATGGGTCGGGTGACGCCGGAGCGGCGGGTCACGGCGTATTACTTCGTGCAGGCGATGAGCGTTGGCGCGGTCAATGGCTTCGCCGGGATCTGGTTCGCGTCGAAGGGACTGAGCGCCGGGCAGATCGGCATCGTCAACGCGGCGCCGGTGGTGCTGGTTTTGCTCATCTCTCTGACGGTCGGGCGGCTGGCCGACCGGGCATCGGACTGGCGGCGCACCATCGTTGTCGGCGCGGTGTTGTCGGGGGTGTTCCCGATCGGCCTGTTGGCGGCGAACGGGTTCTGGGCGATTGCGCTGGTTTGGACTCCTGCGGTGACGGCGCAGATGGTGGTGTTGCCGGTGACCGACGCCGCATCCATCCGCCTGAGCAAGCGCCTGGGTGGTGATTTCGGGGCGCTCTATGCGTGGAAGACGATTGGCTACCTCGGGGTGGTCTTTGCCGCCGGCTTCGTGTTGGAGCGGTTCGGGGTGGCGGCGTTTCTGCCGCTGTTCATCGGCCTGTGTTTGTTGCGGAGCGTTGCTTCGTTCGGGTTGCCGCGGTTTCGCGCGCCGGCGGACGGGCCACCACCGCCGAGACACGGGGCGCGTCGTTTGTTGCAGGTGTTGCGGCCGTGGTTCCTGCTGCCGCTGGCGGCCTGGTCGCTCGTGCACTCGACCCATTTTGTGCTGAACGGCTTCTTGGGATTGCTGTGGGCGGACCAGGGAATCTCCGCCGACACGATCGGTCTGCTGATCGGGTTGAGCGGGATTACCGAAACCGCAATGTTCTTTGCCTTCAAACGCTATGTCGGGCGGTTTTCGGCGCGGCGGCTGATCCTGGTCTCATGCCTGGTGGCGGTGGTGCGCTGGGCAGGGTTGGCGTTGGCGCCCGGTGTACCGGTGCTGGTGCTGCTGCAATTGCTGCACGCCTTCACCTATGCGCTGGGTTTCCTCGCCTGCACGCACTTCATCGCCAAATGGACGAGCGAGGATATCGCCGCGGAGGCGCAGAGCTTCTTCGTGGTGATGCAACTGGTGACGGCGATCGCCGCGGTGACCGGGTTCGGCTGGGTGGCTGAGGTTTGGGGGGCGCGGGCGTTCTTGTTGCCGGCGGCCCTGGCGGCGCTGGGCGCGGTCCTAGTGTTGCTGGCGCGCCTTCGGGTTATGGGCGCGCCGGCTTAAGGGGTGAGAGGTCGCTTCCCGTTTATGCGGGAAGCGACCCAGCGTCCGTCAGATAGCCTTTAGATCTTCGGCCGCTTCCTTCCCGTTCCGACCCGGAGTCAGAGTGTAAGAGACCTTCTGGCCCTCGTTCAGGCTGGCCATGCCTGCCCTTTCGACGGCGGAGATGTGGACAAACGCGTCCTTCGAACCGTCATCGGGCTCGATAAATCCATAACCTTTGGTTGCGTTGAACCACTTCACTGTTCCGGTTGCCATACTTGCTCCTTGAAACGACAAACCACCACCCCAACAACACGCTGGAGCGGCATCGACACGTCCACAATGTCTGGAAGTAACTAGTTCAGCCGGTTTCCACGACCACCGAGTTTACGCACGACACCAGTGCAACGTCCCAAGAGTATATGCAGCGCTGGACCGTGGCTTCAAGCACAACCTGTGAAATGGCGTCCGGCCAAGGAAAAAGCTGCGCTGCGGCCGGGCCGCGCGGCTATGGCAAACGGCGGTTAACCTCTTCGGCTGGGCACCCCAAGAACGGTCGACATGCTAGGGTTGAGGCGTGCCTAGAGGTCTGAATGTGTCCTGATCCCGCGGGCCGCAGGTCGGCGATGGCGGGGCGGCGGGATCGCTTCCCGCGTACACGGGAAGCGATCCGGCGCGTTAGATGGCCTTTAGGTCCTCGGCCGCTTCCTTGCCGTTCCGACCCGTGGTCAGGGTGTAAGAGACCTTTTGTCCCTCATTCAGGGAGGCGAGGCCGGCCCGTTCCACGGCAGAGATGTGCACGAACGCATCCTTCCCTCCGTCGTCGGGCTCGATGAACCCAAATCCCTTGGTTGAGTTGAACCACTTCACTGTTCCGGTCGCCATGCGTTACTCCTTGAAAATGACAAACCACCGGTGGACGACATGTCCGCGCGGTCTCGAGAACGTCCACAATGTCAGGAGGTAACTTGTCTGGCCGGTTTTTACGCGACTAACCGAGATACACGACACCAGTGCAACGTAGTGTCGAGTATATGGCAGTGCCGCCGGACGGCTTCAAGTACAACCTGTGGCACGGTATCGAGGTTCGAGTGACGCAGAGGGGGGAAGCGGCGCTGCGAAGGACAGCGCCGCCGTGGTCTAGGCCAGGGAGCGGGCAAGGAAATCGCGCATGCGTTCGGCGATGAAGGGGCCGTATTCCTCCAGAGCGAAGTGGCCGGTGTCGAGCAGATGGAACTCGATATCGGTCAGGTCGCGGCGGTAGGGGTGGGCGCCTTCGGCCGGGAAGATGTGGTCGTTCTGACCCCAAACGAGCAGCGCCGGGGGCTGGTGCTGGCGGAACAGGGCCTGCCAGTTCGCGTATTCAGCAACGTTGGTCCTGTAGTCGTAGAATAGGGCGAGCTGGATCTCCTGATTGCCGGGCCGGTCGAGCAGATATTGCACGTGCCAGAAGTTGTCCGGGCTGATTAGGTTAGGATTCTGGGTGCCGTGGGTGAACTGCCATTTGGTGGCCTCGATGCCCAGGAAGCCGCGGAGGGCGTCGGCGTGCTCTTGGCTGGGGTCGGTCCAGTAGGCGCGGATCGGGTCCCAGAACTCGCGCAGGCCCTCTTCATAGGCATTGCCGTTCTGGATGATGAAGCCGGTCACCCGCTCGGGCTGCGCGGCGAACATACGGAAGCCGACCGGGGCGCCGTAGTCCATGAGATAGACGGCATAGGTGTCGACTTGCTTGTGGTCGATGAAGGCGGTCATCAGCCGGGCGATGTTGGCGAAAGTGTAGTCGAACGCTTCGACGGCTGGCATGGCCGACGCACCGAAGCCTGGATAGTCGGGGGCGAGCACGTGGTAGTCGCCGGCCAGTTCCGGGATCAGATTGCGAAACATGTGGGACGAGGTGGGGAAACCGTGCAGCAGCAAGACCGTCGGGCTGGCGGGGTCGCCGGCTTCGCGGTAGGCGATGTCGACACTTTCGATGGTTTCGCTGCGATAGGCGACGCGGGTGGGGTCGGTTTCGGCAGCGGCGGGCGCGATCAGCGCGAGGGCCATCGCCGCGGTCAAGGCAAGCGTTTTGGTTTGACGAAACATGTCATTTCTCCTGAGGGCGGTCGGGTTAGGCGGCGTTGACCGCCGCCGGTTACGGGACGGCGTTAGGCGCCGTCTTGCAGCTTCGTACGCAGCGCTTCGTTCTCACGCTGCAGTCGGTTGATTTCGTCGCGTAGCGTGTCCAGGTGGGGTTCGAGTTCGGCCAGGGTTAGGCGCCGGGGGATGTGCTGGGGGCAGTTCCAGTCCAACGCCTCGATGCTAATGACCACCGCGCGTTCCGGCCGGGCGCGGTAGCCGTCGTCGAAAAGCTGGTCGACCAGTTCCGGATCATCCTTCAGGTCGACCGTTTTGGCGCGGCCCCAGACCTTGAGCCGGCGCTGGTTCGGGTAGTCCATCAGGATCAGGGCGATACGGTCGTCGCCCCGGAGATTGCCGACGCTGAGATACTGGCGGTTGCCGCGATAGTCGGCGTAGGCGAGGGTCTGGGCGTCGAGAACCTTCAGAAAACCGACCGGGCCGCCGCGGAACTGGACATAGGGCCAGCCGGTTTCCGAAACGGTCGCTTGGTAGAAGCCGTCACGAGCCTGGACGAACGCCGCTTCCATCGGGCCCATGCGATCGCCGGGTTCGGCTTCGGCAGAGAGGAACTTGGCATAGCTGCCGGCTGAACCCTGCTGCGTCTGGACATCCAAGACGTTCGGGGTGAAGCCGATTTTCGCGAAGGCCCGGGCCATGAAATCTCACTCCAGCAGGGTTGATGACCGGAATATCGGTTATTTCTATTCGTGCCTGAATATGCGATGTTTGGAATTAATTGTTCCGCTCTACGGAATTGTCATGGATCGGTTCCGGGAACTCTCGACCTTCGTTGCGGTGGCGGACGAAGGCGCCTTCAACGCAGCCGCGCGGCGGTTGAATATGTCGCCGCCGGCGGTGACCCGGTTCATCAATGCGCTTGAGGAACGGCTGGACGTGCGGCTGTTCACCCGGACGACCCGGCAGGTTGCGCTGACCGAGGCAGGCCAGCGGTTTCATGCCGATGCCATCCGGATCCTGGCGGAGTTGTCCGAAGCCGAGGCCTCGGCGACCGGGGCGCATGATGCGCCGCGGGGCGACCTGCGGCTGACCGCGCCGGTGCTGTTTGGGCAGCGGCATGTGGCACCGGTGCTGCGAGACTATTTGGACCGCTATCCGTCGGTGACGGCGCGGGCGTTGTTTGTCGACCGGATCGTCGACCTGATCGACGAAGGGCTCGACGTGGCGGTGCGGATCGGTGACCTCCCGGACTCCTCGTTGACGGCGACGCGGGTCGCGGCGGTGCGCCAGGTGACGGTGGCGTCGCCGGCGTATGTGGACAAGGCGCCGGTGTTGGAGAAGCCCGATGACTTGAGCGCACACCGCATCGTGCTGTCCATGTCAGCAAGCGCGGCGCCGACCTGGCGCTTTATCAAAGACCAGGCGCGGCATGACGTGCCGTTAAACCCCGCCCTGCGGGTGAACACCATGACTGCGGCGATCGATGCGGCGCTCGACGGTTGGGGGGTGACGCGGGCGTTCTCTTACCAGGTGTGCCACGAACTGCAGGAAGGCCGGCTGGTCGAAGTGTTGGCCGGCCAAGACGATCAGCGCATGCCGATCCATCTGATGCATTCTGAAGGGCGGCGGGCGGCGGCGAAGATCCGCACCTTTGTCGACTTTGCCGCGCAAGTCCTTCGCGGCAAGGCCGACCAGTTTTTGGCGCTCGGCTAGTTACCGCCGCCGAGTATTCCGCGCAGTCGTTCGCCGGCGCCCTCCAGCTGTTTCAGAGCTTCGCCGGCATCTTCGCCAGTCGCGCCCTCAAGAACGCCGCGAAGCTGTTCCGCTGCTTCTCCGCTGACGCCTTCCAGCAAGCCTCCCAAGTCAACGTCCGCAACGGCGACCCCGACCTGTTCGGTGACCGCTTCAATGACCTTGTCGATGATGACGGCCGGGTCGGCGCCGCCGCCGTCCTTGCCAAGGTCCGTCAGATGGATGTCCGGCAGGGTTGCGCCAAGGGTCTGGCCGGGCAGCGCCGTGGCCGCGACGTTGATCTGGCCGCCACGCACGTAAAGGTTCTCGATGATGATCTGACGCTCGCTCGTCGAGGCCTCGCCGCCACCGGAGCCGCCGCCACCACCACCGCCGGATGATCCGCCGCCGCCGACGGCTTGCTCGACGCTCCGGCGCAGGGCGTCGATGTTGCTGCCGTTGGGGCCGATCTCGTAGGTGATCTGCGGTGCGGCGATGACGATTTCGCGGATGAGGACCGTGTCGCCCGTGATGCTGGACACGTCGATGTCGAGGGAGACTTCGCCGAGTTCAAAGATACTGGGCGCTTCGAAGCCGTCCGGATTGCCAACGAATAGGCCGCGCAGCGCACCTTGGCCGGAGGTTGCGGCGACTTCGACCTCGTCCAGACGCACTTCGGTCTGGGTTACCTCGGGGCCGAATCGCTCGACGCCAGCCTTGATGATGCCGTCGATGTTCGAGACGACGAAAAACAGGACGCCGGCAACAACAAGAACCAGAGCGATAACAACGCCGCCGCCGATCACGAGCCAGCGCTTCATGGGACCTCTCCTCGATTGGGGGGAGCTCCTTTAGCATAAACGGCGTATGCGGACGCAAGCCGAATTTGCGGGGGGCCTATTCGGCGGGCGCCGTTGCGGCGCGGTCGCCGTCATAGGATCGTTCGGCCCGGCGGCGTTCGCGATACCGGGCGTATTGCTGATCCGCGAGCACGCCAACCAGAATGACCGTGCCCATGACAGCGAAGTTCAGGGAACTCGGTATGCCCAGCAGGTTGACGAGGTTCTGCAGGATTTGCAGCAGGATCACGCCGAGCACGACGCCGATGATTGAGCCCTCACCACCGCGGAGGGAGAAGCCGCCGAGCACTGCCGCGGCGATGGCGTACAGCTCGAAAAAGGTGCCGTGGGAGGCCGGGTGGATCGAGCGGGTGAACATGGCGAAGAAGACGGCGGCGACGGCGGTCAGCACCGCGCAGATCACATAGGCGGCGATGATCACGCGGTGGGTCTGAATGCCGGAATAGCGGGCGGCGGCTTCATTCTTGCCGATGGCATAGAGATGGCGGCCGAAGACGGAGCGATGGAGGACGACCCAGGCCACCGCTGCAATCACGGCGAAGGCAATGACACTATGGGGTACCCCATAGCTTCGTCCGGTGGTTAGCCATTCCAGCGTTGGGAAGTTTTGGCCGAAGGTGAAGCCGGCGGTGCCGTCCTGGGTGTAGAAGCGGGCGATCCCGCGGTAGAGCAGCAAGCCGCAGAGGGTGACGATGAACGGCTGCAGGCCGAGGCGGGTCACCAGAAAGCCGTGGGCCAAGCCGATGACGACGCCGATGACCATTACGATGACAAAGGCGATGGGCCAGGGCACGCCGACGTTGACGATCAGATCGACAAAGATCACGCCGAGCAGGGCGATGACCGAGCCGACGGACAGTTCGATGCCGGCGGTGATGATGACAAAGGCCTCGGCCAGGGAGAACAAGCCGAACAGGCCGATCAGATTGGCGGTGTTGGCCAGGTTGATTGGCGACAGAAACCGGGGGTTGATGATGGCGACGGTCGCGCCGACCACCAGAATCAGCAGGAACAGGCCGGCGTCTTTTTTCAGCATCATCTTATGCTTCCTCCAAAACCTTGCCGATGGCGAGGGTCAGCACGTTGTGTTCGGAGAACGCATCCCGCTCCAGCAGTCCTGACACGCGGCCATTGTGCATGACCGCGATGCGGTCACTCACACCGATCACTTCTTCCATATCGCTGGAGATCATCAGGATGGCGACGCCGGCATCGGCCAGGTCGCGCATCAGTTTGTAGATTTCGTTCTTCGAACCGACGTCGATCCCGCGGGTCGGCTCATCAAAGATAATCGTCTTCGGCTGCATCGACAGCCACTTGGCGAGCACGACCTTCTGCTGGTTGCCACCGGACATATCCGCCGCGGCGCGACGCACATCCGGGGTTTTTATGGAGAGACGCTGGCGTTGTTGCTCGGCGACCGACAGTTCCTCGGCGCGGTCGACGAGGCCGTTTCTGCTGATACTGGCCAAGCTGGCCAAGGTGACGTTTTCGCAGATCGGGAAGTCGATGATGAGGCCGGTTTCCTTGCGGTCTTCCGGCACGAGATAGAGGCCGGCGGCGATCGCATCGGCCGGGCTGTGGGCCTTTAGCTCTTTGCCATCCAGCCAGATTTCACCGGCGACGACCGGATCGATACCAAAGGCGGCGCAGGCCATTTCGGTGCGGCCGGCGCCGACGAGCCCGGCGAGGCCGAGGATTTCGCCGGCCCGGACGTCCAGGTCGACAGTCGCTTGGGGATGGCTCTCGGTTTGCAGCTTGCGCAAGGAGAGCATCGGGGCGCCGGCTTCGCGAGCCGGCGGGTTGTAGAGAGATTTCAGATCTCGGCCGATCATCAGCCGGATCATTGCGTCGTGGTTGATCTCGTTCTTGGACAACTCGCCGGCGACGTTGCCGTCACGCAGTACGACCACCCGGTCGGCGCACTGTTCCACCTCGCTGATACGGTGGGAGATGAAGATGACGCTGATCCCGTCGGATTTGAGGTCGGCGATAATGCCGAGCAGGGTGACCGTTTCGGCGAGGGTCAGGCTGGACGTCGGTTCGTCCATGATGACGACGCGGGACTCCAAGGAGAGTGCCTTGGCGATCTCCAGCATTTGCCGTTCGGCCAGCGACAGGTTGGCGACCAGGGTGTCTGGTGCAAAGCTGGCGCCGAGGCGGTCCAAGATCGGCTTGACCGCGGCTGCCATCGCTGCGTTGTCGACGAGTTTCAGTCTACCCTTGCGGAACTCACGGCCGAGAAAGACGTTGGCGGCGACGTCGAGATTGTCGAACAGGTTCAGCTCCTGATGGACAAAGGCGATGCCGGCGTCGAGGGATTCCTGCACCGTCAGCTTGTCGCGGGTCTGACCTTCCACGGTGATGGAACCGGCGGTTGGCGGGGTGAGGCCGCCCAGCACCTTCATGAGCGTCGACTTGCCCGCACCGTTTTCGCCGATCAGCCCGACGACTTCACCCGGCGCGATGGCGAACGAAACGTCGTTGAGCGCGATAACGCCCGGATACACTTTGGTGATCCGGACCAGCTCAAGCAACGGAGGTTTTTGCGAAGTCATTTGCGCAGCATCGTCCCCACGACCGCCCGCACAATTAGAGAGGGGAAGGTGTTCCGGCGCAAGCGCAGTTGCCGGAACACCTTCCCGACGCACCCCGGCCCGTCAGTTACCGGAGATGCGAGCCGTGAGTTCGGCTTCGAAATCGTCCACGTTGCCCTGGTCGATGACCTTGGTCGGGACGATGATCAGGCCGTCTTCAGGGATGCCCGAGGAATCCCCCTCAAGGACGGCGGCCATCAGCTTCATGCCCTGGTAGCCCCACTCGTACGGATCCTGCACGACGGTGCCGGCGAAGGAACCTTCACGCACCGCGCCGAGGGTGATCGGATCCTCGTCGAAGGCGATGACGGTGATTTCGCCGAGCTTGCCAGCGGCCTGCAGTGCCTCGTAGATGCGCGGCGGGTTGTAGGAGTAGAAGCCGACCATGCAGTCGATTTCCGGGTTGGCGGCTAGGACGTCGTCGACGTTGCGGCGCGCCACCGAGAAGTCGACATCGTCACCGCGCACGTCGACCAACTCGATGCCCGAACCTTCGACCGCCTGGCGGAAACCGGCAATGCGCTCGACGGCGTTGTCGGCACCGAGGAAGCCGACGAAGCCCATGCACTTGCCGCCGTCCGGCAGCGCCTGCACGGCGATCTCGCCGGCCTGGATGCCGGCGGCCGTGTTGGACGAGCCGAGATAGGCCAGGCGTTCGCTAGCCGGGGCATCACTGTCCGTGGTGAACAGCGGCACCTGGGCGGCGATGCGATTGAAGGCGTCGATCGACGTCTTCGGATCGACCGACGAGATCATGATGCTGTCAACGCCGGCGGAGACCAAGTCGTCCATCAGCGCGTTCTGCATCGCGGCGGTGCCTTGGGCCGGATAACGGAACTGCAGTTCGTAGTCCGGAAGCTCTGCCTGGGCCGCCTTGACGCCGGCTTCTGCCAGTTTCCAGAAATCCGAAGCGGCATTCACGACGAACGCCAGCGTTTGCTTCTCCTGCGCAATCGCGGGGGTTGCCACGATCGCCGCGGCAAGGGTTGCGATCCCCAGTTTTTGCAGATTTCTCATACTATCCTCTCCTGAAGTTTAGTGGGTTGTTTCGGTCCCGCATCAGCCCGGGTACCAAATCTTCCGCGGGTCATCCGACGCCCGCCGATACGACCAGGCCTCATCGATAAGTCGTGGCAAGTCGTAGCGTGGGCGCCAATCAAGCTGTTGCTTGGCCTTGCTGTTGTCGAGCCAGGTGCTGTGATAGCTGCTGGGGATCTCGACATGCGGAAGCTGTTGGGTGGCGGCGAGATGCGCGGCCACGCGGGCGTAGTCGACGGGTTCGTCCATGCAGATGTTGAAGAGCTGCTGGCGGGCGGCCGGATTGTCGAGGGCCGCCAAGATCGCCGAGACCAAATCATCGACATGAACGAAGTTGCGTTGCAGCGGTTCGCCGTCTTCGTTGAGCAGCAGGGGTACGGTGCCGTTGGCGACATACTCGGCGGCCTTTTCCGGGCCGACCAAATCACGCCAAACCGGGCCGCCGAAGACGTCGTCGCCGAAGGACAGGGTGTATTTGAAGTCGTCTTTTTCCATGATCCACGGCGCGCGCAGGCAGCAACCGTTCAGGTCATACTGGATGTAGTACTGCTCCAGCATCACCTCCTCGAGGACCTTGGAGAGGGCGTAACAGCCGGGGTAGGCGCGGTGTGGGTATGCCTCGGTAATCGGGGCATCGGTCCGGTAGACGAAGTGGCCAATGCCGGCATCCCCACCGACCATGACAAATTGCTTGAAGTCCCGGCTGGTACGGCAGGCCTCAAGCAGCCAAAACATCCCCTTGACGGTGACGTCCATGACGGCTTCCGGGGTTTCCTTGCAGGTCGCCATATGCAGGACGTGGGTGACCCCTTCCATGGCACGGTCGACGACATCGCGGTCGGCGATTGAGCCGGAGACGGTCTCAAGGCGGTCGTGGGGGGCGGGTTGGCGGCTATGGACCAGGGCCCGGACACGGATGTTGGCCCAACGTGGATCGTCCAGGAAACGACCCAGGAAGTGCTGTCCTACCTTGCCGGTGGCGCCTGTTAACAGCACCAGCATTGCCGTCCTCCCCGAGAGCTTATATCATCGTTGTTTAGCGAATATTATCAGAAACATGAACGGACCTCAAACATCGAAATTGCTTCCAGGCTAAACTAAATCTTTAGCAGCAGATGATGTCTGAGGCGGACAAGCGGGATGGAGTGTTGTGGCGGAGCGTAGGCGAAGAGTGACCATGGTCGATGTGGCCCGGGAAGCGGCATGCTCCCAGTCCACCGTGTCGCTCGTGCTCAACAGCGTTCCGGACGTTCGGATCAGCGAAGTGACGCGGGAGCGGGTCCGAGAGGCGGCCCGCCGACTCAACTATGCCGTGTCGCGCCGGGCGGAGCGGCCGTCGCCCGCCGCCGGGAATGGACTGATCGGATTCGTGGTTGATCGGCTGTCGACCAGCCCGGAGGCGGTGGTCTCCATCGAGGGTGCGCGCGAGGTTGCCTGGACCAATGACGTCTCGCTCATCGTGGCGCCGACCATCAACGATGAGGTGATGGAGCGGCGCGCGTTCGAACACTTCAAACCGCACCATACGGTGGGCGTTATCTACGCTTCGATCATGACGCGCGAGGTTAAACTGCCGCCGGCGCTGGCCGAATCCAAGGTGCCGACGGTGCTGCTGAACTGTTATACGGAAGATCGGGCCGTACCGTCGGTGGTGCCCGGCGAAGTTGCCGGCGGCCATACGGCCACGGCGCGGCTGCTGGCCGCGGGGCACCGGCGGATCGGCTACATCAACGGCGAAGAGTGGATGGAGGCGTCGAAGGACCGGTTCAAAGGGTACCGGCAGGCGCTGGCCTCGGCCGACATTCCGCACGACCGCGCACTCTACCGGGCGGGCGATTGGCAGCTCCGCACCGGTTATGTACATACCTTGTCGCTGCTCGACCTTAAGGACGCGCCGACCGCTATTTTCTGCGCCAACGACCGTATGGCGGTGGGCTGCTATCTGGCGCTGGCGGAACGGGGCCTGAAAATCCCGGATGATGTTGCGGTGATCGGCTATGACGACGAAGAAGTGGCCCGGCATCTGTCGCCGCAACTGACGACCGTGGTCTTGCCGCACCGGGAGATGGGACGCTGGGCGGTCGAGCATCTATTGAACCACCAGCATGAGCCGAAGCGGCGGCGCTATCCGGTCGTGAAAATCGAGTGTCCGCTGGTGGAGCGGGAGTCGGTCCAGCCGGAGAATGTCGAACTGCGGGTCGTCGGCTAGATCGCTGCGGCGATAGACCGGCTGACCCGCCGGCCAAAAGAAGAGGGCGCGCCGAGGCGCGCCCTAAGTTGCTTCCGAGAGAGTAACCTTACTGGGCGATGCAGCTGTCGATCGTGTCTTGCCGGCATTCGTCGAGGCCGGTGAAGATCACGTCTGGATGCTCCGTGCCCTCAATCATCTCGATCATCACGGTCGGTGCCCGGTAGCCCATTTCGAACGGGCGCTGGCCGATCTGCGCGTGGCTGCGGCCGTTGGCCAGGGCGTCCATCTGCGGCGGTAGGGTGTCACCGGCGATGATGGTCAACTCACCACTTTCCAGCTTGTCCTTCACGCCGTCGGTAACCTGGGCATAGGCCTGGGGTGCAAACTGCGCCCAACCGCCGACGAGGATAAATGCGGACAGATCCGGGTTGGCCGTGAAGACGTCAGCCATCTGTTGGTTGGCGAGGTCCGCCTGGTCGTTGGTGAAGACCGGGCAACCGTCGATTTCCGTCCACCCGCCTTCGCCGGCCAGACGCTCGACGTTCTTGGCACCGGCGATGGTGTCACGGAAACCGGCGGCGCGGGCGTTGATGTTGTCGGCGGCGACATTGCCGAGTTGCAGGCAGACGGTACCGCCATCGGGCGATAGCTCGGTCAGGTGGTTCGCCATGCGAACACCCATGTCGTAGTTGTCGGTGCCCAGATAGGTCCGGCGGAGACCACGATCGCCCTCTGACAGATCGGCGTCGATGGTCATGACCGGGATGTCCGGCTTGATCCGTTCCAGGAGCCGGGCGGCGGCCGGGGCATTCGACGGTGAGATCGCGATGGCAGCGACGCCGCTGATCAGCAGATCCTCGATGATCTGGATTGCGCCTTGCTCATCGGCGCTCGATGCCGGCCCGGTGTACAGGCAGGCGTACTCGGAGTCCGGGTTTTCGGCTAGCCATTTCTGGCAGCCCTTGTTGACTTGCTCGAAGAAGGGGTTGTCGAGACCCTTCACGACGATGGCCAGTGTTTTCTTGTCCTGCGCGTGGCCGGAATCGCTGGCAATCATGAGCCCGGCAGCGGCTACCGCTGCGAGCATAACCGGTTTGTTCATTTCATCTCCTCCCTTGCGTGGCGACGTGCATACCGTTCCACCAACATGGCACCATTAAGGCCGTCATCCGCAGGCCGGCGCACTGTTCAGCCAGCATGATAATCTTGCAAAAACTATTCGGTCAACATGATCATAAGTTTAGCAGCCAGTGCCGTTGGTATTGCCGGGCATGCGGCCTGATTCGGCCAGCTAGGCGGTTTGGCGGTCGCGAATACGGTCGACCATCACGGCCAGCACGATGAAGGTGCCGACGAAGGCGCCCTGCCAGAAGGTGCCAATTCCCAGCAAAATCAAGCTGTTGCGGATGATCTCGATGAGTGCCGCACCGACTACCGCACCAAATGCCGTACCGACGCCACCGGCCAGATTAGCACCGCCGATGACGGCGGCGGCGATGACCTGGAGTTCCATCGCCATGCCCAAACCAAGTGTGACGCTGCCGAGCCAGCCGACGATGAATATGCTCGAAATGCCCGCCGTCAAGGCGGAGAACATGTAGACGCTGACCTTGATCCACTTGACCGGCACGCCGGTCAGATTAGCCGCCTGTTCGTTGCCGCCGATGGCGAAAACATAGCGCCCCCAGGCGGTCCACTTGAACAGAAACCCGGCGATGGCGGCGACGATCACCAGGGCGATGACGGGATTGGGAATGCCGTGGACGGCGCCGCCGCCGAGGGCCAGCAGCAAGTCCTGATCGGGCCCGAATTCGAAGACCAGACGGTTGTTCGACATGACCTGGGCCAGGCTGCGGGCGACCGACAGCATGCCGAGGGTGACGACGAAGGGCGGCATGCCCATGAAGGCTATCAAGGCGCCATTGACGAAGCCGGCGGCCAATGCGGCGCCGAGCGCGAGGACCAGCGCGACCCAGAAGCTTTGCCCGGATGCCATCGTCAGGCCCAGAACGATGCCGGTGAAGACGACGATCGAACCGACCGACAGGTCGATCCCGGCGGTGATGATCACGGCCGTCATGCCGACGGCGATAATGCCGACAAAGGCAAAGTTACGCGTGACGTTGAAGAGATTTTGCGGCGTGGCGAAGGTGTCGGTCAGCAGCGTCAGCATGAGCACGCCGACGATGGCGGCTAGCAGGACCCAGAAGGATTGGCGGGAGATGAGCCAACGGACCGGTCCTTTGGTGGTCTGCTGTTCGATCGTCTTGGTGAGTGAATCATCCATCGTTCCGTGCCCCAGCTCTACCGCGCTTACCGGCGGTGCTAATCATTAGGTCATAGGATTTGGCGCGGCACTCTATGGGGATCGATGTTGGCTCCGCAAGCTGATGTTGGCGGCGGGCAGTCTCGCTCTCGACCGAAGCAGACCCGAAAGGGTGACCGCGCCACACCCGAAGATGTGACGCGGTCGAGAGAGAGAACCGACCTGGAGGTCGGTAGCAAAAGCCTCGCATAGCGGCGTTAACGACTCGTTGGGTTGTGGCGCCGTTGACCCCAGGACGCTAGGGTTTGCGCCAGATTCGGGAGGAATGGGCGATGGCCAAAACGCTTAACATCGGCTTGGTGGGGTGCGGGTTTATGGGCCGCGCCCATGCCAATGCCTATCGGCAAGTTGGGCCGTTCTTCGACCTCCCGTATAGGCTGGTCCTGAAGGCTTGTTACGGGCGGGCCGACAATCGGGACAAGCTTGAGGCGTTTGCCGCGCGTTGGGGCGTAGAGTCGGTCGAGACCGACTGGCGGCAATTGGTGACACGGGACGACATCGATGTGGTCGACGTCTGTGTGCCCAATCACATGCACCATGATGTGGTGGTTGCTGCGGCGCAGGCGGGGAAGATTGTGCTGTGCGAGAAGCCGCTGGCGATGAATACCGCCGAGGGTGAGGCCATGGTCGCGGCGGTGGAGAAGGCCGGGGTGGCTAACCTGATCTGGTTCAACTACCGGCGGGTGCCGGCGATCGCCTTATTTAAGCAGATTGTCGATGAGGGGCGGGTCGGGCGGCCGTTTCATTATCGCGCTGTCTACAATCAGGACTACACGATCGACGAGAGTGTGCCGCAGGGCGGCCGGGCGCTGTGGCGGTTGGATGCGAAAGTCGCGGGCTCCGGCGTAACTGGCGACCTCCTGGCGCATTCGATCGATACCGCGGAGTGGATCAACGGGCCGATCAGCCAGGTGGTGGCGGCAACCGAGACCTTCGTCAAGGAGCGGCCGCATGCCGAAACAGGTGAAGTGGCGCCGGTGGCGATCGACGATGCTTGCATGTTCCTGGCGCGGTTCGCCAATGGGTCGATGGGCACGTTTGAGAGCACGCGATATGCGCGCGGTCGGAAGAACCGGAATACCATGGAGATGAACGGCGAGAACGGTGCGCTGTGTTTCGACCTAGAAGATCCGCATGTGCTTGGCTTCTACCGCTATGCCGATCCGCAGACGGGGCGGAAGGTCGAGGATCATTTAGCGGGATGGCAAAGAATCCACGTGACAAACTTCGATCATCCCTACATGGACAAGTGGTGGGTGCCTGGCTGCACGATCGGTTACGAGCACACTTTCACCAACACGCTGGCCGATTTCTTGACCGGGCTGCACGATGGGAGCCCGGCGCAGCCCAATCTGCGCAGTGGGCTGCGGACGCAGCTTGTGTGTGACGCGGTGCTGGAGAGCGCGAGGGCCGGAGCCTGGGTCGATATCCCGGCCTAGCTGGCCTTTTCCACGGGTTCGAGACGGAGCAGCATGCCGTCCGGGTCATCGGTCAGTAGATAGAGCAGTCCGTCGGGTCCGAGGCGGACGTCGCGGATGCGTTCACCGAAGTCTTCGAGTAGACGTTCCTCCGCGACGATGGTGTTGCCATCGGTTTCGAGACGGACCAGCAGGCGGTCGCGGAGCGCGCCGACGAACAGATCACCGTCCCAGTTCGGGAACACATCGCCTTTGTAGAAGGCCATGCCGGATGGGGCGATGGACGGGACCCAGACCGTCAGGGGTCCTTCGATGCCCGGGGCGGAGGTGCCGCTGCCAATGCGGCCGCCGCTGTACGCGCTGCCGTAGGTGACCAAGGGCCAACCGTAGTTGGCGCCGGCGCGGATAATGTTGACCTCGTCGCCGCCGCGCGGGCCGTGTTCGTGGGCCCAGATCTCGCCGGTGTCGGGATGGGTCACCATGCCCTGGGGGTTGCGGTTGCCGTAACTAAAGACCTCCGGCCGCGCGTTTGCCTGGCCGACGAAGGGATTGTCTGCGGGGATGCTGCCATCGTCGTTCAGACGCAGGACCTTGCCGGCGTGATCGTCGAGCTCTTGGGCGCGGGGGCGATCGCCGCGGTCGCCGCTAGTGACGTAAAGGTAGCCCGCTTGATCGAAGGTGAGGCGGGAGCCGAAATGGCGGCCGCCGCCGGACTTCGGTTGGGCCTCGAAGATAACCTCCACATCGGTCAAGGAGTCGCCGTCGAAGCGGGCGCGGGCGACTTCGGTGCTGGCGCCGCCACGGCCACGAGCGGCATAGGACAGATAGAGCCAACCGTTCTCGGCGTAATTCGGATGCAGCGCGACGTCGAGCAGGCCGCCTTGTCCCGAGGCCGCGACATCCGGCACGCCGCCGATGGGATCTGGGTCGAGAAGGCTGTCGCGGACGATGCGCAGATCGCCGCCGCGTTCGGTAATCAGCATGTCGCCATTGGGCAGGAACGCCATGCCCCAGGGGTGGTCGAGGCCTTCGACGACGGCGGTTAGCTGGAAGTCGTGCTGGGCAGAGCTATGCCGCCCAAAATCCGTGGCCGTCGCGCCCTCGCTCACCGGCCAGGTCAATAACAGCGAAACGGCGAGAATGGGCAATGCAGACGTCTTGCTGACCACAGGTTCCTCCGGAG